>JAHELS010000030.1 GCA_024644085.1 Rhodopirellula sp.
GGTTGATACCGCCCGCGGTACGTTGTAATTCGGCCACCAACTTCGTCGCGTCGTACTCGAACGAGCATTCGGCGACCTGGCTGCGCAGGGCGCGCCCCAGCATTACGATCTGGAAAGAACTGAGTTTGTCGCAGTGAAGTCGTTTCCCTTCGAGCGGCTTGAGGACGCCGACCAACCACCGGCGGCGGCGTTGCCGTGGAGATATCTTTTTCTGTTTTTCCTTCCCCTTGCCCCGGGTTTTAGCAGGTTTTGCAGGATCACCTTGCGATTTCGAAGTGTCTGCTGCAGCGGCCGACGTCACGTCGGCCTGCGGACGATCGCCGTTGGCGCCCTCGGCGACTGGGGCCGATGTCGGTGCCGATGTGGCCGGGCCGGCTGGGGCAGCATCGGACTCGGTATCCGATGGCTGAATGGAGGCTGTGGAATCGGCTTCAGGTGCGGAAGCAGCTTCGGGGCTGGAAGCTGCTTCGGGTTGGGAAGCAGTTTCAGGTTGGGAAGCAGCTTCGGGGGTGGTCGGTTCGGCGGCGGTTGCCTCCGCAGAACTTGCACTTTCGTCGCCGACGGTTGACTCGCTCGGCGCGGCCTCACCCGGGGGTGATTCCGACTGCGGTGATTGCGTGTCCGGGCTGGGTGGATCGTTTGGCGCCGGGGAATCGGTGGAAATTGTTTTCCCGTCGACCACTGCCCCAGCGGGATCGGGAGAAACACTTTCTTGGTCCGCTGGCGGCGGATCGGACGTGGCTGCTGAATCGGATGGCTTGGACGCGGACTTGTCGGTCGCGTTTTTGCCGGCATTCTTATCGGAGACATTCTTGTCGGACGGCTCACCGGAGACGTGTGGATCACGAATGCTTTTGATTTGGATCTTTGCGTTTTTCACCAGCCAACGGACTGCCGCGCCGATGATTCGTGGGTCACCAGCGAGCCGTTTGGCGAGTGCTTGATTGACGTTGGCGACGGCTGCTTCGGTGTCACTGATCCCATCAATCTTTGCGGCGATGATGGAAAAGTCGTCTCCATCTCCCTTATGGGGGTTCAACAAACGGACAGCCAAACGGGTCGCGTCGGCGGCGCTTTCATGCGATTCGGATTTCAATCGGCGGCCGAGTCGCGCCAGCATGCGAAGGGAGTTCGCCTTCTTGATCGCGTGCCCAATGGCAGGATCATTCAACGAGGTCTGTTGCCAAACCTGGTGCAACTCGTCGCGTCGCTGCGCAATTTGCCGTTCGGTTCTCAATCCGGCGGCGAGGACCCACAAACTTGATTCGTCCAAGCCACCGAGCTCGTCACGTCGATAACGCGCCAGGAAAGGCGGCGTGTATCCTTGCTCTAAAAGTGGAAGTGCGAGTCGAAGACTGGATACATCGCAATGCCCGCGTTGGGCGATTGCTTCTAAATCGACGCTCATAACGAGTCGGTCTCTATCTTGTTTGTCCCGCGGTTGAGTGTGACCGTTTCAGGAGGTCGCAAATCAACGCAACGGTTCCGTGTTGTTCCGATCAAACGAGACGGTGGATTCTCGCCGGGCGGCCGGAGGCCTGAGGTTTTGACCGGAAAAATCGGGCAGGGTGGAAGCTCGCGAGAATAGCGCGGCGAGGCACCAGTGTCAAGCTTGGCCGGATTGGCGACCGGGCGGAGATGTCAGCAGATTTCCTGGGTGAATCCGCCGAAATGGGGTCCGCGCCCGCGGCTTGTCGCTGCCAATGCCCGCCGGCAGGGAATCTGACGCGATACAAACACCCGAGGCACAGCGGACAGGCAATTGATTGCGGCGAGAAACGGACGATTGCCGTCACTTGGCGGTTTCAATGAACCTGGCCTCTCGGACGACCGTCACCTTGATCTCACCTGGGTAGGTTAACTCGGTCTCGAATGCCTTGGCGATGTTATGACAAATCGCGGCAGCCTGTTCGTCAGTCGTCTTGTCGCTGTTGACGATCACCCGCAATTCACGTCCTGCACTGATGGCGAAGGCTTGTCGCACGCCATCAAATCGCGCGGCGATGGCTTCGAGCTCCTCCATTCGCTTGACGTACCGCTCGAGTGATTCGCGTCGCGCACCGGGTCGGCTGGCGCTGCATGCATCTCCGATTGCAACCAGCATGGTGTAGGGGTGCTCGGTGACGATTTCGTCGTGATGCCCGAGTGCCGCGTGCACGACCTCCGCGGACTCGTGGTGTCGGCGCAACAGATCTGCGCCGATCTTCGGATGTCCCCCTTCCAACTCGTGGTCGGCGGCTTTGCCGATGTCGTGCAAAAGACCACAGCGACGTGCGAGGTCCGCGTCCATGCCGAGCATTTCGGCGACCAAACCCGAAATGAACGCGACTTCGACGCTGTGTCGTAATACGTTCTGGCTGTAGGACGTTCGAAAGTGCAGCCGCCCGAGCATGCGGACGATCTTCTCATGCAATCCGGGGACGTTTACCTCGTCGGCTGCCTCGCGGCCCTTCTGAAGAATGAACTCGTCGATTTTCTTTTCGGTTTCTTCGACAACCTCCTCGATCTTCGAGGGATGAATCCGTCCGTCGGCAATCAGGCTATTGAGCGACTGGCGTGCGATTTCGCGTCGCACCGGATCGAATCCGCTGACGATCACGACGCCGGGCGTGTCGTCGATGATCACGTCAACGCCGGTCGCCTTCTCGAAAGCCCGTATGTTACGTCCTTCGCGGCCAATGATTCGGCCTTTCATGTCGTCGGTAGGCACGTCCACTGTGCTGGTCGTCGATTCGGCCGTGTGTACCGACGCGAACCTCTGGATCGCCGTCAGAAGCATTTCACGCCCCTGGCCGCGAACGAGTTCGTCCAGCGATTTCTTGTGTTTCAACAGGGCCGAGCCCCGTTCATGTTCCAACTCCTGTTCCAAAGCCTCCATCAGCTTCTGCCCCGCTTCCTCGCGTGACATTTTGCTCGCTCGCTCGAGAACCGAGAGTTGTTCCTTGAGTGTCTTCTCGAGTTCAGACCGCTGATCGGTCATGGTTCGCATTTGCGCGGCCAATCGATTCTGACTCATTTCGAGTCCGCGCTGCTGTTTGCGAAGCCCCTCCTCCTGTTGCTGAAGCAATTCATCGCGCCGCTCAAGCTTCTGTTCGCGTTGCGACTGCACTTTGCGGCTTTCAACAACCTCCTGCTCAGCGGTCGCCTTGGATGCCAGTGCCGCTTCCTTCGCGTCGAGCAAGACCTGGCTGCGCTCCGTTTCAGCCGCTTGCCGCGCGGCCTCGAGCAACCGGTCGGCTTCGGCCTCGAGCCGTTGGCGGCGATTGGCCTCGGACAATTTGAACAGGCCGAAGGTCAGAGCAGATCCCACAAGCAGCGAGATCAGGCATGCAAGAATGATGGTGGCAGTCATCGGTATGTCCTCGGTATCGAGAACTCGAAAACCACCAAGCGTCGCTGTCGACAATCGTGTCGACCAGAGTCTGCATGTCGCGCGCGCTGAAGCATTGGCCTGTGGCGCAGCATACGGAGCGTCCAGCACCGTCGCTCGCAACGACGCCAACGCTGTCCGCGTGTACCGCGGCCACCGATAACGCATGAATCCGTCCCGACAATCCCTTTCGTGCTCTCAGATTCATCCATCCATCGCGCAAAAACCGAGGGCCGCCGCTGGCGCGGCTGTCAACGATTCGCAGCAGGATTGAAAGAAGGATTGTCCACATTTTCAGTGCAGAATGTTGTGACGTGACAAGCTCGGAAAATCGCGTCGTCGACTCGATGACGGCCGATGGCAACGGCGATTGGTGATTTTGTTGTCCAGAGGAGTTGTTAATCTTGTTGGTATTCCACCGTCCACCGCGCTAGCAATGTCCGGTGCTTCAAGACTACCAGCTGGCTCTGCCCGGCGAAACAACTGAAGCCGAATTCGACGCGCGCAACTTCCGCCTTCTTGGCCCAGCGGATGAAATCCACCTCGATCACTCGTAAATCCTCCCCATCGCGATGGTCCGAAATCCTCGCCGAAATCGTGCGAGTCTGGCCCACGGCGCGATGGCGTGATGTCGGAGTGATCGTCGGTTGCAGCGGCGGAGCCGACAGCATCGCGCTGTTAAAGGGATTGGCCGAACTTCGCCGACGGCCCAATGCCGACACCCATTACAGTGCACACACCGATCACGATGCCGACGCCAATCACAGTGCCGACGCCAATCACGATGCCCAGCCGCCTCGCGGATTCCTCGTTGCGGCCCATTTCAATCATGGCTTGCGAGGCTCGGAGTCGGAAGCCGACGAGGCCTTCGTGCGGGACTTCGCCGAAGGGCATCATCTTGACTTCAGCTCCGGTCGGCCCGCAGAGACTGCGAGTGATGAAGCATCGATGAGATCGCAGCGATTGGAGTTTCTGGTTCAAACCGCTCATGCCGCGGGGGCGAGATACATCGCGCTGGCCCATTCGCTAGAGGACAATGTCGAAACGGTGCTGCACAACCTGATGCGTGGCACCGGGCCCTCCGGGTTGGCAGGGATCCGTTCCTGCCGGCCGATCTCTCGAGACCTCGTGCTGGTTCGGCCCCTGCTCGGAACGGGCCGAGACCGAATCCGCGCGGCACTCACAGAAGCAGACCAACCTTGGCGCGAGGATTCATCCAATACAAATACCGATTATCGACGGAACTGGATCCGCCACGAGTTGGTTCCGCAAATCGAATCACAGTATCCCAACGCGGTGATCGCCGTGGGGCGGGCGATTGAGTCCCAGCGTGACTGGCGCACCATCATCGATCGTATCGCCAGCGAGTGGATCGATACCCATTGCTCCCTTGGAACCGTTGTCTCGTTGCGTCGGGACCGCGAGACCGAGTTGCCGATTCTCGTGGCTGCGCTTCAGTCCATCTGGGAGGTGCAACAGTGGCCGCGCGGCGAAATGACTCGCGAGCATTGGCTTCGGATTGCCGGCACACTCGCGTCGAACCGGACCGAACGATACAGTCTGCCCGGGAATATCGACGCGGTCGCACAAGGCGATGAGGTCAAAATCCGGGCTCCGGGGGTCGAGGTTCCCCGAAAATGATCGTTCTCGCTCGGTGCCCGGTTCGCCGTTTGCTGTGGGTAGGCGAGCAGACGTTGATTTGCCAAATTGGCAAGGCCAATGGTATGAAGCATTTTTCCTGCAACCCGGATTCCCAACTTCTCCGTGTCCGAAGACCTGTATCAAACCCTCGGCGTCGACCGCGACGCATCGAAGGACGAGATCAAGAAAGCCCACCGGAAACTGGCGCTGAAATACCATCCGGACAAGAATCCGGATGACGATGTCGCGCGCGATAAGTTCAAGCGAATCCAGGAAGCCTACGACGTTCTCAGCGACGACGAGAAGCGTGCGGCGTACGACCGTTACGGGGCCGATTTCGAAAAGATCCGAAGCACTGGATATCACCCCGGTGCGGCTGGCTTTGATGGACTCGATCTGGACCAGATTTTCGGCGGCGGCGGCGCCGCCGGGGGAGCCCAGTTCGAGGGGTTTTCCGATTTCTTCGAGCAGTTAATGGGAGGCGGCGGTCCCGGTGGTCCCGGCCGCGGGGGCCCGCGCGGCGGCACGCGGAGACGCGCAGCCCCGCCACGTCGCGGTGCCAACGTTCGGCACGAGTTGGAGATCCCGTTGCAGACGGCTGTGCTCGGTGGCAAGACCGAGTTTTACCTCAACGGTGACAAGATCTCGGTAACGATCCCGCCGGGCGTCGAGACTGGATCAAAGATCCGATTGCGCCAGCGCGGTCAACCCTCGCCCAATGGCGGACCGACCGGTGACCTGATCCTGCTGATCAAGGTTTCCGAACATCCATTCTTTCGGCGAAGCGGTCGCAATCTCGAACTTGTGTTGCCGGTCACATTGGCTGAAGCAGCTCTGGGAGCAAAAGTCGACGTTCCGACCCCGGCCGGAACCGTTGCTCTCACGATTCCACCCTCGAGCAGCAGCGGCCGGCGGCTGCGGTTGAAGGGCCAGGGGGTCAAGCAGCGCGACGGCTCGGCTGGTGACATGATCGTCGAATTGCAGATCCAATTGCCCCAGACGATCGACGATGAGTTTCGCCGAGCAATCGAGCGACTCGACCAGGCGAACCCGCACTCGCCGCGCACAGGGCTGATGTTCTAGCTCGACGACTTCGGGATCGGAGCATTCATGCGTTATTGGTTTGGCAAGCGTCAGCGGGTGCTCAGCGGAGCGGACTTCACGCGGACGCTCCGCAAAGGGACCTCCGCGGCTGACGATACGCTGGTCGTCTACGCTTTGAAAAAATCAGACGACGCGATCACTCGCCTCGGTGTGACCATCCCGCGCAAGGCGGGCGGCGCAGTGGTCCGCAACCGATGGAAACGTTTGATTCGGGAAGCGTACCGAACGCAACAGGATCAGGTTCCCGCAGGATTCGACTATGTCATTCGTCCCAGGAAGGGGGCCGAGCCGGTTGCTCAGCAGGTTCGCCGTTCGTTGCTCGTGTTGGCACGAAAAGCGACCCGCGGCAAGCGGCGTGATTGAATCAGGCAGCGACTTTCGCGCCGGCAGCAAAGAACTGGGCGATCACATCGACCACGCGGCACTGCTCCCTCTCACTGAGCGTTGGGAAGATCGGCAGATTCAACACCTCGCGACTCGCACGTTCGGTTTCCACGAGCGCATCGCGGTCGAATTCAAGGTCGGCGAAACATTCCTGTTGGTGCATTGGAACGGGATAGTAAATCTCGCTTCCAACTCCGCATTCGGACAGGTGCGCGCGTAGTTCGTCGCGATGCCCGCCGGGAACGCGAATGGCGTATTGGTTCCACACATGGAATGCGTTGGGGTCGACCGTTGGCACAGCGAGTTTGTCTTCCCCGACGAGGTTGTTCTCGGACAGCAACCGTCCATACCGCGCTGCGATTTTATTTCGAGCTTCGATGGCGTCCGCCAAATGACGCAGCTTGATGCGTAGGATGGCTGCCTGGAATGTGTCGAGTCGACTGTTGATTCCGACGACCTGGTGGTAGTAGCGAGGTCGCATACCATGACCGGCAAACAACCGAAGACGGTCCGCGGTTGCCGCGTTCCCGGTCGTCATCATTCCTCCGTCGCCCATTCCACCCAGGTTCTTGGTGGGATAGAAACTGAAACAACCAATGCTGCCCCAGCTGCCGGCCGGGCGTGAATGGTAGGCGGCACCGATCGCCTGGGCCGCGTCTTCGATGACCGGAATATCTCGCTCGGCGGCAACTTGACAGATCCGATCGATTTCGGCGCATTGCCCGAACAGGTGCACGGGGATGATCGCCCGCGTGTTTTCAGTGATCGCGGCCTTGATCTTTTCTGGATCGACATTGAATGTGTCGGGACGGATGTCGACAAAAACCGGAGTCGCGCCCAGCCGCGTGATACAGCTGACCGAAGCAAAGAAGGTGAAACTGGGCACGATCACTTCGTCGCCCGGTCCGATTCCCAGGGACATCAGCGAGAGCAGCAAGGCATCACTTCCCGAGGCACACCCAACCGCGTTCTCGACCTGGCTGTAAGCAGCCACTTCGCGTTCCAGTTCGGCCACGTCGGGACCGAACAAAAATCGGCCGCTGTCGACGACCGAAGTCAGTGCTTCGATGAATTCTTCGCGATGGGGACGGTTGTCCCGGTTGATGTTGAGGAGGGGAACGTTTTCAGGTGCATTGGCCATCGTGGCAACCTTCCGTGGTTGGGCTCGATTGGAAGCGGGAACTTGTCGGCGTAGAAGTAGACCGCCGGTCACGCGCGGGTCAAGGGCATTCCCGCAGCGCGTGGCTCCAAGCCCGCGCTGCGAAACACGAGCGTGAAACAGGTCACATCGAGAGCTTCGTCGCATCAGCAAGGACGCACCCCTAGAGGGACAGCATCGCGATCGCCGAGTCTCGATCGGCGATCTTTCCATCGAGTTGGGCGTCGCGCAGCGATTGCAGGATTTCGCGGTAGCGGGGTCCGGCGGGAATCCCCAGTCCGCGTAAATCGTCACCGGTCAGCAGCGGCGGAGGATCGAGTTTCTCCGGCGGCCATCCCAATGCGTCGAGCGCAAGCTGGACGCCGGCGTCGTCCGCTTGATCGGCCCCGACGATCGCAGAGGCCAAAGACACAATCGTTTCGGCGTCACGGTCGATCAACGTTGGCTGGACCGCCGACCACGGCGATTGGTGGGCGCGGGCGACCGTTTTCCAATTCGCCAGCGCCGACTCCGCCCGCCGCACTTCCTCGTTGGAAAGCTTCCATCGAGACGCGATTGCGGTCAGCGCCAACTCGGGATCCTCCAGAACGGTCAACAGGCACGAGAGCACGAGAGGAAAATCACGTTCGCCGAGACGGTCCAGCAGGCGCACGAGCCGGTTCAAATCTGCCGTTTCGATCTCCGGCAAGACGACGCGCTCCAGTCCGTCGGCGTTGAGGTGGTGTAATCCGGTTACCGCATGGTCCGAAACGAGGACACGTCGCATCTCAGCACCGATACGTTCACCGCTGACCACAGCGATATCATCGGCGTGTTCGGCAATCGCTCGGCTGGTAGCCTCGTCAATGTGAAATCCCAGAGTGGTTGCGAATCGCACGGCGCGGAGCATCCGTAATTTGTCCTCGCCGAACCGTTCCAGCGGATCCCCGATCGTTCGCAGGATCTTCGCATCGAGATCCGCACGTCCGTCGACGTAATCAATCACCTGGTTTTCCAACGGATCGTAGAAAAGTCCGTTGATGGTAAAGTCGCGTCGAAGTGCGTCCTGGCGAGCGTCACCAAAATGAACCGAGTCTGGCCGCCGACCGTCACTGTAGAACCCGTCGCTGCGGAACGTCGCAACCTCGGTTGGCTCAACCGCCGTGCGTCGATCGCGCCCCGCGGGTCGCGGCGGCAAGACGCCAATTACGCCGAACGAGGCACCAAAAGCGATCGTGTTGGCCTTGCCAAACACGTCACGTATGGAATTCGGCGTCGCATCGGTTGCGACGTCGTAATCCTTGGGATGCTTGCCCAACAGCGCGTCACGAACGCAGCCGCCCGCCAGGTAGGCGACGAAGCCGGCGTCACGAAGACGTTGTATGATGCGTGCTGCCTCGCGCGATCGAGGACCCCGCAGGAACCGAAGATTCTTCTCGTCGATATTTCTATTTCTACGTCACGAAAGGGAATGGCGTGGCGACTGGGTTCGCAATTGTCCCCGCCGAAATTGTTCGTTAAAAGCATGTCATGAACACGCCCAAGCCTACCACGCGCCGTAAACGAGGTGTCGTCGGTGTGATCTTCCGCGACTCGCGGTTGCTGATCATTCGGCGCAGCATGTCTGTCGCCGCCCCGGGCAAGCTTTGTCTTCCCGGTGGAGGCATTGAAATGGGGGAGTCCGAATCCGAGGCACTGGTTCGCGAAATGGACGAGGAACTCGCGATTGCGGTCGAACCGATTCGACTATGTTGGCGGAGCTTGACGCCTTGGGGTACGAACCTCGCGTGGTGGCTCGCCGATCTCGATTGTCAGGCCATGCCAACGGCGAACCCCGACGAGGTTGCCGAAATTCACTGGATGACACGACAGCAGGTTCGGGCTTCGCGCGGAATGCTCGCGAGCCTGCCAACGTTCGTCGACGCATGGGATCAAGGCGACGTCGATTTACAGGTCGATTGGAGATAACGCGACCTGTCCAAGACCACCCGAGGAAGTGGCGGACTTCGCCATCGAATCGAGGGTGACAGTGAGTGAACAAGAGAGTTCACCCAATGCATTCGCGAGCGTTCGCGACCGGGTACTCCTTGTACCCGGCCCGTGAGGTTTCGATGACAGTGATGAACCAAGTCAACAACCGTCGACGATGTCAGCCCGTGGCCGCAAGCTGACCGCGTTAACCCCACGCGAAGGCGAACTCGCGGAAGATCGCCATTGTACGTTTGAACTGCCGTTTCGGCGACAGCGATCTTTCGTAAGTCGAATGCTGTCAATGACTTGCATTGATAGCAAACGAGTTTTTTCATTCGTCGAAAAAAGGCACAACCTGGCGGCCGTGCCTGTTTGTTCGACAGGATTAGATTACGCCTCGTCGCGACTCGGTCAACAGGAGATTTTCGATTTGGCACGGCTGCGATTCGCCCGCAAGCGGTAAAGCGTTGACGGAGAGCGATTTAAAATTTTTGGCCGATTTGTGAGCCGGTCTCGAGGGATCGCCCAGGCTCCGAGATGGCACCGCTTCCCGGCTTGCCCTTGTGGGGGGTATGGTCCGGAATCGACGCTGTCGCTCCCAAGGGGAATCCGGCGACTTTCTCGTCGCGATGCTTCGGGATAACCTAGCCGCGCGAAGACCACTTCTCTCTCTCGAGCCCGAATTGCCATGTCATCCTCGACCCCCGTCCATCTCGCCGTCGACCTGGGAGCATCGAGCGGCCGCGTGATCGCAGGCGTCCGCCGCGATGCCGTGCTGGAACTCGAAACGGTCCATCGATTCGACAACGAGCCGGTTCGCGTCCAGTCGTCGATGCATTGGGACGTGCTGCTGCTGTGGCGAGAAATCCAAACCGGGCTGCGGATGGCGGCTCAGAGTTATGAAACGATTGCGTCCCTTGGAGTTGATAGCTGGGGTGTCGATTACGTCTTGTTGGATCGCAACGACGAGCTCGCCGGAGCGGCGCGGCATTACCGCGATCTGCGGACGATCGGCATGATGGACCGGGCGTTCGACCTCGTTCCGCGCGACGAGATCTTCGAAGCGACCGGACTGCAGTTCATGGAGATCAACTCGCTTTATCAATTGGTCGCGGCCAGACTCGGTGGGGAAACGTCTCTCGAGATCGCTGATGGATTCTTGATGATGGGTGACTTTTTTCACTGGCTGCTTACTGGCAAACGCAGCATTGAAGTCACCAACGCGTCGACGACCCAGTTGCTCGATCCGCGGACGAAAAAATGGCGCGGAGATTTGATCAAGCGATTCTCTCTTCCCGAATCGATCTTCGCGGAACCTGTCCAGCCCGGAACGACGCTCGGTCCGGTTCAGCCGTCGGTCGCTTCGAGCACCGGGCTTGAAAACGTGAGCGTCGTGATCCCCGCGACGCACGATACCGCGTCGGCTGTGTTGGCGGTCCCGGCGGAAGACTTTGCACCGACCGCACCGTCATGGTGCTACATCAGCAGCGGCACCTGGTCGTTGATGGGATGCGAATTGCCCCAGCCGAAGGTCAATGACTTGTGCGCCAAGTTGAATTTCACGAACGAAGGCGGCGTCGACGGCACCACTCGATTGCTGAAGAACATCGGCGGTCTGTGGGTTTTTCAACAAATCCGTAAATCGATGGAGCGGCGCGGCAATGCGGTCTCGTGGGAGGAAATGGTCACCGCTGCCCGCGATGCGACGCCATTCCAGTTGCTGGTCAACCCCGACGACCCGGCCCTCACAGCTCCCGACGACATGGTCGACGCCATTCACGACTTGGCGAGCCGCTCGGGTCAACCCATTCCGTCGGGCGACGGAATTCTGTATCGCGCGGCGCTGGAGGGATTGGCGCTCCGTTATCGGGTTTGCCACTCAATGCTCGAGTCGCTTGTGGGCAATCGCATCGACACGATACATATCGTTGGCGGAGGCTGTCTGAACGAATTGCTTTGCCAGATGACAGCCGACGCCTGCGACCGCACGGTGATTGCCGGGCCGGTCGAGGCTACCGCGATCGGAAATCTCTTGATGCAAATGATCGGGACCGGAGCACTCGATTCGGTCGAGCAGGCCCGGGCTCTGGTGCGTGCCAGTTTTGAAACGAAGCGGTACGAGCCGCAATGCCCGGAACAATGGATCGAACCGGCCCAACGTTTTGAGTCACTGTGACCTCGCACGTGGCGAATCATCGCATCGATGACAGCCACGGCCCTGCTCACTCTACGCAAGACGCCGCGGGGTGGCTACATTCGCAATCTCAATCTGTTCCATTCAAACAGAAGGAATCTGTTCATGCAGACCACCGAACAACTCTCCCAGCGGAAAACTGAAATCCGCGCCGCGGCGCATGCGGCGCGTAAATCACAACCTGACAAAGATGCCGTCAGCCGGCGGATTACTGACCGTGTCATGAGCTTGGCTGATTACCAGTCTGCCAACTGTGTGATGTGGTATGTCGATGTGCGAGACGAGGCGAGAACGCGGCACGC
The DNA here is from genome assembly GCA_024644085.1 of Rhodopirellula sp. Taxonomy (GTDB): domain Bacteria; phylum Planctomycetota; class Planctomycetia; order Pirellulales; family Pirellulaceae; genus Rubripirellula. The sequence goes on from JAHELS010000030.1 coordinate 12,105, forward strand.
TTTGCCTGATGCACTGGCCAGCGGAAAACGAATTGTCGTCCCTTTCTGCGTTGATGGCGAGCTGGAGTTGTTCCACCTCGAATCGATGGACGAGCTCGAGACCGGTATGTACAAGATTCTCGAGCCCCGCGCGGACTTGCGTGACGCGCCGGCCAAGCGGGTCGATGTCACCGCGCTCGATCTGATTCTGGTTCCCGGTGTTGCTTTCGATTCGCGCGGTGGGCGTACCGGGCACGGCAAGGGGTACTACGACAAGCTGCTGGAAAACGCCCGTCAAGAGACTCCTCTGATCTCGCTGGCGTTCGAGTGCCAGATGTTTGATGAGATCCCGATGCAGGACCACGACATTTTCATGGACAAGGTCGTAACCGAGGACCACGTTTACCAGGGGGTCGGCCGCAATGTCTGATTCCGCCCTGGCGATTGATCTGAAACAACTCGTTGACGATACCTATGCCGAAGGGTTCCGCAGCATTTACGGCGAGATTTTGATCACCGCTCGCGACGAACGTTGGCTTCGACATTGCGTATCGGCGGTGACCGGGCATGCGTCAAGCACGATCATGTGCGACTGCGAAGCAGGTGTCGCCGAGTGGATCAATGCTGAGCAGGCGCGGGGTGGAGGGACTCCAGACGGCCGAGTCGGCGCCATCGTGCAATTTCACGTTCCACGTTTCGTGAAGAAGCGCCGCGAGCATCTGGAACAGGTGATGCTGGCGCGGATCAGCCAAAACGTGTTGACGTGTCCCACGGCACGTTGCTTCAACCGGATCGATTCCGACGACTTCCTCAAACTTGGCCGGAAAGTCGCGCTCTTTGGCGACCGCCATCAATTTCGCGACGTGCGACACGGCGAGCGAGGATGGGTCGTCCCGATTCTCGGTGGCGAGTTCTTTCTTTCCCGACGCTTTGGAATCCGCGACGGTGTGATGGGTGGCAATCTGTGGTTTTACGGCCCCAGCGAAGAGGTTGCCCTCGAGGCTGCCGAGCGGGCCGCCGCGGCCGCAGATGCGACGCCCGAGGTGATCACGACTTTCCCGGGAGGGATCGCCTCGAGCGGATCGAAAGCTGGAAGCAGTTACAAATTTCTGATTGCGGCAACCTATGCCGAGTATTGTCCTACGCTCCGAGACAAGCTGGGTGAAAAATCCAGGGTTCCCGAGGGTGTGGGCAGCATCATGGAGATCATCCTCAATGGGCGAGACCTCGACGCGCTGAAAGAGGCGACGCGACGCGCGATCCACGCCGCGGCGGACACACCGGGGCTGATCAAGATCGGCGCGGGGAACTACGGCGGGCGGCTTGGAAAAAGCCTGATCCATCTCCACGAGCTGGTTTAGGCACTGCGATCCCAGGGTAAAGTCTTTCGGGGGTCCTCTGTGACTGGTGAACGCCCGGTGCACCCTCTAAGCTCTCGTGAGTGCCAAAGGCATTGCGCCCCATAGATCAGGATGATCGTTTCGATCCACTTTCAGGTGCTGACATGTTGCGACACTCCATCTCACTTTTTGCACTCGCGCTGTTGCCCGCAACAGCGACGGCACAAAAAGACTTCGTCGCAAACTATGACGAAGACAAGATTGCGCCGTTCCAATTACCTGATCCGCTGCAGACCGAGTCGGGCGATCAGGTTACCGATGCCGAGATGTGGACCAGTGTTCGCCGGCCGGAGTTGGTGAAGTTGTTTCAATCGCACGTCTACGGTCGTGGCCCGGCCGCTTGCAAGATCACGCACAAGCAGGTCAGCACAACCGAAGACGCGCTTGGCGGCAAGGCACTGCGCCGCGAAGTCGACGTATTCTTCGGCAACCCGGGCGAGTCGCCGTCGATGCGGTTGTTGATCTACACACCCAAATCGGCGTCGAGCAAGTCAGCCGCCTTTCTAGGGCTGAACTTCCAGGGCAATCACACCGTTGATCCTGACCCGACGATCAGCCTGAATACCAGTTGGGTTCGCAGCCGCCAGGGCACCACCGACGAAAACCGGTCGACCGAGTCGGCTCGCGGCGTTGCTTCGAGTCGTTGGCCCGTCGAAATGATCATCGATCGCGGATACGCGTTGGTCACGATTTACTACGGTGACATCGACCCCGATTTCGACGACGGGTTTGAAAATGGCATTCATGGTCACTTTAAATCGGAGACCGAGTCGATCCCGCAGGGGGAGAGATGGGGCAGCATCGCCGCTTGGGCGTACGGCTTGAGCCGGGCGCTCGATTATCTGCAACAGGACGATTCGGTTGACGGTTCCCGCGTCGCAGTTTTCGGGCATTCGCGATTGGGCAAAACTTCGTTGTGGGCCGGGGCGAGCGACCCGAGATTCAAACTTGTGATCAGTAACAACTCGGGGTGCGGGGGCGCGGCGCTGAGCCGGCGCGCGGTCGGCGAAACGGTTGGACGAATCAATACGTCGTTCCCCCATTGGTTCTCTGACAACTTCGTTCAGTACAACGAGAATGAAAATGCATGTCCGGTCGATCAGCACCAGTTGATTGCCTTGATGGCACCTCGTGCCGTCTACGTTGCCAGCGCAACGGAGGATCGTTGGGCCGATCCGAAGGGAGAATTTCTGGCTTGCGTGCACGCCGACCCGGTTTTTCGATTGCTTGGTACCGACGGTATGGGCGGTGCAGAACCGCCGGCGAAAATGCCCGAAGCTGACGCGGCGATCAAGAGCGGGACGATCGGGTATCACCTGCGAACCGGCAAGCATGACGTGACCGCGTACGATTGGTCACAGTATCTCGATTTTGCCGATCGCAATTTGAAGTGATCGCCACTCAGATGTTAGCCGGGCCGACACGTGGGCGAGGATGCCGGGTGAAGCAGTGAATGGCGAATCAGCTGAAGACTTGCCGATCGTTCAATGTTTGCCCGATATCATCGAGTCGCTGCGCAAGGCGATTCCGGTTGTCATCAAGGCACCTCCGGGTGCGGGGAAAACGACTGGTGTACCGCCGGCAGTGATGCAAAGGGGTGTCGGCGGTGACGGGCAGATCCTGCTGATCGAGCCCCGGCGTTTGGCCGCCCGGGCCGCGGCCGCCCGCTTGTCGAACCTCAGCGGGACCGAATTGGGGCGTGACATCGGATACCACGTTCGCTTTGACAAGTGCGTCAGCAAGGGAACGCGGTTGGTGTCGATGACGACGGGAATCCTGCTGCGTCGAATGCATCGAGATCCCTTGCTCGAGGATGCCTCGTGCGTATTGCTCGACGAATTTCACGAGCGAAGTCTCGAATTGGATCTTGCGCTGGGAATGTTGCAGCGGGTACGGACGATCGTCCGGCCCGAGCTGCGATTGGTGGTGATGTCGGCGACGCTCGATCCCAGGCCGATCGCTGATTTTCTCGGTGACGCCAACCAGGTCGTCAGCGACGGCCGTGCCTTTCCAGTATCGATACGCCACTCGAAACATTTGTCGCGCGAGCCCGTGGACCGTCAAGTCGCAGAGATCTTGCCCAAGGCGTTATCGTCATCTGGCGGCGACGTGCTCGTGTTCTTGCCCGGTGTCGGCGAAATCCGGCGAACGCGGCGCGCCATCGAACCCGCATGCGGAGCGGAAGGAATCAGCGTCGAAGAACTTTACGGTGACCTGCCGCCGGCGGCCCAGGATGCACTCCTCAGCCCATCGGATCGGCGAAAGGTGATCCTGGCGACCAACGTTGCTGAAACGTCGGTCACGATTCCAGGTGTCACCTGCGTGATCGATAGCGGTTTGGCCCGCGTGATGCAGTTTGACACGCACGTCGGGCTTCCGAAGTTGCAACTCGAGCCGATCTCGCAGGCATCTGCTGAACAGCGTGCCGGCCGTGCCGGACGCACAAGGCCCGGCGTTTGTTACCGGTTGTGGCCTGCCGCCATGCACCGAGCGCGACGCCAGAGCGACAAGCCGGAGATCGAGCGCTCGGATTTCAGCGCCGCGCTGCTGTCGCTTGCTGCCTGGGACGAGCATGACATCGACGCCTTTCCATGGCTGACGCCGCCACCGACCGACGCGGTCTCCGCCGCGCGCAAGTTACTGCAACGTTTGGCTGCGATTGACGAGTTTGGGAAAGTGACCGATCTCGGCTTGAAGATGCTGTCCCTGCCGCTGCATCCGCGGCTGTCACGGCTGATGATCGAGGCGAGGCGGTTGCGGATTGAGACGAGGGCTGCGATCGCCGCGGCAATGCTTTCCGAGCGAGACCCGTTTCGTGGCGGGTCGTCGTCGGCCTCGCCCCGTGGCGGAAGCGGATGCGATATCACTGACAAAGTGGAGCGATTGGAATTGTTCCATGACGGCGACACTTCCGCAGTGCCCAACGCAATCGCCGCGCGACAAGTCAAGCGGGTGACCACTCAAATAGTCCGCCTGGCGCGTTCGATCGATGTGCGCGCGGACGACGCGAAAATGGAGCACCCTTTGCGGCACGCACTCTTGGCCGCGTATCCAGACCGCGTTGCCAAGAGGCGAAAGCCGGGCTCGGATCAGGGGGTGATGGTTGGTCGGCGCGGCGTACGGCTGGTCGATGACTCGCAAGTTGTCGAAGCGGAATTATTTCTCTGCATCGATATCGATTCGCGCGGCACTGAGGCGACCGTTCGAGCCGCATGTGGGATCGAAGAAGATTGGCTCGATCCACGGTTGCTGCGTGAATCAGAAGAACCCTTTTTTCATCCGACGTTGAAATCGGTCGTCTCACGGCGCCGGCGTTACTACGAGGACCTGCTGCTTAGCGAGGTGCCGATTGAATGCCATCCAGGGCCGGAGGTGGCGAGCATCCTGGCACGTAACGCCGCGTTGCACCTGGAGCAGGTGATGCCGAAAAAGGAGGTCGAAGTCTCAGGTTTCATCCAGCGCGTCCGTTTTCTGACACAGTGGATGCCCGAATTACAGCTGCCGCCGCTTGATGAGGTCGCGATCGGGGAAGTCCTCGCCGATCTTTGTCAGTCACGAACATCATTTGAGGAGTTGCGCGCCGCGCCGTGGCTTGAGTATCTTCGAGGGCGATTCGACTACGAGCAAACACGGTTGATCGACGCAAATGCACCATCACGCATGACGGTCCCCAGTGGTAACGCCATGACGGTGAGGTATGCTGCCGGCACGCCACCGGTGATGGAAGTGCGAATCCAGGAATTGTTTGGCTGGGAACGAACGCCGAGAATTGCCGGCGGGAAAGTTCCCCTGCAACTCCACTTGTTGGGGCCGAACCATCGGCCGCAACAAATCACCGAGGATCTCGGGAATTTTTGGCGCGAGACGTACGCTCACGTTCGCAAGGAACTAAAACGTCGATATCCGAAACACCATTGGCCGGACGATCCGTCGTCAGCGACCGCGACGCGAAATGGATTGAAACCGAGATCGTAATCGTGTTCGCGCCGCAGTTCGAGTCAGAGAAAGAATACATTTTGTCCCCTGCCCCGTTGATACAGGTTTTTGACCTCGTCCGCCGTGATGCCAGTAGCGGCCGAATGCTGCTCGATCACATCAACCTGGAAATCAATCCCGGCGACCGCGTCGGTCTGGTCGGTCCCAGCGGCAGCGGCAAATCGAGTCTGTTGCGCGCAATCGTCAAGCTGGATCGAGTTGACTCAGGCGACGTTCTGTACCGCGGCCGGCGTATCGAAAGAAATGACGTTCCCGAGTTCCGCCGAGAGGTGATCTACCTGTCGCAGCGACCGGCGTTGCTACGTGGTACGGTGCGAGAAAACCTCGAGATGCCGTTCGGGTTGAAGATTGCCGATGCTAGATTCGAGCAGGATTCGGTCGCCGTGTGGCTGGAGCGTCTCAAGCAACCATTGCAATTGCTCGACCAAACCGCCGACAATCTCAGCGGCGGCGAACAGCAACTCGTCGCCCTGCTTCGCGCGATCGCGCTCGAGCCGCGAGTGCTATTGCTGGATGAGCCAACGGCGTCGCTCGATGCCGCATCGACCGATCGATTTGAGCAGTTGGTCGCGGCCTGGCAGTCGGGCGACGAAGAAAACGCTCGTGCGCTCGTGTGGACAAGTCACGACGAGAATCAGGTGGGACGCATGACCAACCGCAACATTGCGATGCACGAGGCGCGGTTGGTGGAGAGTGTGATCGATGCTTGAATTCATCGGGATCTTCGGCCAGTTCGCAGCAAAGAGTCCAGGCGACATCTCTTTGACCTGGGTCGAGGTTGGTATTGCCGCATCGCTGCTTGCGATCAACGCTGCCATTTCACTCAAGCTTCGATTGGGGTTGGCCCGGCAGATCGTATGGAGCAGCGTCCGGATGACGATTCAGTTGGTGATTTTGGGCCTTGTCCTGAAACAGATCTTCGACATGCAGACGCCTGTTCCGGTGATGATCATGGCGGTGGCCATGACGGTCATAGCGGGCATTTCGGCGGTCCGTCGGATCGATCATCGGCACGGTTCGATTTATCCATCCGCGATCTTTGCCGTTTGGGTCAGCACCTGGATCGTCACCGGTGTAACCATTCTGCTGATCGTACGGCCCCATCCGTGGCACAGCCCGCCAGTGTTGATTCCGCTGTTGGGGATGGTGCTTGGCAATTCGCTGACCGGCATTTCGTTGGGGATGGATCGATTCCTGGGCGAGCTGCGCAGCCGTCGCGGCGAGGTCGAAATGCGTTTGACCGTCGGAGCCACCCGCTGGGAAAGTTGCCGCGAATTGTTTGCCGGTGCGACGCGGACGTCGATGATTCCGATTCTCAATACGATGTCCGTTGCCGGAATCGTCAGCATTCCAGGGATGATGACGGGACAACTTTTGGCCGGCGCACCACCGATCCAGGCGGTCCAGTACCAAATCATGATCATGTTCGTGATCGCGGCCGCGATCGCATTGGGCGTGGTGATTGCACTCGCGCTGACGTTCCTGAAAGTCACCACCGTGGACCACCAGATCGATTGGGACCAGATCACGGTGTTGTGACCCCGTGTCGCGTCGGCGAACGAGGCCGCCATTGTTAGAACTGGAAATAAACGAAAGGTCGGAATCCGCGCGGAGCGTAGAGGACGAGCGCCCAGATCATGAGCGTCGTTGCGATCGGCGAATACCACGCAAAGCCCGGCAATCGCATCGCCGCTCGAAGCCGTGTTCGCCACGCCGCATGTTCAACTACAAGGCAAGCGAGCGCACCAATCACCAGAGGCGGATACCAATCGATCCCTGACTTGAGCGTAAACATTCCGGTAAGCACGGTCGCCGTGGTTTGCAAATCGGTGCTGCGAAACAGGACCCATCCGATGAGCACCACGGACATCGTCAGAGTCCAGCCCACGACGCGTGGTAATCCCACGTTGAAAACATCTTTGAGAAACCTCTCGATCGCCAATGCCAATCCGTGCCAGATTCCCCACAGCACAAACGTCCACGCCGCGCCATGCCATAAGCCGCCAAGGGTCATTGTGATCATCAAGTTGCGATACGTCGCCAGCGGTCCGGTGCGGTTGCCGCCAAGGGCAAAAATATAAAGGTAGTCGCGCAGCCATCGCGAAAGCGTCATGTGCCAGCGGTGCCAGAACTCGGACATTGACGTCGCCAGATAGGGATGGCGAAAATTGACAGGGAATCGGTATCCGAGCATTTTCGCAGCGCCGATCGCGATGTCGCTGTAGCCGGAAAAGTCGTAGTAGATCTGTCCCGCGTAAGCGAATACCGCGATCCAGATCGTTACGCCGCTGTAGAGTTCCGGGCCAGCGAACACGACGTCGACCGCTTCGCCAAGTCGATCTGCCAACAGCACTTTCTTGACCGCGCCACGCAGCATTTGTTGCGCACCACCGTAGAACCGCCGATTGCTCCACGCTGGAACGGACGAGAGTTGCGGCAGCAATTCCCTCGCACGTACGATCGGCCCGGCAACCAGCTGAGGAAAAAAGGCGACATACAGTGCGAAGTCGAGAAATCGATTGACCGGTTTCAACAGCCCGCGATACACATCCATCGTGTAACTCAGAGTCTGGAACGTGTAGAAGGAGATACCAACGGGCAATATGATCTCGAGCGTTTCGCCGCTGAGTCCCATCGATTCAATCAGCGGGCGAGCCGAATCGATGAAGAAATTGAAGTACTTGAAGAACCCCAGGACGCCCAGATTCACCGCGAGACTCACCGCCAGCAGTCCCCGCTGCACACCACGGTGCTGTGAATCGTCGATCAAGCGGGCGACGAAATAATCAACGACCGTTGAAAGGACGAGCAGGCCGCAGAATCGGTAATCCCAGTAGGCGTAGAAGTAGTAACTCGCCAGCAACAGCAGCGAGTTGCGCCACACCCGTTCACGGCAAAGCCACGCCGCAGCCAACACGACCAGGAAGAAGATCGGAAACTCGAGCTGGGTGAAGAGCATGCGTTGTCATCGCTCCTGCTTGCCCGCGGTTTCGACTGCTTCGACCAATAACTCCGCGACCGCAGCATTGCCTGCGGCATTCAAGTGGCCGTTGCCGATCACGCCGTTGTGGAAACCGTGGGGCCAGCTCCCCTGGCGCGCCCGGTCGCGCAGGCTGGGACGGGCGTCAACGACGATTAGACCGATTGATTTCGCAGCAGCTGACATCGCGGCAAATTCGGCCTCGTGCGGATCATCCATGATCACGCGTCCTCGATAGATTTGCGGAACGATCGGCGCATACAGGATCACAATCGGCAACTCGGATGCGCTTCGGACAGCAAGCAACGATCGCGACCAATCCGCAGTCCGCACACCCCACGTCGGCGCATCGAGCGGTGCACCAGCGCCTGGTTCCGCCTCGGAGGAGTCTGCGTCTTTGGTAACCGGCCCCAAAGTGAATCGCAGTTCCCGGCGTGTTGTCCCATCCGACTCGGTCAACACATGTCGGGCCGCCTGGATCACGAATGCGGGAAGCCTTGCCGCAATCGCTGCGTTGGCCTGGGCGATGTCGCCCGGATCGGGTGGGTCGACCGGCGCGCCGGTTGCCGCGCTCAAGTCGGGCAGATCGACGATCAAAAAGGCGTGCATGTCGATCCCGAGTTCGGTTTCGACCTTGGGCATTTGCGTGACCCAATCCGCGGCGTCCTCTCCGCTGCGTGCCAGTGGGAAAACCTGGCACTCGCCAATCTGTTCGGTTTGGGCGAAAAGTTTTTCCCGATCGCTGACGCAGACTCCCTCGGCCTGGGAATCACCCCAAAGTGCGATCCGGGGCCCGCCGTCAGCATTCGATTGAAGCGACGTTTTGCCGGGCATTCCAAGGGGGCCGATCCTGGAATCTGCGTAGCCTTCGCTCCGCCACCGATAAAGGCTCTCGGGCGGCAAGGTCCATACGCCGCGGGTCGAATCAGGGCGCAGCGGCAGGTAGCTGCGCACGAACAGCGGCGAGGTGAAAGCGATCGCCGCCGTTGCCGTGACCGCTCCGACGAACCAGATCGCGATCAGCCGTCGAGCGGTCGAATTCATGGCATGCGGAGTCGCGGCGGATTCATTCTTCAGTGACTCGGACGGTTTCCATCACATCACCGCGGGCAATGGAGTCCACGACCTCCTGGCCCTCGATCACCTTTCCAAAGACGCTGTGTTTTCCGTCCAGGTGCGGACAGGCGACGTGCGTGATGAAGAATTGCGACCCGTTCGTATTGGGTCCCGCATTGGCCATCGACAAGACTCCCGGCCCGTCATGCCGAAGATCATCGTCGAACTCATCCTCGAACTTGTAACCTGGTCCACCCGTGCCGGTGCCTTCCGGGCAACCGCCCTGGACCATGAAGTTGTCGATGACCCGGTGAAACGTCAGCCCGTCGTAGTAGTTTTTCTCACAAAGCTTCTCGAAATTTCCGACGGTGTTGGGGGTCTTTTTGTCGAACAGCTCGACACGGATCGTTCCCTTGTTGGTCTCGAACGTTGCTACTTTCATTGAGTTCGCTTTCAGCAAAAGGTGAATGATTGTTTGATTGAGTTTTCGTGATTCCGGATCGAGTGGGCTACGGTGCCGCGCTCTCGTTCGTCGGGTCGTCACTTGCGGCGGGTTGTTCGTCGAGTTCCATCACGGAGCCGTGGTCAAATTCGATGTCCAGGTCCAGGTCTTCCAGTTTCAGATTCTCAAGGTCCTCGAATTCGTCACGGTCGATGGTCACCGCATGGCGTGAGCCATCGGGCATGACCAGTGTTGCCGATCCAATTTCGGTGCCGTCGCCGGCGCGGTCCTGACGCACCAACAGCGTCCCACTTCCTTTGGATCCTTTGATCTCAAATGCGAATGGCGATTCTTCGCCCTGCTCTTCGGCTTTCTGCGCTTCGCGAAATGTCGCAGTCCAGCTGACATCCAACGATTCAATCTCGCCAATGTGTTCTTCGATCACCGGATTGCCGGCGAGTTGTTGCTCGTACTCGGAAGCCAGAACACCGAGACCGAACTGGGTCATCAGCGCACCGCCTCCGCAACACACCAGAACGCTTAGCAGCCCCACGATTCCGCAGCCCAGCAGGCATCCCTTTCCGCCTTTCTTGGCGGTTGGGCTTTGCGCATAGCCTTGATCATTCTGGTGATCGTCGAACGGGTTGTTGGGATTCATCGACATGAAGTCATCCTCCGTGGATCCTGCGTTTCGCCATTGTCGACCCCCATTCGATTTCCCAGCACCGTGTCGACAGTTGCAAAGACGGTTTCCCGTGTGGTCGCTGGGCGAATCATCACTACGCTGAAAATCGCTTGGTTCAGGGCGGCAACCGCGTCGCGTGACATTGAAACAAGTTTGTTTCCTCGCGGCCACCGGCGACGACCGGGGTGGGTACATTAGAGCGGTGTCGTGAGAGATGTCATAGTCCGGCCTGTCGCTCCTGTTTGCTGCTCCACGACCACATTTTGCTGCTCGACGACCACATTCTGCCCCTGCTTCCACATGCTGCGAGTTGCCATGAATCGATTTGCTTTACCGTTGGCGTACCTGTTGTTTTGCACGAGCATTTTCGCTGCGGATGATGAAAATCGGATCGCCGGAAAAAGTGTCGATGATTATTCGGCGCAGCTGGACGACGACGATCGTGTCGTTCGGCTGAGGGCCGCCCGGTCACTCGGTGCGTTCGGCGCGTCGGCAGGAGCCGCACTTCGCGAATCGCTTGATCACAAGGATGCCGCGATTCGGTACATCGCCGCAGTGCACCTGGGAAACATTGGTGGTAAATCGCTCGAGCAATCGACCGCGCGGCTCAGGGTGCTGGCGAGTGATTCCGATTCATTGGCGGTTCGCATGGCCGCGTCGTATTCGCTCTGTCGCGCAGGCCAAGTGGAAAAACACTTGCCTGTGTTGATCGAGGCGCTTGAGTATCCCGAACGCGGAACCGCCTGCAGCGCCGCCGAATTGATCGGCGCGGTCGGGCCGGATGCGGCCGCGGCGATCGGAGCATTGCAAGCGGTCTATGAGAAGAACAAACCAGGAGCCAAGGGAGGCGACTATCACCGCGGTGGCGCCGCGATGAACGCGCTGCGAAAAATTCGCTCCGAATGAACTCAGAAAGTTTCCAAACACGATGCTGCCAATCGAAAAAACCCGATTCACAGGTCCGGACATCCCGATGAAGAAATTGCGGTCGACCCTTGGTATCCACGCTGTTGTGCTGCCAGTCCTCTCGGTGCTCCCAGTGCTCCCGGCGCTCCCTGTGCTCTCGGCGCTCCCAGTGCTCTCGGTGCTCGCAGCGTTCGCAGCGTTCGCGACCTGTGCGTTTCACGCGTCGGCCGACGACCGTCCGAATATCTTGTGGATCAGCTGCGAGGATATTTCGCCGAATCTTGGTTGCTACGATGACCCCCACGCGATCACGCCCAATCTTGATCAACTGGCTTCCGAGGGCGTGCGATTCACCCGCGCTTTCACTCCCGCAGGGGTTTGCGCGGTGGTGCGCAGCGGGGTGATCACCGGGATTTACCCGCCGTCGATCGGTTCGCAACACATGCGGAGCAGGATCGTCCCGCCCCCGGAGGTGAAAGCGTTTCCGGAGTTGTTGCGTGCCGCCGGTTACTTCACCACCAACCGCAGTAAAACGGACTATCAATTCGAGCCGACGCCGAGCATTTGGGATCGCCAGGGGAACAACCACCAGGATTGGCGGGAACGTTCCGATCCCGACCAACCATTCTTCGCTGTGATCAACATCACGGTCTGTCATGAAAGCCAGATACGTCACGGCGAGGATCAGCACCGGAAAGTAATCGAGTCGATCGGCAAGGACAGCAAGCGGGACCCCGACCAGGTCGCCGATACCTTGCCCGAGTATTTGCCCAACACCCCGGCAACGCGGAAAAACTGGGCCTGGTACCACGACAACATCACCTTGATGGACAAGATGGCTGGCGAAGCGTTACGACGACTCGAAGAAGACGGATTGGCCGACAATACACTCGTGGTGTTTTGGAGTGATCATGGAATGGGGATGCCGCGTGGCAAACGTTGGATCTACGACAGCGGCACGTTGATTCCGATGATCGTGCGGTGGCCCGGCCATCTCAAACCTCAAACCGTGCGTAAGGACCTGGCCTCCGTGATCGATCTGCCGCCCACGATGTTGTCCCTCGCCGGCGTAGAAGTACCGCGGTACATGCAGGGCCGTGTACTCATTGGAAAGGAGAGGGGCGACGAACCTCCGTATCTTTTCTTTCATCGCGACCGAATGGACGAAGTCTACGAGCTGCAGCGAGGTGCGCGGGATCGACGCTGGAAGTACATACGCAATTTCGAGCCGGAAAAGACATACGCTCAGCGGCTCGATTACATGGACGCGATGCCGGCGATGCAGGATTGGCGGCGTCTGGCCGCGGCAGATCGTCTCAGCGGCGGACAGAAAAACTGGTTCGTCGTCCCAAAACCGATCGAGGAACTGTACGACACGCGAAAAGATCCGTGGGAGTTGAATAATTTGGCGTTGGATCCGCAGTACACCGAAAGATTGAGCCGAATGCGAGCGGCCACCGAGGTGTGGCAGCAGCGGATTGGCGATACCGGGATGGTGCCCGAGGCGGTGTTGATGGAAGAAATGAAGCCTGGCGGCGAAGTATTGGAAACTCAACCGCCGACAATCGCCAATGTTGGCGACATGATCACCCTTGCTTGCGCGACGGAGGGTTCATCGATCGTCTACCAGACGCTCGCACAGGGTAAGTGGAGCGATTGGAAACTGTATACGAAGTCGTTCCGGCATTCCGGCGCGGTCAAAACGAAGGCAAGTCGGCTTGGTTATCGCGATAGCAAGGTGATCGAGTCGCAGTGACGCGAAGAAACGGGTCCGCCGAGGGGGGAGGCAAAAATCGGGGCTTGCCGATCGGGTTTGCCGCAGTCGCCACGTTGACTCTTTCGCTGCGCCAGAATTTGGTTATTTTGGAAGGCGTCCGAGAGTTCAGTCCGATTGATGTCGGAGCTGTCTCCTCTGGTTGACCCGTCCGTTCGGCGACAGCTGGTTCAGGGTGGTGGTAGGTAGAATTGCGTAGGAAGTTTTCGAAAGTATTTGACAATTCAAAAGGCGTTCTTGTTGACCCATGCCGGGGAACGACGCCGTGGTCAACTCGTATTCAGATTCATTAGGGGGAATCGATTTCATGACCAAGTGCAAGTTGGAGTATGTTTGGCTCGACGGCTATCAGCCCACCCAAAGCCTGCGAAGCAAGACAAAGATCGTTGACGATTTCAGTGGCAAGATCGAAGACGCACCGGTTTGGGGTTTCGATGGATCCTCCACGGAGCAGGCGCCTGGTGGATCGAGCGACTGTTTGCTCAAGCCCGTTTTCGTCTGTCCCGATCCCGGCCGTCTCGGCGGCAACGGATTTTTGGTGATGTGCGAGGTGCTCGGTCCCGATGGCGAGCCGCATAAGAGCAATGGGCGCGCAACGATCCAAGATGATGACAATGATTTCTGGTTCGGTTTCGAGCAGGAATACACGATTTGGGATCCCGAGATCAACAAGCCGATCGGTTTCCCGGCCGAAGGCTTCCCCGGACCTCAGGGTCCCTACTACTGCAGCGTCGGTCACGGCAAGGCGGTGGGGCGCGAAATCGTCGAAGAGCATCTCGAACTGTGCCTGCAGGCCGGTCTGAATGTCGAAGGCATCAATGCCGAAGTCATGATGGGCCAGTGGGAATTTCAGGTTTTCGCCAAAGGTGCCGAAGAGGCGGGCGACCAGGTCTGGATTGCTCGCTACCTGCTCGAGCGGGTGGCCGAACGATACGAAATGTCGATCAACTGGCACTGCAAGCCGGTCAAGGGTGACTGGAACGGCAGCGGCATGCACGCAAACTTCTCCAACACGATGTTGCGGACCTGCGGCAGCAAGGAAGTTTACGACGCGGTGTGCCAGGCGTTTGAGCCTCGTATCAAGCACCACATCGATGTTTATGGTGCGGACAACGCCCAACGCTTGACCGGGCTCCACGAAACCCAGTCGATCGACATGTTCAGCTATGGTGTGTCGGATCGCGGTGCTTCGATTCGCATCCCGATCTTCACCGTCGATCACGGTTGGAAGGGTTGGTTGGAAGATCGCCGCCCGGCGTCCAACGCTGATCCGTACATGGTCGCAAGCGCGATCATCACGACAGTGAAAAACGCCAACATTTCGGTGCCCGCTTAACGCGAGCAACATCGACGAGTCCGAATCTTGACCCGGCAGTGCGATGGGCGCTGCCGGGTTTTTTTACGATCGCGCCCCCCTGCATGGCGGTCCGGTCGAGTGGGTCGCATCTCGGAAATGTTTCCGACCGCGAACCGATGCCTCATCAATACTCCATGCATTGAATTTCCATCGAGCAGTGATGTCCAGCGAACCGACAATCATTCTTTCGGCGACCGATCCCGATCTTCCCGGCGACCTCCCCCAGGGGCTGAAACGCTACACGGGGTTTCGCGCGATGTCGCAGGGCGGCAGCGGCGCGTTGAGGTCCTGTTTCGATCCGGTGACCGGCCGGACAGTGGTTGTGAAGACGCTGCATGAGGATGCCAAGCGGGATCATCGCCAGAGGCGTCGGCTGCTCCGTGAAGCGCGGGTGACCGCGCAGTTGCAGCACCCCAACACGGTTCCGGTTTATGACATCGGGGACGACGACGAAGCGGGACTCTATTTCGTGATGAAACGGATCTCGGGTGAAAATTTCTTCGAGATTCTCAAGAGGATCGCCCGCGGGGACGAAACAACGATCGAGGCCTACCCGCCGGCCCGCCGGCTCGACATCGTGGCCGACGCCTGCCAGGCCCTCGCGTACGCGCACGCACGGGGTGTGATTCATCGTGATCTCAAACCTGAGAATATCTGGGTTGGAAATTTTGGCGAAGTGATTCTGCTCGATTGGGGCGTTGCCAAGGTGTGGGGGCATGCCGACGACAACGAACCGATCGCACGCAGCGTGTTGAAGCCCCGTGACGAAGGAGACGAGCAGTTGCTGACACTCACCGGCAGCGGCCAGCGTCCCGGAACGCCGCTCTACATGTCACCCGAACAGGTCGAGGGAAATCGCAGCATTGATGAGCGGACGGACATCTTCAGCGCCGGCGTTTGCCTTTATGAGTTATTGGCGATCCGGGAACCGTTTCGAGGCGCCAACATCGACGAGACTTTCGAAAATATCAAGCACAATGCCGTCGTTCCTCCAAGTGAGCGCTCGCCGGAGCGTGGAATCAGCCCCGAGGCCGACCGGGTCGTGATGCGTGCGATCGAGAAAAAGCCTGCCGACCGGTACCAGTCGATGAGGGAGCTGATCGACGGGATTCGCGGAATCACCGCGACCAGGTGAAACGCCGAAAAGGCCTCGCCCGCGTCGATTTCACCGGCGGTGGACCGGTGGCGGAGAGGCGATCGGAAAAGCGAACCGGCAGACATCCGCCCGCGTCCCTGCAAGCGGGTTGGTCGATTTCGAGAGATCAGTGGTTTTGAGTAATCAGCGGTCCTGGGGCGGGCGGGATCATAGCGATTCCGTCTTGTCGCATTCCGACGGATCGCTACACTCTGCCGTTCCGAAGGTCACGGTCCCTTGACGGGGATTTCCGCATGGCGTCTGGACACCGTCGGCCTCCTCACTCCGCCGGCCAGCGTAGCTCAGTTGGCAGAGCAGCTGATTTGTAATCAGCCGGTCGTGGGTTCGAGTCCCTCCGCTGGCTCTAGAGTCTGTTTAATGCAAAAATCACGAATTCCCCTGGTGCGGGCACAAATCAGGCCCTCAGCGGAACGAATGCAACCTTAACAAGCGAGATTTCAACGGGCTTCAAGACGGCCGAGCAGAATGACGAAACGATTTGGGGGTTTGCCCGAGTGGTTAAAGGGGGCGGACTGTAAATCCGTTGGCTACGCCTACACAGGTTCGAATCCTGTAGCCCCCACTGAGAAACGGCTTGAGTGGATCAAGCGTTCGGAGAGATGGAAATCGCGGGTGTAGCTCAATGGTAGAGCAGCAGCCTTCCAAGCTGAATACGAGGGTTCGATTCCCTTCACCCGCTTGCCAAAGCTGCTGTAGCTCAGTGGTAGAGCACTTCCTTGGTAAGGAAGAGGTCATGGGTTCAAGTCCCATCAGCAGCTCTTGGTGGCCGGCCGGTGTGACTCTCCAGGGTCGCTCAGGCGGGGTCGGATTGTCGTCGGTTCGTAAAAAAGCGGATTTTGCGAATCAGTGATTGCAAGGAGGGGGACTTTCCGCAACAACTTATGCCTCAGATTCCGGCTCCCACCCTCTGGGCGGTCATGCCGGCTGAGAAATCGTGACTTTCGCGTGCCCTACTGTGGGGTGCGATATTTCCAAATTCGTTTCGATACTTTGTTGAACGAGCTAGATCGATGCGGCTGAATTGAGTGCGGTCCAACCGTGGGTGTGAACACGGTCGCGCTAAATCCGGGCTGATTCGAAGCGTATCTTCGGTCAGTAGTGGCATTTGATCAGGTGCAGGTGAACTAGAAATGGCTAAGGCAACTTTTGAACGGACCAAGCCCCACGTAAACGTCGGGACCATCGGCCACATTGACCACGGAAAAACCACAACCACCGGCGCGATCCTCGCAGTGCAAGCTGCGAAGGGGCTGGCCGAGGCAAAGGGTTACTCGGATATCGCCAAGGGCGGTACGGTCCGTGACGCCACAAAGACCGTGACCATCGCGGTCGCGCACGTCGAGTATGAAACCGCGAACCGTCACTATGCCCATATTGACTGTCCGGGCCACGCTGACTTTATCAAGAACATGATCACCGGTGCCGCCCAGATGGACGGCGCGATCCTGGTCGTTTCGGCCGCTGACGGACCGATGCCCCAGACCAAGGAACATGTGTTGCTCGGTCGCCAGGTTGGTGTTCCCTACATCGTGGTCTTCTTGAACAAGTGTGACCTGGTCGATGATGAGGAATTGCTCGAGTTGGTCGAGCTGGAGTGTCGCGAATTGCTTAGCAAGTACGACTTCCCGGGCGATGACGTTCCGGTCATTCGAGGTTCGGCTCTGCCGGCTTATAACAACCCGAGTGATCCTGAAGCGAGCAAGTGCATCAGCGAATTGATGGATGCCCTGGATGAGTACATTCCCGAGCCGACTCGCGAAGACGACAAGCCGTTCCTGATGGCGATCGAAGATGTCTTCTCGATCGAAGGTCGCGGCACGGTCGCAACCGGTCGTGTCGAGCGGGGCGTGGTCAAGGTTGGCGAGGAGGTCGAGATCGTTGGTCTCTCGCCCGATTCGACCAAGACGACGTGTACCGGCGTCGAAATGTTCCGCAAGGAACTCGGCGAAGGTCGCGCTGGTGATAACGTGGGATGTCTGCTTCGCGGAGTCAAGCGAGAAGAGATTCAGCGTGGCCAGGTGCTTGCCAAGCCCGGCAGCATCACTCCCCACACCAAGTTCGAGGCTGAGGTCTACTGCCTGAGCAAGGACGAGGGCGGCCGTCACACGCCGTTCTTCAGCGGGTATCGTCCGCAGTTCTACTTCCGAACGACCGACGTGACCGGTACGGCCAACCTGATCGGCGCCGAAATGTGCATGCCCGGCGACAATGTCAAAGTCACCGTCGAGCTTCACAAGCCGATCGCCATGGATGACGGCGTCCGATTCGCGATTCGCGAAGGTGGACGGACCGTCGGCAGCGGTGTGGTCACCAAGATCGTCGAGTAGGACAAACGAAAATGTCGAATTGCCGATGGCCAACGGAGCGTCTGTCTCCGTTGGTCATTGGTTTTTTAGGGTGATTTCGGTACGATCATGAATTCCTCCGGCAAGAGGTTTCCCACTAGAGGGGTGTAGCTCAATTGGCAGAGCACTGGTTTCCAAAACCAGCGGTTGCGGGTTCAAGTCCCTCCGCCCCTGCTTTCACCGCTGAGCTGTTTGCCCCGCACGCTCGATTCAAAAAACGACACGCTCGATTCAAACAACGACACGCTCGATTCGAAAGACGAGCTGGCTCGCCCTGTACGGCTCAAACCGATGTACGGCTCAAACCGAATGAATGGCTCGAACGAATCCACGAGTGAATGAGCTGGGGCTAATTCGCAGGATCCTTTACAACTCATTTTTCCACCAACTCAATCAACTCCGACTGGCCACGGATGGGCGGTCGATCGATTTTCAACCACAAGCAGGAGCGGACGGGTGTCACGAGAGATTGCTGGTTCCAACAGCGCCCCACTGACGAGCGAACTGTTTCAGGCTTCGGTGTACAAGCCGAACCAGGGTCGCATCGTTCGCCAATTGACGGCGCTGACGATTTGGATCGTGGTAGCGCTGGGTTGTTGGGCTCTCTACAGCACCCTTCGCGGCACCCTCGAGGCTGGTTCACTCCTGATCCCGGCCATTCCCGGCGTGCTGCTTTTGGCCGGCGCCTGGTTCGGCTACCGCGTGGTCAATTGGCCCACCTTTGCCGATTTCCTGATCGCGGTCGAAGCCGAAATGAACAAGGTCACCTGGCCGAGCAAGGATGAGCTGACCCGCGCGGCGATCGTGGTGATCTTTACGATTTTCTTTCTCGCAATTGCTTTGTTTCTGTTTGACATCCTTTGGCAGCAAGTATTCAGCTTCATTGGAGTCACCAGCTAACGCGCAGCATCGCGGGCATGCTGAAATGTCATGTTGAACCTAAACTCCTCTCGATCACAACGCTCGCAGCGGTGAAAACGTGAACCAAGCCGAAACCTCCGAAGACACTCAAAAGCCGGACGACCCCGCGGGCCAGCCGCCTCGAAGCGAAGATGCCGAAGGGTCCGCCGGCGCGGATGCTGCGGCGCAGGAGGCTCCGCCGGCTGAAAGCGTTCAGCCCGAAGCCACGGGTGAGGATGCCGGCAGCGAAGCGGCGGGTGGCGAGGAAGTTGCCGCTGTCGCCGAGCCGCCCGCCCCACCCCCTCCCGCTCCGGTGAAGTCAAAGCCGGAGGTGGCCGTTGAGGATCAGGGCGATGAAGAGGCCAAGATGGATTGGTATATCCTGAAGGTCGCATTCAACCGCGAAGATTCCATCGCTGACGCGCTCCGTAAACGGGTCAAGATGGAGGGAATGACTGAGTATTTCGGCGAGATTGTCGTGCCGACCGAAGATGTCGCTACCTTCACGCGCGATGGAAAACGCCGGATCAGCAAGCGAAAGCTGTTACCCGGCTACATCATGGTCAACATGATCATCAACGATGACACGTGGTTCCTCGTACGAGAGACCAACGGGATCAGCGACTTCACAGGTGCTGCGGGAAAACCGATGCCGATGGAACCGTCGGACATTGAACGCTTCATCACCAAGCCACAGGACGACGAAGAGGAAGAAGCCCCGATCAAGATCGGGATTCCCTTTAAGGTTGGCGATCGCGTTCGCGTCAAGGAAGGAAACTTCGAGAACCAGGAAGGCGAAGTCGATGGTGTCGATGAAGCCAACGGACGCGTGACGGTCATCATCAACATCTTCGGTCGCAGCGTCCCGATGGAACTTGATCACTGGCAAGTCGAACCGCTGTAGTTCGCCCGGCCGCACGCCCTTTGCGGGCGTCTCCTGTTAGAAAACAAATCTGAAATCTGATAACTGCGAATTGAATCATGGCAAAGCAAGTAACTGGTCAAGCAAAATTTCAAGTGCCCGGTGGACAGGCGACTCCCGCCCCGCCGGTCGGTACATCGCTGGGTAAGTTCGGCGTGAACCTCGGACAATTTGTCCAGGCCTTCAACGATCGGACCAAGGAATACAACGGAACGCCGATTCCGGTGATCGTGACCGTTTACAACGATCGCAGTTTCGACTTCATTACCAAGAGTCCGCCGGCTGCATCGATGCTCAAACAGGCCGCGGGGATCGCCAAGGGGAGCGGCGTTCCGAACAAGGAAAAGGTTGCCAAGGTAACCCGTGCCCAATGCGAGGAAATTGCGGAAAAGAAGATGGCCGACCTGAACGCCCGCAGCATTGATCAGGCCGCACGCATGATCGAAGGCACGGCCCGCAGCATGGGAATCGTTGTCGAAGGCTAGTTACCGAGGCCCGGCATCGCAGTCGCCAATGAGTGGTTCGAGTCCGCAACCGGAGACCGTCACCGGTTATCAATTCAAACGCAGCGATTTGCATGTCGCCCAGCGGCAGCCCGGGATCAGCGCTTTCATGCGGATTCGCAATGGCGCGGATTTTCTTGAGCTGACGATTCGAAGCCACATCGCGTTCTTCGACGAAATCGTTGCGGTCTACAACCAATGCACCGATGCGACGCCAGACATCCTGTTGCGATTGCAGCAGGAATTCGGAAACAAGCTTCGCGTGATCCATTACACCGACCGTGTTTATCCGCCGGGCAGCAGCGACCACGCCCATACCGATCCCGGCTCACCCAACAGCCTGGTCAACTACTACAACTTCGCACTCGCATCGACTCGCTTCGCCTACGCCACGAAGCTCGATGATGATCATGCGGCCATCGCCGAGACGACGCGGTCAGTGACCGAAGCGATCCGTGACGGCGCCGTCGATGACGATTCGATGCTCTGTTTTTCCGGGTTGAATGTCATTCGCGGGAAGGACGGCCGGCTCGGTGTCCTCGCGCGCGATCCGATTTCGGGCGGGGGCGATATTGGGTTCTTCCGTGTCACACCGGAAACTTTGTTCACGCATGATCGGCGTTTTGAGAGATTCCAACGCGGCTCCTTGCGTCGCCGGTTCGCCGGGTTTCTGTATTGGCACCTCAAGTACATCAAGGCTGATATGGGGTTTGGGAACTACGAACTGGATAAGAATCCCAACAGCCGGTATGCAAAGCGGCGGACGGCGATGGAGGAGGATTCGTTGTCGATGATCGGCTTGGATGAATTGGCGCAAACTCGTCGACCGACGCTGCTGCATCGGTTGCAACAGGTGGTCTCGGACAAGCGTGCATTGGCGGCCGAACGCGACGCGGCGCTGGCCAATGCTTTCCCCGATCGCAGCGTTGATGACGCGATCGCGCGCACCGTGGCCCCCGAGTTCTGTGATGCCCTGCTGATGCCCGTGCCGTCGCCGGGGTGTTGAGCGGGACCTTCGCGGCGACGGAAAACTGACCCGATTTCACCTAATCGGGCCGGCGGGTCGCGAATCTGGTGCTCCTTTGGCCATTGGCGCGTTGAGTCTGACGTCTCATTGCCTAGAATCAGGAGTTGGCAGAACGGGCGGTACGCCCCCTTGTTCTTGCCTGGCCCGTCTCACAACACGCTTTTCCAAAGCTGGTCCTATGTCGTCCAAAAATGGTAACCCCGCCCCGGCGCCGCCAGCGCAGAGCACGACCGCCGAAGCGGTGGCCGCACGTCTTCGCGAGAGCCTGTTGCAGGACAAGGGCGAGCTGGAAGTCGACAAGATTTTCCGCGCCCTGGTGAAACTGGAAGGATCCGACCTGCACATGAAAGTGGGCCAACCACCGATGGTTCGTACCCGGGGCGAGCTCAAACCGCTCAACCGCCCGCCGATCGAGTCGGAAGAAATGGTGCGGCTGTTGCTGCCGATGATGGACGAGCGGAATTTGTTGATCTTCGAGGCCGAAGGCGGGGCTGACTTTTCGCACACGATTCACATGGATGGTGTTCGGTGGCGATTCCGCGTCAACATGCTCAAGTCTCTGGGGAACATCGGGTTGGTTGCCAGACGCATCAGCAACTTCATTCCGGATTTCCGAGGATTGTTTCTTCCCGAATCGATCGAGCAGTTATGCCACTTCGACCAGGGCATGATTCTGTTGGCCGGCGTGACGGGATCTGGAAAAAGTACAACGATTGGTTCAATGCTGAATTACATCAACAGCATTTACCGAAAACACATTCTTACGCTTGAAGACCCGATCGAATTTATCTTCACCGAAGATAAATGCTTGATCAATCAACGCGAGGTAGGCCAGGACGTCAAAGATTTTGAAATCGGGATGAAGCACGCCGTGCGCGAAGACCCCGACATCATTCTCGTTGGCGAGCTTCGTGACGAGGAAACCTTCATGACGGCGATTCACGCAGCGGAAACCGGCCACCTCGTGTTTGGCACGATTCACGCCTCGAGCGCATCGACCACGATCGGCCGTATTCTTGATTTGTTCCCTGAGGAAATGCACGGCGCGATTCGGTCGGCGATCGCCTTCAATATGAAAGGCATCGTGGCCCAGAAGCTGCTCAAGACGATCCGTCCGGATGTTCCCCGCGTGCCCACCTGCGAGGTCATGACATTCTCGCCGATGATTCGAAAACTGGTTCTCGAGGGCGAAGACCACAAATTACCTGACGCGATCCGAATTGGCGAGGAAGACGGCATGCAGGACTTTACGATGAGTCTCAAGCAGTTGATCGACGACGAGTTGATCGATCGGCCGACCGCATTCGCCGTGGCACCGAACAAAGATTCGTTGAAGATGGCACTGAAGGGAATCGATGTGAAGGCGCCTGGTATCCTGTAAACAGCGGCTGTCCGTTTCCTCCTCTATCGCACACACGCGATCCAAGATTCCGATTCCGAAACGCGTGGGCCTGTAACTTCGTTCCCCGGTTCTTGCATCCAACCCCAAAGGCATCCCCGCCACGATGGCCGAGCAACAAGAGATCCAACTTTGGCAAACGATCGCACCTGTCGAATTCGTGCCCAGAATTGCTGAGCGTACTGAGGCACAGTCGCTGCTGATTTCGACGCGACAGGGAGCCGGTTACCAAATCGGCGGTGGACAATTGGCGCATGCGATTCAATCGCGTGCCACGCACATGCTGATGGACTTCTCACAAAATGCATGTGCGATTCGTTACCAGATCGATGGCAATTGGGAGCAGTTGCCTCCGCTGCCCCGTGAGACCGGCGATGCGATGCTGTACGCACTCAAGCAACTTTGCTTGATGAATCCGGCGGACCGACGAAGTCCCCAGACCGGTCAATGCGGTTTGAAGGTCGGAAAAGAGAAGTTCACTTTGACGCTGCAATCCCAGGGTGTTGCCACCGGCGAACGCGTGTTGGCCCGAATCGAGAATGAGAAGATTCCGTTCGAGCGGATGGCTGATCTCGGAATGCGTGACAAGATGTTCCAATCGCTGCGAGAACAACTCAATTCGAGCGGCAACATCATCCTGATCACCGCCCCCAAAGGTGAAGGATTGACCTCAACCTGGGTGACGGTAATCCACGCGGCTGATCGATTGGTTCGCGATTTTCAGTCGTTCGAAAATCAGGAAAAACCAGAACCTGAAATCATCAACATCAGTCCGAATTTTTTCGGCGGTGACACCGGCTTGACCGAGAGCCAGATGGTCGGCAAAGCGATCCTGAAAGAACCCGATGTATTGGTGTTCCCCGAGCTTCCCGAACCCGAGACTCTGGGCACCGCGTTGAATCAGGTCACTAAGACCGACAAGCAAATTTACACGCGGGTGGTCGCCGACAGCGCCCTGCACGCGTTGACTCGATTCATGTCGCAGTATCGTGATTCGGCCGCCGAGATCGCGCGACATGTTGGTGCCGTGCTGAGCCAGAAGCTCGTCCGCCGGTTGTGTGATAATTGCAAACTCGGGTTCGAACCGACGCCGCAACTTTTGAAACAGTTGGCGATCCCCGCCGGTCGCGTCGCGATGCTCTATCAACCGTTCATTCCACCACCGATCGAACAACAGGTTGACGAGGATGGCCGCCCGGCGCCGATCACTCCGTGCCATGTCTGTGGCGGTCGAGGATACTACGGTCGCATCGGGATCTTTGAGTTGTTGACGCCGGGCGATCAATTACGGGCCGCATTGTTGAAGACCCAGGACATCAGCCAGTTGGCCCAGGTCGCCAAGGCCGAGGGTCACCGTGGCATCCAGGCTGAAGCTGTCTTGACGGTGGCGCGCGGTCTGACCAGTCTTGATGAACTCAAACGCGTCTTCGCGAAGAAATAGTCATCACGCGGCTTCGTCGTAGTATCCTGGATCATCCTCGCCATCGCCGTCAAAGTCACCGACGACCGGTTGGCTGTCGTCGCCCGAGCGTGGAACGACGATGCGAAGATCGTTTCCGGTGATACGACGATCGCCATCGGTATCGATGATCCACAGATCGCCGCGGACGACACCGATTTCGTCGATGTTGTCACCGTTGAAATCTCCCACGATCGGCTCGTCTCCGCTGCGTCCGAACTCTGCGGTTGTGTCCGAGTCGGTCCAGCGACCGTCGCCGTCAGCGTCCAACAACCACAGTCCGCTTCGGAAGACCGCGATCTGGTCGATTCCGTCGCCATTCCAATCGCCGCTAATGGGCGTATCAACCTGCTCGCCGTACTGGAAGACATGGTCCACTGCGTCGGCACGAAGAGAGCCATCGGTGCCGTTGCGCAGGATTCGCTGTCGATCTTCGCCACGATCTTCGTCCCGGGAAACCAGTGTTCGAGGATCGACTTGGCGGCGGCGCATATTCGCAGGATCGGGCAGCCCCGGATCCTTCTTGATCTTTTGCGGGTCGCGTTGCCACTGTCGGCCAAAAATTCCGATGTCGTCCTTGCCGTCACCGTCCCAATCTCCCACGACCGGCCGGTCGAGCAGCGTCCCCAAACGGATCCACAGATCGCCCGGGTCCCATCGCCCGTTCCCGTTGAGATCAACGAACCACTGGCCGCCAACGAAGATTGCTGCCTCGTCGGCGCCGTCGCCATCGAAATCACCGGCGAGTGCAGTGGCGTTTTCTGCTCCGAGCGTGATGTTCTTCGAGACTTCGACACGAGTCCCATCGCGTTTCACAATCGTCCATGTCCCTTGGGAATGGCTCGCATCATTCCACTCGCCCTGCGTCTGTCCCGCGCTGCCGCTGCGAACGATTCCATCATCATCAAGTGTGCCGCGCGGATAGCCGCCGTTGATGACGCTGAGGTGCCACGACACCGCCCATTCATCGATGATGGATGCGGCCACGTGATGTTGGGGTGGTTGGACATAGGCGATCAATTGGACGCCCGGATCAATCGTTGGGGGTGCGACCACGTTCACAGATCCCGGTGGATTTACCGGCGGCGGTGGAGGAGGCAGTGGTGGTGGTGGGGGTGGAGGAGGAGTCTCGACCACGATTTCGCTGAAATTGTTCTCCTCGCTCGTTGCGCCGCCCTTGAGAGCGATATTCAAGATCGCGTCGTCACGCGGGTCCGTCTGCTCGCTGAATGCAAGTGTTTGAATCAGGATTCTGTCGTCATCGTTGGGTATGTCGGCGGGATTCACAGCGACGCCACCCGTCGTACCGGCGGTATCGAGACCGTCGATGTAATCGGCCGGCTGAACTTGGTAGACGTGATAAGTACCGGGGCGCAGACCGGTGAATTCGTAGTATCCTTCTGCGTCGGTGACAACTTGGATTGGCCCGTCGGTGTAGGTCCCGGCCAATGCACGGCTGGCATCAAATGGCAGACCTAGGATGTTGCGAAGTTCGATCGTCACTCCGGACAGCCGGGCGTCATCCGACGTCAGCACGCCGTCACGATAGATCCGCAAGTCTTCGGGATTGGGTGATTCGGCAAGGCTGATTGCATCACCGTCCTGGAACACGTAACCCGACAAACGCGCTGGCGGAATCTCGGGGAAGTCATAGTGATTGGCATGAGTCCCGCCCGACAAATGGATCCCGATGATCAGGTCGTCACCTCCCACGTTTCCGCCGGAGTCCCCGACCACTTCGCCGCCGTGGAACAGGCCCGATGGCTGGACCTCATGGACGCTGTAGCTGCCCGGTGCAAGGCGTTCAAACCTGTAATTGCCGGCGCCGTCGGTTTTCGTTTCAGCGATCACGTCGCCATTGTCGTTGACCAATTCGATTCGCACGCCGGACAGGGGCGTATCGCCCGGTTCGAATTGCCTGTTCGGCTCTGACTCCTGCCACACCCGTCCACCGATGGACGCAGGCGGCGTTTCGCAAAAATCATAGTCGGTAAGACTTTCGCCGGGCGACAAGTCGACGGCGAAGTGATCGTCCGCCAATACGCGACCGACGCCGGTGCCGACGGTTTGTCCGCCGTGAAAGAACCCATCGGGTTGATGTTCGAACAGTTCGTATTGTCCCGGTCCCAGGCCGCTGAATTCGTAAAGGCCATCGGCGTCGGTCGTCGTGCTCACGATGACTTTTCCGGAGGCATTCCGCAGTTCAACAATGACGCCCTCGAGGGGCTCTTCCTCGGGATCCCGTTCACAATCGCCATCATCGTCAACGTAAACGTGCCCGCTGATGCTGGCCGGTTCGATTTCGCAAAAGTTGTAGTCGTCCAATTGTTCACCGGCCAGGAGTCGGACACCGAGCAGATCGGCTCCGAGAACCACGCCGTCACCGCTGCCTGGGCGTTGGCCTCCGTGAAGGAATCCATCGGGCTGTCGCTCGAAAACCTGGTAATCCCCAGGTCGCAGATTATCGAATGTGTATCTACCCTCGGCATCGGTGACTGTGTTGGCGACGAGATGGCCATTCGCATCGCGCAGCTCGATGGTGACGCCTTCGATGGGTGGTTCGTCGGCATCCCTGAGGCAATCACCGTTGCCGTCGACCAGAACGACGCCACTGATGCTGGCTGGCTCGAGTTCGCAGAAGTCGTAGTGCGTCAATCGCTCGCCCCACCCGACCGGAACGCGGGCGATCACGTCGGGCGTCAAGTCGTCGCCCCCGGCGGTGCCGGCGCGTTGCCCGCCGTGAATCCATCCCGCGGGTTGGACCTCGCGCACGGTATAGGTACCCTTGGGCAGATTCGTGAATCGATAGTTTCCGCCTGAATCGGTCGCCGCCGTCGCGATCAACTTGCCGTCGGCGTCGTAGAGTTCCACTCGGACACCTTCGATCGCTGTTTCTCCGGAATCGAACCGGCAATCGTCATCGCGGTCGGCAAATACCATGCCCTGGATTTCAGATCCGGGTCGTTCGCAGAAATCGTAATCGACCGCTGTTTCGCCTGGTTCAAGATTGACGTTGGCAATGCGGCTGCCATTTTGAACCTCGCCGCCTGAGGAACCTGCCTTGGCATTGCCCTCGAAGAATCCGTCTGGCTGCTCCTCGACAACGCTGTACTGGCCCGGTTCCAGGTTCTCGAAGGCGTATCTGCCATCGACGTCGGTTTGTGTCGAGGCGATCTCGGTGCCGGATGAATCGAGAAGTCGGATCGTTACACCGGACAAGGTTTGTTCGCCGGCGTCGAGTTCACAGTCCTCGTCAATGTCCACGTGCACTCGGCCAAACAGGGACGCCGCGAGCCGTTCGCCGAAGTTGTATTCGCGGCCGCTATCACCCTGTCGCAAGCGGATCGCTGTCAGTGCGTCGTTGGTTGTCGCGTCCCCAACGAACTGGCCCCGAATGGTGCCGACCGAGTCGATGCCGTCGATGTAGCCGATCGGTTGCGATTCGACGATCGAATATTCACCGGGTGCGACGTTGATGAATTCGTATCGACCGAGATTGTCGGTCGTGTCGGATGCAACTTCTTTGCCCGCCGCATCGACCAGCGAGACACGCGTACCCGGAATCGGCGTTTCACTTGCGTCCCGTATGCCATCGTCGGAACGGTCGTGATAAACGTAACCGCTGATCGACGCCGGTGCGGCCTCACAGAAGTTGTATTCGACGCCGATGCCCGCGGGAGTCATCGTGATGTCTTGAATCAAACCCCCGTCAACGGACGTTCCGATCTGGACATTGCTGATCCGCCCGGCATGCGAAGATCCGTCGATCAATCCGGCCGGTGTCAGCTCGACAATCTTGTAGTTGCCGACCGAAACGTTGTCGAATTTGTACCCGCCGTCGATCCCGGTCGTGGTGCGAGCGATCGTGACGCCGGCGCCGGTCTGCAAAATCACTTCGACGCCTGCAAGAGGCGCGGTGCCCTCCGCATCGTGTTGGCCGTTGCAGTCCGATCCGGGTGCTGCGATGTAAACGAACCCGGAAATCGAACCAAATGGAACTTCGCCAAAGTTGTATTCGATGCCTGCGTCGGATCCCGCCAACAAGATTTCGTGGATGCGGTCTCCGGGATTTTCAGCGATTCCGACCACGCTGCCCGAGACCGTTCCCGCAGCATCGATTCCGTCGTTCAAATTGGATGGTTGATCAACCTCGATAACCTCGTACTCGCCCGGGGCCAACCCCGTGAACTTGTACGATCCGTCTTCGGCCGTCGTCACCGTCAACGTTGATTGAGGTGCGATCGTGTGGATCGGCACCAGGCTGACCCGGATGCCCGAGATTCCGACTTCGGTCGAATCACGCAGGCCGTCGTTGTTGTTGTCTCGATAGACGTTTCCGGCAATCGACGCCGGCGCTGCTTCGCCAAAGTCGTAATCGATGGCCGACATGTCACCGAGTGGAATTTCGATGTCGACGATGACGTCGGCCGATTCGACGCGCCCCGTGGTGGTGCCGGCGACCTTGCCGGCGACCGCCGCGACACTGAACAGGCCATCGGGCTGTGATTCGGCGAGGCGGTATCGGCCCGGCATCAGTCCGAGCGACTTGGAAAACAAATACCGGCCCTCGGCGTCCGTCGTCGCGCGGTGGGTTGTATCGACGTAGTTTCCGGTGTCATCCATTTTCCAAAGCGAGATTTCGACGCCGGCGAGCATCGACTCCCCCGGTTCGCGCACGGCATCGAGATCATGATCGAGCCATACATGCCCCGAGATCTCGATCGGCGCCGGAACCTGCGTTGTGCTGGCTACCGCGGCGGCGGATCGGTCGGGTCGGCTGTAGACGTCGGACCCTTCATCGGGCGGCAGATTCAAACCGTGCAGAGCGTCCTCGTTGCCATAATCATTCAAGAACACCGCATCGGCGTGGCTCGCTTCGTAATGCGGCGCGTTGAAAGTTGCCTCCAGCACGGAGTCCTGAAACTCCTGGCCCGATGTGATCACGTCGAGACGATCGTTAAAGATTGCAAGGTCGATCGCATTGCGAAGGACTTCGTCGACGTCGATCGTGAATTCGAGGCGGTCGCCCGCACGAAAGTTTGAAAGCCGGAGGACCAATTCCTGTCCCCCATCGTCGACTTCGGCGATGGCGTCGATCGAATGCCCGTCGGATGTCAGGACACGGACGATCTGGAATCCATGGGCGCCGTTTTTTCCCCGTCCGCCGGGCGCCGTATCGTAGATCGGATCGCCAACCGAGATACCGTCACCCTCTTTGTCGGTGCGGATCCGCAGTTCGCTGAGCTCCGTATCAGGGGCACCGCCAGTGAATGAAAGAATGAATCGATCACCGCGAGAATCGCTGCCGACGTCCTGGTCCGACTCGAGGTAATCTGTTTCTATGTAGACGACCCCGACGTGGATCGGATCGGCCGCGAGCAATCGCCGCGGCTCGAGGCGTTCGGGACCTAGCGACCTTCGTCGCACGCTGGCACTGCCGCCCGATCGGATTGACCCCCGTGGGGTTGAATCTTGTCGACGTTTTTCTCGGCTTCGTTTCCAAATCACGCTTGGCACCTCCATGTGCCCAATTCGTTTCGATTGCGTATTCTGCCTTCGCTGACTTGCCTCGCCCTTAACGATCGATTCGCGGGTCGCCCTCGGCGATACGCTGGCCCTCTGAATCAACATTGCCCAAGGTCCATCGGCGCAAGGTTGCGTCAAAGCTGCCCGAGAACAGCAAACCGCCGCCGGCGGCCAACGTCGAAACACTGCCCGTGTGTCCCTGGAGTGTTCGGCCGACGAAGCCCTCGTCGGTGTTGACGATGCGAATCACGTTGTCCGAACCTGCGACGGCAACTAACTGGCTGGTCAGGATCGCGACGGCGAACAGCTTTCCCGTTGTCACGGGAATCCGATGGAGCAATTGCTGGTCGGACGTTTCAAAAACCGTTACGTTGCCGTCGTCACCGACGCAAACTGCCGAGTTGGATTGATGATGGAACATCACATCGTTGATTCGGCCTTGATGGATCGGATACTCCCCGAGCAGTTTGCCATCGGCGGGATCCAGTACGTGCAGTTCGCCGGAACGTCCTGCGATGGCAAGTGCGCGGTTATCGTCACGATATGCGACCGCGCGTAGGTCGTCACAGTCGCACTCGAAGATCGGTTTGCGGGTATCTTTCTTTCCGATCAGGAATACGCCGTTGTCGAAGCCGACCGCCGCAATTTCGTGACCGTCGGGTGAGAATCGGACGCGCGCCAGTGCCGGTGTACCCTGCATTCGTTGTGCGAGTCGAAAGGATTCGTCACGGTCCCAAACGATCAGCTGTCCGTCGTTTCCGGCCGACACCAGCCGCTGGCCCGAATTGTCGAACGCCAACGTGCGGATGACGTCGCGATGGCCCGTCAATGTTTGGATGTTCTGCAGATTTGACGTGCCCAGGATCCGGATCTGCTGGTCGTCGCCCGCTGCGGCAACAAACTCACCCCGTGGATCCATCGCGATCGCGGTGACCACCGTACGGCGGTCACCAAATCCACCCAGGCGTACCGCGCGTGTGGCAATCGGTAACGAAGTGGTGGCAAGGCGGTACTGCGTCGCGGTCGGCTGATCCGCTGGCGCGGCGGAAACCGACATCGATGCAATCGCCATCGACAACAGCCATCGCCGTCGTGAAGTTCTCAACATTTAAATCCCCCCGAACAAGCCCGCTGCAACCCGCCGCACGGCCAGCCGCGCACAGACTCTCATCGAAAGGATCGGCATGCAACGATTGCCGTCATGACCCCAACAATCGGAAAACTTGAGCGAACACGGTGATTTCAAGGCAATTCCGCTCGAATCGGCCGTAAAAACCCCGCTCTTTCATCGTCCAACTCCTCTTCCCACAACCCGATTCGCGTTGCTACGATTCTCGCATGCTCGTGGCAACCGGATGCATTCGAGCGCGAGTTTCACGCAACAAAGGCGGCGTCACGGATGATGCGACTTTCTTGGGCTACCCTCTCGTTGATCCTGGTATCACTTCCCGTAATGGCCCAACAACCGGCGGCGGTACCTGACTACGCGCGACAGCCGGCACAACAAGGATCCCAATCCACACCGGTCGCGCGCGTTGCCGACCGCAGCAATCCGGCACCCTCCGTGCCTCGCCAACCTTTTCCCCCGCTCACTGCGGCTGCCCAGAACCAGTTGCAGCAACTGCTGAAGAATTGGGAGGCTCAAAGTCGCGGCACC
>JAHELS010000438.1 GCA_024644085.1 Rhodopirellula sp.
AAGACCACGTGACGCTGGGAGATCACGCGATCGTCGGAGCGCAATCAGGCGTGATGGATGATTGTCCAGGGAAACAGGTTTACCTTGGATCACCGGCGACACCCCAGCGCGAACAGATGCAGATCATGGCCGTCGAGCGGCGGCTGCCTGAAATGCGTCGTGAATTCAAGGTACTGCGCCGGGAACTCGATCAGCTGAAACAGCAGCTCAATTCGTTCCCCGCTAATTCATCGCCCTCCAGTTTCTCGAAGCGCGCGGCATGATCCCTCGGTTCCGGTTCCCTTCGAAACGTGCCCTCGGCGGTTCGAGTGAATCCGTCGTGGAATCGCCGCGCCCGATCGGCCTGGTTGCCGGTTGGGGCAGTTTTCCTGTTCAGGTCGCAAAATCGCTTGCCGGTGACGGCCACCGCGTGCACTGCGTCGCGATATCCGGCCACGCCAGCAGTGAACTCGAATCGATTTGCGATTCGGTGATCTGGTCGGGCGTGGGAAAACTCGGCGGTCACATCCGTTTTTTCCGGCGTGCGGGTGTGCGTCGTGTGACGATGGCCGGCAAACTGTTCAAAGCCGATCTGCTCTACCACGGTTCGCTCTGGCTACGACATTTTCCTGACTGGACGTGCATTCGGACGCTCGGTCCGCCGCTGTTGGGACGTCACCGTGACGCCCGCGATGACAATCTGCTGCTTGCCGTCACCGCGGCCTACACACGCGCGGGAATCGAGATCTGCGCGGCCACCGATTTTGCACCGGAGTTGCTTGTGAATCACGGACACCTGGCCGGCCCGTCGCCCAGTGCGCGGATCAACAGCGACATCGATATTGGATGGCAGGTCGCCAAACAAATGGGTGCAATGGATATTGGGCAATCGATCACGATCAAAGACGGCACAGTCATCGCCGTCGAAGCGATCGAGGGGACCGATGCCTGCATCGATCGGACCGGGGAACTTTGTCGGCGTGGCGGATGGACGCTGGTCAAGGTCAGCAAGCCGAACCAGGACATGCGGTTTGATGTGCCGACAATCGGGCCGCAAACCGTCGAGCGACTTCATGCCGCCGGCGGAAAAGCAATCGCAATCGAAGCGGAAAAGACGATTCTGGTTGAACGCGAAACCACGCTCGATCTGGCTCGAAAGGCTGGGATCACAATCATCGCGCGGAACCCGCCTCCGGATGCCAGCGGTGATCGCGATGGTGGCAACGGTGACGCTAAGTCGCTAAGTTCGCAATCTGTGAATCACAGTTGCGATGCGGGACGCCGCGCGGCGTAACAACGAATGGTCGTTTCCCTTTCCGGCTGTCCTCCCCGCGATTCGCCGTACGATGCGCACTGACCCAAGCGGACCGGTCGCCACGACACGACCGCCGGCCAAGTTGAACCTGTTTCTCGAATTGCTCGCTCGGCGAGAGGACGGTTTTCACGAAATCGATACGGTGATGGTGCCCGTCGATTGGTGTGACACACTTTCGCTGCGCCGCACCAATTCACCTGGGATACAAATCCACGCCGATTGGATCCCGTCGACGCCGATCATCGCACGACGTCTCGGTATCGACGGTGGCGACTCCCTCGCAAACTTGATGGCGATCCCCGAGGACGAGCGGAACCTTGTCCATCGAGCCTTAACCCGGTTTATCGATTGCTTTGACATCCAGGGCGGATTCGATTGCGTGTTGGGTAAGTCGATCCCCGCAGGCGCCGGGATGGGAGGGGCAAGTAGCGACGCCGCTTCCGCTCTTCGATGCGCTGCGGCCTTGTGCCGGATCCCACTCGCCGCCCCCGAGTTGACATCCATTGCCGCCGACATTGGAAGTGACGTGCCCTTCTTCCTGGGTCATCCAAATGGCGAATCGACGCGAGCGGCCAGGGCCACAGGTCGCGGCGAGATTCTCGATCGGATCGATTTGACGTCAACGCTGGATTGCGTGATCGCCTTTCCAGGTGTCAATCTGTCGACCGCCGAAGTTTACGCAGACTGCCGCATTTCGCAGGCCCCCCAAAGTTCCAGTCAATTGGTCGCCGCTCTTGAGGGAGGTCAAACGAGCGGATTAGGCTCGATGATGGTGAATCGGCTGGAGGAACCTGCGAAAAAAAAAGCACCCAGGATCGACGAAATACTCGAATCACTGTGGCAAACAGGACTCGAACCGTGTCAATTGACGGGTAGCGGTTCTGCGTGTTTCGCAATTGCTAGCTCGACAAGCGACTCTAGGCGGAGTGCGATGCGGGTGCGTGCCACTCAGGAACCAGGTGCAATTGTCAGATCGGTTCGCACGACCACCGTGCCGGCACGAGTCGATTTGGGATGACAACTACATGCTTGCAGACGTGTCGCGCAACTCGGTGCGACATGTTCGCCGGTTAGGGAGGGTCGGACTGTGCAAATCACCGAGATTCGCATCAAGTTGATGGAAGATTCCGAGGATCGCCTTCGAGCTTTCTGCTCCATTACGATCGACGACTCCTTTGTCGTGCGCGACTTGAAGATCATTGATGGCTCCAGCGGTCCCTTTGTGGCGATGCCGAGTCGTAAGTTGACCGGACATTGTCAACGTTGCAATCACAAGAACCATCTTCGCGCTGCCTACTGCAACCATTGTGGCGTCAAGCTGCAACACGATGGTGACTCGTATGACTCGCCGCAAAAGCTGTACGCCGACGTCGCTCACCCGATCAACAGCGAATGCCGCGAGTTGATCCAAAACGCCGTGATCACCGAATTCGAAGCAGAGTTGGGACGTTACCAGGAACCCGGGTACCGCTCACGCTACGACGATGATTTCGGGTATGAAGACGTAGATACCAGTACCGTTGAGTCGCCGTCATCATCCAGGACAACGGCACCAAAATCCGAGGGTGGACCGCCGCGTCCACATTTCATCGATCGGCCAGAGCGTCAAAAGGCGGGAGCCGAAGAGGACGATGATTTCGGTGCCGGCATTTTTTGAGCCGGTGCGGAGCGGTTACGTTTCATCCGCAACCAAGCTGCTTTGAGCCAAAAGTTCTACCGGGGCGAGGCTTTCTACCCGCGCTAGGCACTGTCCCGTAAATGAAGAAAAGCTGATGGTGAGCCGACGGCGCTAGCCGCGGGCCTCATAACTGAACCGTTCTCAACGCGACGCCCGACGCTAGCGCGT
>JAHELS010000180.1 GCA_024644085.1 Rhodopirellula sp.
TGCCGAACAAGCTCGCGTGTTTCGATCTCTGAGTTTTCATCGATGACCCCGGTTGGCATATGAGAATCGGATTGAATGAAAAGATGATTCGAACACGTCAATTCCTGTTGTCGCGCCAGTAAGAAAACGCAGCCCAATTGTATTTACCGCGAAGCGGTTCCAGCTATTAGCCGGTGGTCGCGTAGCGCACCACCGGTTTCTGAACAAGACCGAGGCGCTGACCCCGATAGGGGTCACAGCACACGCACGCTGCGACCCTTCCAGGGTCGATCCTTGACGAATCCTCGCCATCCGGTGGTGCGCTGCGCGACCACCGGCTAATGGCTTGGATCCCTTCGGGATCAAGAACGCGCACACGCCGCTAATAGCTGAGATCCCTTCGGGATGAAGAACGCGCACACGCCGCTAATGGCTGAGATCCCTTCGGGATCAAGAACGCACACACCTCGGCTAATGGCTGAGATTCCTTTGGATTGACGTACGGCCCTAGAACAATCTTTCTTGTGACAGCAGTTCGATCAATGCTTCGTCGTGATTCGCCTCAGTCTCGTCGTTTGTCGACACGGACGTCGAAGCAGCCGCGCTGGACCTTGACTTGACTGGCGAGTCTTTCAGTTTTGACGAGGTTGCGTCGACGGTGGCACCGCTGTCGAGAGTCGATTCGCCAGCGGCTTGGGTCGAGGAAGACGTGGACGATGATCGCTGGCTGGCCGACTGCGACGCGGCACCCGCAGTTTCCTCAAAGACCAGGTAGGCGACCTGTTCGGTGGTGTGACTGCGCTCGTTATCCCTGATCTGATCTTCGTCAACGATCAAATTGATCGCCGATCCAGTCACGGAGTTGTTGTAGAGCACAGGCCAGGCACCATCGTTGCCATCCATTGCTGCCGAACTGAGGATCGCCGCGGACGCATTCGCCAGTCCATGCGAATACGTATACCCGTTTGCGTTATTGCTCGATCCGCGGACGATGTCCGATCCGACGGCGGCCGTGTAGGCGTAACCCGGAACCGTGCCGCTTCCTGTCTCGATCACAACGTAGCCGAGTTGCTCGTTCGCACGCGTTGTATCACTGTCTTCGGCGACGTGCTTGCCGACGTACAACGTCGACGACTGCGGAGCGGTCCCGCGGTTGCTTCCGCGCGCCCAGAAGACCGACCAATCCGCATCATTGGCGGTCATCACCTGGCCAACAACCACTGGACTGCTGTAAGACTGGTTGTAACCGACCGACTGTCCGGCCCACGAACTGCGCCGATCGGTGACGGTCGAGTTAAATTTGACGGCTTCCATTTTGATACCGTCATCGGCCACGGTATACACGCCTTCTTCGACCACCATGTAATGAACGCTGACGCCCGCCGGAACTGATCCGCCGTCGGTCCGCACGACGCTCACATCGAAACTGTTGATCGAAACGTTATTGACCCGCGCCACCATCGGAATACTATTTCCGGCGCCGTAGTCGACCGTGGCGACGACCACCATCGAATTGTAATCGGGCAGACCCGATACGGTCGTCCAAACGTTGGTAACGTCGTTGACCACGCCGACTTGCAATTGTGGTCCGGGCGGTGGCGGAGGCGTTTCAAGCGTGAAGCTCTCGGTTTCCAGCACGTTCGCGTTGCCCGCGCGGTCCGTGAATCCGCCGCCGACAAAGTCGACGTTCACAGTGCCATCGGCGAAGCTTCCCGAGAAGCCGTAACGATAGGTGTTTGCCGAAACCAGCGTGGCAGTGCCATCGAGCGTCGCTGTTCCGACCGCCCCGCTGATCGCCAACTCGTTCCCGTCAATCGATGCGGCATCGATTCCCGAGCCGACATCCGCAAACGTGACATCGATGTAGCCCTGCGAGTTGAACCCGGCCGTCGTGATCGTGCTTGCAGCGGCCGGATTCACAAGGTCAGCGGTGGGCGCGGACGCATCCGCGGACGGCGGACCCAGACGTTGGATCCGAACGGCATCGGCGATCACGTATTCATTTGCATCATCCGACAACTGCACGATCAACGTATCGCTGTAGATTGAAACGGTGTTGGTGAGCGTCTGGAAGGGGCGTCCGCCTTCGGTGTGATCCGCGATCGGAGCAAGCTCCTGATTGATTTCGGCAAAGAAGACGCTGTTTACATTGTCGAAGATTTCGAACGGCGCGTCAGTTGCGCGATTAGCCCACGGCGCTGTCCAAGTAACAGCGACGTCGTACACGCCAGCCGGGATTCCGCTGAACGTCCATGTCGCGACATTGCTGCCGCCACCGCCGATCGCGTAGCTGATATCGGTCTGGTAACCGGGAGATGGACTTCCGCCCGTTTCGCTCCAGCTCCAGAAGCCCTGCCTGTTGAAGCCATCTTCGTCGGTGTTGTTATCGTCAATAATCTG
The DNA here is from genome assembly GCA_024644085.1 of Rhodopirellula sp. Taxonomy (GTDB): domain Bacteria; phylum Planctomycetota; class Planctomycetia; order Pirellulales; family Pirellulaceae; genus Rubripirellula. The sequence goes on from JAHELS010000180.1 coordinate 2,380, forward strand.
GGCGAAGGTATCGTTGTCCAAGATCGTCCCGAGCCCGCTGGAATCGGCGATCGTCGCATCAACGGGAAGGCTCAGGTTCACGAAATAGGTTTCATCCACGGTATCGGTCGTGTCACCCACGACGTCCACCGTGATGGTGCCGCTGGCCGATCCCGCAGGAATGGTCAGTGTGCCCGAGCTGGCAACATAGTCTTCACCTTCAGTAGCCGTGTCATCGGCCGTAGCGAAGTTGACACTGACCGCTTTGCCGCTGATCGCCGACAGGCTGACCGTGAACACGGCGGGCGTCGTGCCGGTGTCGCCTTCGGTAACCGAGACATCATCGATCGAGATCGTCGGGGCCGCGTCGTTGTCGTTGACCGTGCCTGACGCCGTGCCGGTACCGATCGTGGCGTTGCTGGGACTGCTCAAAGTCACGGTAAAGGCTTCCTGGTCTTCGTGACGCAGGTCGCCGATGATCGGTACGATTATCGTCCCGCTGGCCTGTCCAGCAGGAATCGTCAACGTTCCGGACGTCGACGTGTAGTCCTCGCCCGCAACGGCCGTTCCATTGCTGGTCGCGAAGTCGACCGTCACTTCCTTACCGCTGACCGCCGACAGGTTGACGGAAAACGCGGCATCGGAAGTCCCGCTGTCACCTTCGGTCACGGTTAGATTGGCGATCGAAACGCTTGGTGCGGCATCATCATCGTTGATCGTACCAAGTCCGGATCCGTCGCCAATCGTCGCGTTCACTGCGTTGCTGAGAGTGACATTGAAGGTTTCGTCAATCTCATCTTTCGTGTCGCCATTGACATCCACGACGATCGTCGCAGTGGTTTGTCCCGCGAGAATGGTCACCGAGTCGGAGGCGGCAACGTAATCTTCACCCGCAGTGGCCGATCCATCCGTCGTGGCGAAATCGACCGTCACGTTTTCGGTGCTGGTTCGGTCCAGCGATACTGTGAACGTTGCCTGCGCCGTCCCGGAATCACCTTCGGTGACGGTGACGTCATTGATCGAAACCGTCGCGGCGTCATCATTCAGGATCGTGCCGGTTCCTGCGATGGCGCTGGCGGTGACGTCCCGTCCGCCGTCTGCAACGTTTGACAGGTTCACCGTGAACGTTTCATCTGGTTCCACGGCCGTATCCGCGGTCGGGGTCACGGTAAACGTCTCGGTCGTGTCGCCCGCGACAAACGTCAGGGTTTGCGAGAGCACCTGGGTGTAATCGTTGTCGGACAACAACGCAGTGCCATCGACGGTCGACACATCCACGGTGGTTGTCGCGTCGACTGCACTTGAAAGCGTGACGGTAAAAGTAATCGGGCCGGCGTTTTCGTCGCCCGACTCGCTGCTTACACTGAACTCGGCCGAATCATCGTTGCTGATGGTGCCGGTGCCAAAAATTGAAGCGCCACCGCCGCTGAACGTGACATTACGTCCGCCGGCGGCGAGTGTGGAAAGGATTAGGTCGAGCGTTTCATCGAGTTCGACCGTTGTGTCGGCGGTGGTGCTGACTGAAACGGCAAACGGTGTCGTCGAATCGGCAGCAAATAGTTGCACGTTGGCCGATGCCAGTCCCGTGTAGTCCGCGTCGGCGGTGGTCGCCGATCCGTCGGCGGTCACGCGGTCAGCGGTCACGGCCACGTCGACCGGGTTCGTGATTGTGATTGAGAACGCGAGCGACGAACCTTCCGACGCCGACGGACCGTTGATGCTGATCACGGCGTTGTCGTCGTCATTGATCGTACCCAAAGCCGTGTCCGAAAAATCGCTCAGGCGTGTTCCCAAATCCGTCGCGGTGCTCAACGACGCGGTAAACGATTCGTCTAGCTCGACGGTGTTGTCACCGTTGATCGTCACGTTAACGCTCAGCGACGTTGTGCTACCTGCGGCGAACGTCACCTGCCCTGCCGTATGCACAAAATCCCCGGCCTCGGTCGATCCATCTGTGTAATTGACATCGACGGTGACCGGAATGTCGATCGGGTTGGTGAGCGAGACGTCGAAGGTCAATGTCCCAGCTGACTCATTGACCGATACATCATCGATCGTGAACGTCGCCACGTCGTCGTCGGTGACATTCACACTGACTGAGTCAACAACCAGGTCGTTGTAGTTCGCATCCGCGCTGCCGGTGGTGTGGGTGATGCTGCTGGTGTGATCACCTTCGACCACGTCGTCGTTGAAAGCAGTGATCGTCACGGGCTGAGGATCCAGTGCCGTCGCGTCGGCCAAGAAAGTAAGTGACACAGCAGCGCCCGGGCCGTTGCCGAGATCGATCTCGGAATTACCGGGCGAGACGGTCACGGTCACGGCAGCCAGAGGAATCGTATTGAGCGACACGTTGTAGGTATCGGAGGCACCGCCTTCGGTCGCGGCGGCGTTCGACTTGCTGATTGTGACACCGGGAAAATCGTTATCAGTGATATCGGCATCGACGCTGGCAACCGTAACACCCTCGTACTTGGCATCGGTGCTGGTGGCGGCGTGCGAGAGCAGACCTGTGTGGGCATTCTCCGTGACCGTATCGTCCACGGCCGAAACGGTGACCTGTTGTGGCGTATCCCAGTTTCCAGCATCAAAGATAAGTTGATCCGGCGTGCCGTTTACCTGGCCATCGGTGTTGATCACGTCGATGGTAACCGACGCGGTCGGCTCACTGTCGAGAACCACCGTGTAAGTGTCGGTGGCGCCGCCTTCGGCAACGGCGACGCTCGCCTTGTTGATCGTCACACCCGCGATGTCATTGTCGGTGATGTTGACCGTGACGTTGTTGGCCGGCGCGTTGTAGTTGCTGTCGCCAACGCTGGACGCCGAATTGGTGATCGTCCCTGTGTGTGCACCTTCGTCGACGTCGTCGTTGACGGCGGTAACCGTGACGAGCTGCGGCGAACTCCAGTTGCCCGCGTTGAAGGTCAAAGTTGCCGGCGCGGCACTCGCCTGGGAGTCGCCATTGACAGTAACTGTAACGGTGTCAATCGGCTCGCTGTCAAGCACGACCGTGTAAGTTCCGTTCGTACCACCTTCGGTAGCGGCGACGGAAGTCTGGCTGATGGTCACGCCCGCCGTATCGTTGTCGGTGATGGTGGCGGTAACGTCATCGATGCCGATGCCGTTGTAATTCCCATCGGTGCTGCTGGCGACGTGAGTCAAGTCACCGTTGTGTGTACCTTCATCAACATCGTCGTCGATGGCCGAAACCGTCACCGGTTGCGCGGTGTCCCAGTTCCCAGGCGTGAATGTCACGGCCGCTGGGTCATTCAGTTGCGATCCGCCATCGATCGTGATCGTGACGTCGGCGGTCGGCTGGCTGGCCAGAACGATTGTGTATTGATCGGTCGTGCCGTCTTCGCCGACACTCACCGGCGTGTTGATCACCACGCCTGCGGTGTCGTCGTCGTTGATCGTGCCCGATCCGGTGCCATCGGCAATCGTGGCGCCAGTTTCATTGCTCAGGGTCACGTTGAACGATTCACTGGTGCCTTCGTCGACGGCATCGCCGTTGACGGTCACGCTGAAGACCGCGCTGAGCTCGTTCGCGGGAATCGTAACGGTGCCCGAACCGGCCGCGTAATCCTGGCCGGCCGTTGCCGTTGCGTTGCTGGTGGCGTAGTCAACGGTGACATCCGAAGCGCTGGTCGCCGAGAGGGTTACCGTGAAGGTCGCCGTGGCAAAGGTCCCATCGTCGCCTTCGTCGACGGCCACATCATTGACCGAAACCGTTGGCACTGGCGCGGCGTTGTCCTTCAGGACCAGGTAGGCCAATTGCTCCTTCGTGTGTGAGCGTTCGCTGTTGCCTAGTTGATCTTCATCAACGGCTACCTGGATCGAGGACGTGCCCAGTGCCGAAGCACCATAGAGCACGGCCCAGCTGCCGTCGCCGCCATCCATCGCCGACTGCGTCACGATCGCCGTGTCGGGCGAGGAGACGAACGGCAGTTGATCAACAGGATCAGGATAACTATATCCGTTCGAATTGTTGGTCACGCCTTGTACGGCGTCGCCTCCCACAGCGGCTGCAAAGTCGATTCCATTGAACGTGCCGCTGCCCGCTTCGATCACCAGGTAACCGATCGTCTCATCATTGCGACCGGTATCCGGGTCTTCGCCAACATGTTTGCCGACGTACAGCGAGTCGTTGGGAGGATTCGTACGCTGAGGACTCGACGGGTTCTGACCGTCGTCGCCGTAGCTCCAGAAAACCGACCAATCCGTGTCGTTGGACGACATCACTTGGCCCAACACAACCGGGGACGCGTAGGAGTTGGCGTAGGTGCGCGCCTCGCCCACCCACGAGTTGTTCTCGTCGGTGACCGTCGAAGTGAACTTCACCGCTTCGAGCGTGACACCATGCTCGGCCGCAGTGTAGACCCCTTCTTCGACGACGATGTAATGGATGCCGCCGGCGACCAGTGCATTGTTGTTGGGATTGGCAAGCTGGATATCAAAGCTGGTCGAGGTGATATTGTCCAATCGAGCAACGGCGGGAACGCCCAAAGCTTGATCGTAGTTGGGCGTGGCGATGATGACCGGCGAGACATAGTTGTTGGTGAAATTGACCGTCGTGCTTGAACTGGCTGAGACGGTAATCACACCGTGCTCGATCTGCAGCGGCGGCACCGGTGGCGTGTCGTTGTCGGTGATGTTGACGGTGACATCAGAGATTTCCAGCGAAGTGGGATAGTCGCCCGGGTCTGCGGTCGAGGTGATCGCGTGAGTGATCGTGCTGGTATGACTGCCTTCGACGACGGCGTCGTCTTTCGCGCGCACCGTAACGGTCTGGGCCGTGGTGTCATTGAATAGCAAATCGACCGAACCGTAAAAGGCCGTTCCGTCGGTCGAGACCTCGCTTTGCGGGTCCGCGGTGACCGTCACGGTGACTGAACCGTCCGGAGTAGCCGAAAGCTCCACGTCATAAGTATCCGTCGCGCCACCTTCGGTGACATCGGTGCTGCCGCCGCTTTCGGTAATGGTCACTGTCGGACCAAGCCGTTCGATGCGAATCGCGTCGGCAATGACGTAGTTGTTTGCATCGTCCGAAAGCTTAACGATAAGCGTGTCGCCAGTGATCGTGACGGGCGTCGTGAGCGTCTGGAAATTGACGTCCGGGAATGCACCGTTGTCTTCCTCGTGATCGGGCGAAGGCGGTAGCTGCTGATTCACCGCCGCACTGCTAAGCCAGGATGTGTTGTCAAAGATGTCGTAGGGCGCATCGGTCGCCCGATTGCTCAGCGGAGTCCATGTCGCCGCGACGTCGTAGGTACCCGGCTCGAGTCCCGTAAACGTCCAAGTCGCCTCATCCGCACCGTTGCCTGCAGCCGAGTAGGTGATGTCTTCGAGGTATCCCTCGTAAGGGTTCCCACCATCGGGGCTGTGCGTCCAGGAACCGACGCTCGTGAAACCGGCGTCATCATCGTCGATGATCGTCACCGGCGGCGGCAGCACGACAGTGAACGTTTCCACCTCGGCAATATTCAAATTCCCGGCGTTGTCCGAGAACGAACCGGCAATGAAGTTGACCTCGATAGGACCTTCGGCAAAGTCGCCGGTGAACGTATAGCGATAGGTGTTGCCGGTGATCAGGGTCGCCGCGCCATCGACCGTGATGCTGCTGGCGGCCACTTCGCCGAGAGTAAACTCGGCCCCGAGGTCAGTGATCGAGCCGTGGTCCAGCCCCGAGCCTCCGGAATCGGGAAACGTGACGTCGATGTACCCGCGGGCATTGAGCACCGCCAATTCGATCGTGCCGGTGTCGACGGGATCGGCGAGATCCGCCGTCGGGGCGGTGGTATCAGGCGTCGGCGCGCCAACTCGTTGAACTCGCACCGCGTCGGCGATCACATAGTCGCTGGCGTTGTCATTGAGCTTGACGACCAGCGTATCGCCGGTGATTGCCACGCTCGAGTTTAGGATCTGGAAATTCACGTTGGTGGGAGACATCGCGTTGCCATCGAACACCACGTGATCGGCACTCGGCGCCACCAATTGGCTCACCGTCGTGCTGAACACACTTGTCGCGCCATCGAAAATTTCAAAAGGTGCGTTGATCGCCCGATTGAAAAGCGGGGTCCATGTGATCGAAACGTCATAGGCCGCGGGGATCAGGTCGTTGAATGTCCACGAAGCGATATTCAGTCCGTTTCCGGCGGATGAATAAGTAATATCATCCTCGTATCCCGGCCCGGGGTTTCCACCCTCCTCGCTCCAGGTCCAGGTTCCGACTGTGCTGAACCGGGCATCATCGTCGTCGACGATTTGCAGGATGTCATCGTTGCGAATCGTCCCGACGCCCTGAGGGTCAAACAACACCGCAGTCCCCGTTAAACCGGTCAGATTCACGAGGAAGTTTTCGTCCACGCTGTCGCCGATGTCACCATTGACGGTAACGTCGAACGTCTGGGAGGTCACACCGCTTGGAAAATTCAACGTCCCGCTTGCCGCGTCGTAATCATCGTCCGCCGTCGTCGCGGACCCATCGGCGGTCGCGTAGTTCACGCTGATCGCGTCAGTACCGATTTTCGAAAGACTGACCGTGAACGTGGCGATGCTTGTCTCACCCACGTCGCCTTCGAGCACGGTGACATCGTCAATGGTCACTCGTGGCCGATCGTCGTCGATGATCGTTCCCAGCCCTTGCGAATCGGTGATGGTCGCGTTGGACGATTGACCACTGAGATTAACGAAGAAAGTCTCATCGGATTCGATATCCGTATCCCCGTTGACGGTGATCGTCACGGTCTTGCTGGTTTCACCCACCGCGAACGTCAATGTGCCGCCCTTGGAAACGTAGTCCGGCTCCTGTTGGGTTGATTCCGCTGTAAAATCCGCGGTGAGGTAGTTGACGGTAACCGGCGTGGTGTGACGGTTCGAAGATAGGCTTACGGTGAAAACGAAATCTGTTGTATTTGCATTGCCTTCGTCCTCGGCAACGTCTTCAATTGAAATCCCTACGTCGAGGTCGAGATTCGTAACGGTGACGTCCGAGGCGGTCAAACCGTGGAATTCGGACAAGGTGTCGGTGCTGACCGCATCCGCGGTGATGATCGAGAATGAGATGTCGCCATCGACCAGGGTTCCCCCCGGATCATCGACCCCGGTGACCGTAACAAGCTGGTGCGTGTCGAAATTGCCGTCGTTGAAAATGAGCTGCCCGGTCGATACTGTTCCTTCGGTCGTATCACTTGACGAGAGACCGATCGTCACAGTTTCATTGACGGCCGGCGCCTCGGTCAGCCAGACCTCGAACGTGGCGGAACCGCCGTCTTCATCGGTAACCAGCCCGGCGATCGGCGACACTCTTACCGCCGGACCGTCCGGTTCTGCGATCAGTTTGACATCGTCGATGTACCAACCTTCGTAATCGTTCTCGAATTGATCGATCGTGTCGAACCAGAATCGGACGTGGACGATACCGTCGGGATTGACAGCGGGTCCGACGAAATCGTTCAGATCGGCAAACCGCGTGAACCAATTCTGAGTATCGTGCGATTCAAAAATCGTGGTGAAATTGACCCCGTCTGCCGACGCCTGTACGCGGGTACGGTCGTACTCGGTCGACTCTTCGAGGTTGCTCCACTCTGAGAACGAGAGCAACGCTTCGGCGTAGCCGGTCAGATCGAACGAGTGGGTTAGCGTCCCCTCGTTGGCTCCAAACGTATCGTAGAGACGAGTGGAATCCACACCGTAGTACCACGCCGTATTGGGACTGCTGCTTCGATGAGTGGCCTGGTGCCAAAGGCCGGTATTTCCTTCAACGACCCAATCCCCAACGCCGCCTTCCATGTCATCGTCAAAGATTTCAACTCCTTCGGAAGTTGATGCTGATACCGAAGGCGTCGATAGTGCCGAAGCATTACGAACGTTGTCCAATACTTTCGCGGCAAAGAAATAGCTGGTGGCCGGTGCGAGGCCACCGACGACAAACGTTTCGGCGTCGCCGGGAGATGCTGGAGTCGGTTCGCCCGTCGCCGGAGTCGCGCTGTCCCAATTTGCCTCGGTGATGGGACCGGTTGTCGAATACCGCACGTCATAGGTGCTCGCCGGCTTCAACCCCAAGCCGTCGTCGTCCGTCGCCGTCCAGGTCAGCGTCACCGTTGTCAAACCGGAATCGCTCGAAGCAAGGTCGTCGATCGGCGCCGGCGGGTCCGGATCATCCTCGAGGAACCCAAGCGCGCTGAATGCGTTCAAGCGGCCGTTGGTCAGCGTCTGTTTCGATCCGGTGATCGGGTCAACCGAATCGAGCAAGACACTTTTGATATAAGCGTAATTGTCGCTGAGTCCGAGATCTTCGATCTCGGACAGCAACAATGCCGCGGCACCCGCCACGTGTGGCGTTGCCATCGAAGTCCCGCTGAAGGACGAATAACCGCTCCCGCCGGGCGTGCTGCTCCAGGTATCGACGCCGGGGGCCGCCAGATCCACGGTCACGGCCCCGTAACTCGAAAAGTTTGCGTATTGATCGTTACGGTCAGTCGCCGCGACCGAAATGATATTGTCCAGGTCGTAGCTGGCCGGATACTCGAACGCCGAGTCGTTGTTCACACCCGCGTTGCCCGCTGCTGCAATGAACAACATGTTCTGTTGAAGGCCGGCCTCGATCGCGTCATACAAACCTTGCGAGAAACCGCCACCACCCCAGCTGTTACTCGTTAAATTCGCGCCGGCTGCGTTGGCATACTGGACCGCTTCAACGGCGTCGGCTGTGGTGCCGCTGCCGGCCCCGCTCAAGAATTTGAGGCCCATCATCTGGACCTTCCAACTGACCCCGACCACGCCTTCGTTGTTGTTGGCCATCCCACCAATGGTGCCCGAAACGTGTGTTCCGTGGTCGTTGTCATCGAAAGGACTGTTGTCGTTGTTGGCAAAATCCCAACCGACAAGGTCATCGATATAGCCGTTGTTGTCGGCGTCGGAATTGTCTTCCCATCCGGTAGTGTTGTGCAACAAGTCACCGCCATCGATGTAGCCGTTGTTGTTGCCGTCGACAACTTGGCCAGCATTCAGGGGATCATTCAGGTCCCAGAAGGTGTAGAGCCCGTCCCCATCAACGTCAGTGAGGTTCAGGAGAACGCTGGAGGGGATTTCGCCCTGGTTGATCCAGACATTTTTATAGAGATCGGGGTGGGTGTAATCGATTCCCGTGTCGATGACGCCAACGACCTGCGTAAGGTTCCCGGTCTGGACGTCCCAGGCTTCCGGAGCGTCGATATCCGCGTCGTCGGTACCGCCGTTTTGCCCGGTATTGTGCATGCCCCACAGATCGCCGTTGGTATATCGCGGATCATTCGGCGTTGCCGCGATCGAAAGCACGTAGCTGGGCTCGGCGTATGCAATGCCGGGCAAACGCGACAGCTCGTCGGCCATCGAAACGATGTCATCCTCGACCGACAATTCGAGATGGGCAAAAGGATAGTCGTCGAAAACCGAATCACTGAAATCGAGAGATTGCCATCCGCCCGGACGGATCTGGTTCAACGCCAACGCGAGTTCGGTGTAGCCTCCGGCACCCTGTTCAAAACCGATCAACAATTCGCCGGGAACGTGCTCCGGCGCGTCGACACCCATGATCCTGGCCGCCAACAAGATGCGAGTTTCGAGCTGCTCGACACGGCATCTGCGCCGACCACGGGAAGACCGTCGCCTGCCGACCGAACGACCGCGGCGGAAATCTTTTCTCGCCCTCGACCCTGCAGGTGTGTGGATCTTCATCAATGAACTCCTGTTAACTTATGATGGCTGCGTGCCAGGCGGGAATGACGCGACGACGCGAAAAGAATGAAAGCGTCGTCGTACTGATATACGCGGGGAGAATATATCACTTCCCGCACACTTCACCGACGAGGAATCCCCCAATGACCGCGATCAAAGATGCGGCGCGAGCACTGACAAGCTACGTATTACGATGACGGTCTAAACAGCCGTAAGAATCATTCCGAGCGCGCGCTGCGCGTATTTACCGCTCTGTGCAAGCTTTCAGACGATCGATGATGGGTGGTGAAGCCAAACCACGCGCCCCGGAATGCCAGGAATGTGAGAACTTTGCGGCGGAACGGCTCGTCCTGGCCTGCCAAAGAAATCTTCAAAAAACACCAGGGGTCCCACATCCACAGTGGGGGGTTCCATCGCGTTCGGCATTTCCTGGCATCGTCCACGACGTAACCGAAATCAAGAACGATCGATCAATCGTCACCCTTCATTTTCAACAACGTGTCTTTCAGTCGCGCGAACACCTCGGGGTGC
>JAHELS010000439.1 GCA_024644085.1 Rhodopirellula sp.
CGTGTTCTGCTGAGCGAGGAATTCCACAGCGAAGGAGCGGCAATCGCTGATATCAATGGTGATTCGCACAATGATGTGGTGTCGGGACCCTATTGGTACCAGGGACCGGAATTCAGCGAGCGACACGCCTACGCGCCGGTCAAGAAATACTCGACCAAGGGGTACTCAGACCATTTCTTCTCGTTCACGCGCGATTTCAATCGCGATGGACACGTCGACATTCTTTCCATCCCGATCCCGGGTGGACAGGCGGTCTGGTACCAGAATCCCGGCGAGACGAGCGACCTATGGGTCAGCCACCTTGTGCTCGATGATGTCGGGAACGAGTCACCGACTCTGGTGGACATCACTGGCGACGGTGTCGACGACCTTGTTTGTGTTCAAGCCGGCCAATTTGGTTATGCGGAGGCCAACCCGGACGCCGCCGAGGACATTTGGCGATTCACGCCAGCGTCGGAGAATCGTGGGTACGGCCGATTCACACACGGGTTGGGCGTCGGAGACGTCGATGGCGACGGCCGGCTCGATCTCCTGGGGAAAGACGGTTGGTGGCAGCAAACCGGTACGAGCGGTGAGCTGTTTGAATTCCACGAGACGAAGTTTGCCGAGTCGGGCGGTTCGCAAATGTTCGTTTACGACTTTGACGGCGACGGTGATAACGATGTCGTTTCGGTGCAGAACGCGCATGCCTACGGGCTGTGCTGGTTCGAGCGTCGCGGCGTTGAAGACGATTTTCTTTTTGTTCGGCACCAGATACTGGGCAGCGATCCCGCGGATAATCCGTATGGGTTGGCCATCTCGCAAATGCACGCCCTTGCGCTTGCCGACATCGACGGCGACGGCGTCAAGGACCTCGTCACCGGAAAACGATATTGGGCGCACGGCGGCGCCGACCCCGGTGCGGAGGAATTGCCGGTCTTGTACTGGCTGAAAACGGTTCGAGAGAATGCAGGTGTCCGGTTTGAGCCGCACTTGATCAGCCGCCGGGTCGGTGTCGGAACACAATTGACCGTCGCGGACGTCGACGACAATGGACACGTCGACGTCGTTGTCGGGAACAAGCTCGGAACGTACGTCCTGCTCAACTCCGGTGCGTCCGAACCGCCGCCGCAGCCGAGCGAGACTGCTCGGCACATCGTCGGGACCGATGAGTTTCGCAACGGTGTACGGTCGACCGATCCAATGAGCCCGGATGAGCAGCGTGCGACGTTCGTGTTACCGGCGGGATTCGAGGCTCAATTGGTTGCCGCCGAACCCGACATCGCCAAACCGATGAACATGGCGTTCGATCACCGCGGTCGTCTGTGGGTCTCGAGCAGTATCGAATACCCGTATGCGGCTGCGGATGGCGCGGGGCGTGACACGATCAAGATCCTCGAAGACACGAATGACGACGGCCGCGCCGACAAGATCACGACATTCGCGGACGGGCTGAACATACCGATTGGTTTGTATCCCTACGGGGACGGGGTTATTTGTCACAGCATTCCGAACATCTGGTACCTGCGCGATACCGACGGCGATTGGAAAGCCGACAAGCGCGAGATCCTCTTTGGACCGTTCGACAATACTCGCGACACTCACGGCATGTGCAACGGGTTCACGCGCGGCTACGACGGTTGGCTCTACGCGTGCCACGGTTTCAACAATGAATCTTCCGTCGCGGGCAAAGACGGGCACCGCGTGACGATGCATTCGGGCAATACGTTCCGAATGCGATTGGACGGATCGAGAATCGAACACTTTACGCATGGCCAGGTAAATCCATTCGGGATGGCAATCGATCCCAACGGCGACTATTACACGGCCGATTGCCACACCAAACCGATCACGTTGCTAATGCGTGGCGGGTTCTACGAAAGTTTTGGCAAGCCGCACGATGGTCTCGGCTTTGTTCCCAATGTGATGGAGCACCTTCATGGAAGCACAGCAATCGGGGGGATCGCGCTTTACCACGCCAACCACTTTCCGCCGATTTTTCGCGGCAATTCATTCGGCGGCAACGTGATGACCAGCCGGGTGAATCGAAATTCCGTTCATCATGCCGGCGCGAGTGTCCGTGCCCAGGAAGAGTCAGACTTTTTGATTTCCGGCGATCCCTGGTTTCGTCCCGTCGATCTAAAGGTCGGTCCCGATGGGGCACTCTACGTGGCGGACTTTTACAATCGCGTGATCGGGCACTACGAGGTGCCGTTGGATCATCCCGGGCGCGACCGCTACCGAGGTCGAATTTGGCGCATCGTTTTCAATGGACCCGAGGAACGCCGTGATCTTGGTTCGGACCCGCGGGAAGAAAATCCGAGCGAGTCGGACGACGATTTCGCGGAACTGGTTTCGCAGCTTCGATCACCAAACCTCTCGATGCGAATGCTGGTGACCGACCAGTTGTCGGATGGTGATTTTTCGGATGTGGGCGAAAAGCTTCGTCGCGAGTACGAGAAATCTACCGATCCGGATTCCCGAATTCATCTCCTTTGGATTCTGCATCGCCGCAGCCAGCTCAGCGACGCTGCATTGAACATGGCACTGAGGGACGAGAACCCTCGCGTGCGAAATCATGCTTACCAGGTGCTCGGAGAGAGTGAAAGCGAGTCGGGTCAATCGGAAGAACTTCTCAATGCGGCTCTGACGGATTCTGATCCGCTCGCGCTGAGGTCCGCCGTGATGGCGTCGATTCAACACCCGTCGCTGAAATTCATTTCACCTTTGATGCACTCATATCACAGCACGCCTGAGGGCGACGTGCATTTACGACACGCGATCCGAATGAGTCTCCGCGAGCATTTGAGGAATCCGATTTGGTTTCGATCGGCCACAGATTCGATAAACCAGCGAGATACACCTGTTGTTTTCGACTTGTGCCTCGCCTTGAAGACTGACTTTGCGGGTGAGTTTGTTGCCTCACGAATCGGCGAGATGGAGGTGCCCGAAACGGAGAAGCTTGCGGAATACCTTGAGTTTTCCGCACGCTACGCGTCGATCGATCATCTTCACTCGATCGCGGAAATGGCTCAGGCACGTTTCTCAGACGACGCGGCCAGGCAGGAACAATTTCTCCGTGCCGTACACGAAGGAATTCAGCAACGAGGAGACGATACGGCGCCGGTGATCGTCCAGTGGGC
>JAHELS010000440.1 GCA_024644085.1 Rhodopirellula sp.
ACTTGCGCAACGGGCGAAATTGTCTGGGCTCAAAACACGCTGGAAAGGACGGCGCCAGCCGGCACGGCCCCGAAGCTCGCTGCTTTTGCGAGGTTGATTGCTGCGCCAGTCGCACCAAGGTCCGGATCGAAGATGACGGCTCCCCGTGGATTAAGTCGAATGCATGTCGAAGACGTCAATGGCGATGGCAAGCTGGACATACTCGTCGGCGACCGCTTCATTGGCGGCGGCGGAGTGCGTGACGACTTGAGCGACGAGGAACGGTTGGAATACGAAAAGATTTCGGCTGATCGCAGCAAATTCGCAGCCATCTACAGTCAGCGTCGGAATGCAACCGTGAAGTCTTATGAGACCGCTTTTCTGAAGGCTGGCGATTTGAGCCCCGAAGAAAAGTCGGCCCTGTATAAGAAGATGGTCACCGACAAGCTCGCGGCAGACGAACAGTACCAGGCCGCTTACAAACGCCTGACGGAAAGCAACGAGAAACTGAAGCCGTACAAGGTGCCGCTCACCAGAACGGGACACGTCTGGCTCTACACACAGAAGTAGTCCCGGATTCGTCTGTTGGAGAACGCCGACGTGATTCAGATCACCGAAAAGAGCGTTCGCCCAAGGTTCTAAGAAACGACGCCCATCGGAGTCTCCCAAATGATGAACATTCTAAATCGACTCGCTATGGCAATCGCCCTCGCCCTCTTCACAACTATCCCGTCGGCCCATGCTGCAACTGCCGCCGGTGCAGGCATCGAGCTGAACGGGGAATACGTTGGTGGATACACGATCACGTGGGATGGAGAATCACGAGATGATCTCGTCCGGCAACTATCCAAGCACTACATCACGTTTGAGCGAGATTTTGAAATTCCTGTCGATGCCAAAGATCCCACTTTGGCAACGCTCAAGGGCAAGGTCCGCCTCCTTTCCAAAATCCGAGGTGACCGGCAAGTCATGGCGACAACTACGGTTTTGCAATTGGTCAAGCGGGGAGAGAAATGGTACGCGGAACCGGAGTCCCTCAAACTGGCTTTGAAGGACATCGTTCTAAACGAAGAGCTTGATCGTGCCCGCTGGCCTGCAGGTACTGTCATGGCGGCAGACAAGTCCAATGCAACCCACCGAATGACACTCACGTTCTCAATAGATGGCCACACGGGGGATCAGAAGCACGTGTATTTATTCCGTGTTCTCGATAAGCCGAGCAATCTTGTCATCAACTTTCGCGCATCGGGATCGCATGCGGATGGCAAGGGGGGTGGTTACGGTCTCTACGTCATGCCGAAACCACTCTCCGTTTTCAAAGACAATCGCGTGTCGTTTAAGATAAGCTTTGAAGGAAAGCGCAATGACAAGGAAACGTCAGTCGAAGAGTCCATTGACGTCCCGCTTCTTAAAGAAGCTTCCGGACAAGTTGGATTAATCAAATACAAGACAAAATGGAAAGCCTATAAACGCGGCGCCCACCAACTAGGGATACTGGCCATCCAAATCGCTGACGAGGCCTCAGCGGATGATTCGAAGCCATCCCCCCCAAACAGCGTTTACGCAAAGATCATCGTGCCAAGCGAAGATGCTGCCGAAGGAGAGCATCCCGCCGTCGAGTCATGGATCTCGGAAAAATTGCGAAAGCAGGGAGAGACGGAACTCACGTCAGTTACTGACTGGTTTCGACTCGCCGAGGAGGGAGAGAAACACGAGTGGATTTGGACTGCCACAGTGAAACGTGGCCCAGACAGGAAGTGCCCCGCGATTGGACGCGTTCGTGAACGGACAGCCGATGGCGAGGTGAGGGTGATGGTATGCTGGTTGTCTCCCGACGCGCCCAAGATCCAGGGCGACGTTCTTCCGGCAGAGATAGGAAGCCGTGGAATCGCTGTCGTTGAGGCCGGCAGTGGCTTTCCGAACAAAGCGTATGTTGCTCTCTTAGTCGGTCCGCCGCTAGGCGCGGCAACTCAAGATTAGGTTGCTCGCTTTGGCTCCACGATTCACCATTTCAGATCTTCTGGTTGCGATTCGGTCGCCCCGACTTTCTCGGCACACAATGGGGCTCCATAAAGTTCGGTGCGCATAACGGGTCAGCATAACACCGTTGCGTATCGTACTCATGGTGCAGCCGTAAGATGCTTATCGGGTGCCAAACAGACGTCGTTGCCTTTCATGGAGAGGTCAAGCATCCCTGCGACAGGACAGAGAGAGCTCTCCGGAGAAATGGATGGAGAAACAGGCGGGCGGCGGGTATCAGGTGTGCTGGGGGTCAGAGACATGAAGGCCACGACTTTTTACGAATTGCCGCCGGCTCCGGAGTGCGACTGTATCGCGTTGGCGACGGTTAAATGGGCGAGAATGCGTGCAGAATTCACCCAGAGACAATAACCCACCAGTCGAATTTCCAACGGTCGGTCGAGGTTATGATTCAGCGCGACATTTCTTGTCTCTACTCGCCTTGTTCGAAGTCCGCGTGGTTCACACAACTTGTTTTCACGGTAGCGAAATCCGGCTACCGCAGGGTTATACGAAAGGCCGGCGTCCAGAGACGTCGGCCTTTCTGCGTTCTATCGCCAGTTCTGGCAAGGATTTCGAGCGTCGCGGAAGGTCTCGGTTTAGCGATCTCGGCAAGTCGCGCGCGACGCCCTGGCCACCCTGACGCCACCTCGCCGACCCGATATCGGCCAAAACTCTCGGTTGTCTCTCTGTCTCGTGCCGCCTGTTCAACGGGTGTTGCGTCCGCCTGCACCGCTCACAACCCCGTTGCCCGATGGATCGACGGTCGCTCCGCTTTCGTCGATGAGTCCTGTTCGCGTGCGGAGCACATCCGCCAACGATTCCCGTTCAAGGAAGCAATCGATGATGTCGTCAGCGGGAAGGCGTCCGGTTTCGAGTCGCTGGTTCATGATGTGCAGTGGGCTGGTATCGAAGCCGTACCGGTCCAGAACGGACGGTGCCCGCGCGAGGACCTCGCCCGCTCGTCCGCGAACCATCTCGGCATCAAGGCCGAAACGGGCCACCGCACCGAGATCGTAGATGCGTGTCTGGTCGCGCGAACGACCCGTCAGACCATCGTCCAGCAACAGCGCCAGCCAGAGCAGGAAGTAGGCGTGGTAATCTTCCAGTCGGTTTGTGGCCTC
>JAHELS010000181.1:0-2776 GCA_024644085.1 Rhodopirellula sp.
GACAACACGTACGGTGCCCCAAATGCAAGGTCAGGTTTGAGTTCGTCGTCGACATGTCGCCGCGTCCCACACAGCCCGCGGTTATCGAGGATCGGACGGCGAGGGGCGACGATTGCGCGCGTATCATTGGCGATTTAACAACGCTACCCAGAACCGAGAATCATGAAATCGCGATTACGCGAGACAGTGAGTCCGTTCGAGCAACGGTTGATGCCATCCGTGCCGCTTTTGCAACCAGTTAACGGCATTGCCACTGACGGAATCTGCCGTCGCTATTTCTTGACGGATTTTAGCAGCACGTCTTTCACGGTCACGATGCCGATGACCGTCTCGTATTCGTCGACGACCAGGGCAATCGGTTCGCCGCTCTTTTGAAGATGCTGCAGCGCTTCGCTGGCTGGCATTGTTTCCGGGATCAATTCAAGCGGTCGGATGATCTTCTTGATCATAAAGTCACTTTCGTCGGACAACACGATGTCTTCGACATGAATGAGTCCGACGAGTTCTTCGAGTGAGCCGTCGCATACCGGGTAACGCGTGTGCGCGGTCGTACGGGCGCGGTTGAGAACCTTGTCGAGCGGCATGTTCAAGTCCAGATAGTCGATCTGCTTCCGTGGTCGCATGACCTTTCGCACCGGAACGTCTTGGAACGGAAACGAATTGACGGCTTGAAAGTCGATGGGCTCCGATCGATCGGACGCTTCAGGCGTTTGAACTGGCTCGCCAAGTTGAACGTTGCAGTTGTAGCAAATTGGTACGTAACCGGGGTACGTTGCTCCGCATTCGGAGCAATGCCTGATTGCGCCGTCGTCTTGCACGGCGGAAACTGTAAAGTCACCGAGAATCCGCATGACGCCCGTATCGCTGACGGAAGGCTGGTTCATCTTTGACCCATCGAGAGCTACCACCTCAGCGGCGGTGCCATCGGGTCGCTGAAACTTGAATTCGGCATTGCAATGCGGACAGCGGACGTTGCGATCGAGCCAGCCAACATCGCCACGAACACGGTGTCCATTGGGGCATTCGGTGGTTAAATACTCAGTGGGTGACGTAGGCAATGATCAGACTCCGAAAGTGAAGGAATCGATATGTTATCCGATCACCTGCTCGAAGCGGCGAATCATTAACGGAACGCATCAGAAAACGCCACGTTGGCGTCGCTCCTGCGGCTTCGCGTCGTCGAGCGAGGCACCAATGTTGCCTTTTCGAAAGGGCGACTGTCCTGGCAATTGCCATGATCTATTTCGAATCGCCGGCGCAACCATTTGGTCGTCGCGATTTGCACCGCCCGCTGATCACGCGACCTTATCATTTTTCCAACTTCTGTAATGCCCAATTCTTGAACACGCTTTGTGCCTGTTTTCTTTCGCCAGGAGAGCAGCCGTGCTGGACCATCCAAACATGGCTTGAAATTCTTCGAGTCGTGGCAGGAAACGGCCGCTGATCTAAACCCCGATGTTACCCGATTGTGCCGCACCAAATCTTCGACCGCTCAGCCTGCTCCGCTCGCTGGTGGTGTGACCTTTGACTGTTTTACCCCCTCCGGTACAACCGATGACGTCATCACGCCGAGCGAAAAATAGACTTGCATCAGTTCCTCGACATCCATATCGACAATTGTCGTACGGTTAACAGGGATGAACATGTTGAAGCCCGTCATCGGCATCGGAGCCGATGGTAAATAGACAATGTGGCAATCCTGGTCATTAAAGCGATAGATATCGCTACTTGGCAGCAAACCGAGGAACGACGCGGATTCCTCATCGCCAAGCGAACAGTGAACGACTCGCATTCCTGAAACGGCCGATTCGTCTCGCTTGGAAAACATCTCAACGACCTGTTTGACCGGCCCGTAGATACTTTTGACCAGAGGAATTCGCCGAAACGTTCCGTCGAACCATAATTGCCATCGATAGAATGCGGTCCCGGACACCATCAAGCCGACGAACCAGATGCAGACGATCACGAGCAGCCATCCAATCGCGGTGGCCACCCACTGGTTGGCAGCAAAGTGCAAGCCCAAGTTGCGAAGCCCGCTGCCGATCGGGCTGTCGGGTCCGACCAACGTTCGAAGCCAGCCGGCCACCCAATTCATGATCCAAAACGTGATCATCAGAGGCAAGATCGCGAACAACCCGGTCAGGAAGTTACTGATGAAGCCACGCTTCCATAGCCATGAAAGGAATCGTTTCAATTGTGTCTCCTGGTTTGAAAACCCAGCACACGCGAGAGTCCAAGATAAATGTTGTTCTTATCCTGTTCCATCTTGCCAGTCGTACCTAACTGAGTTCACTTCTAACATTCTGTTATGGCGGCCTCAATGAAGATCATACTGTCCTCGATGCCTGCGGAGTGGCACGACTCTTTTTTCCGGGGCGATCACGCATCCACAAGACAGAGCCGCGGCTCCCGTTTATCCTTTGTGTGTGATGAAATTGAATTGCAACAGCCTTTCCGGCTGCTTCATTCTTCCATCAAACCCCGCCTCCGCGCGTCGAATCGAGATTCGAATGAAACTGCTCATCCAATGGTTGACCGTTACCGCCATCTGCGGGCTATTCACCGATGCGTTTTGTGCTTCGCCCAATGTTGCCCGGCCCACCGTTGGTTCGCGGCCTAACATCGTCTTCATCCTTGCCGACGACATGGGTTGGAACCAACCGGGGTTCAACGGGGGAAAGCCGGCACTGACTCCCAACCTTGACCGGCTCGCCACCGAAGGCATGCGTTTAAATGAGTTCTACACGCACAGCGTCTGCGCACCAACGCGAGCGGC
>JAHELS010000181.1:2876-12528 GCA_024644085.1 Rhodopirellula sp.
GGTGACGAAGACGATCCGCTGGCCATCCGGCACGCGATGCTGAAGAGTCTTGATTCCGCAGTCGGTCGTATTGATCATGCCATTGACGACAATGGCTTTCGCGACAACACGCTGTTTATCTTCACCAACGACAACGGCCCGGTGCTGGAAGAGATGAGCAAACCGTATCGCGGCACGAAGAACACGACGTTTGAAGGTGGCGTCCGCCAGCCCGCGATCGTGCGATGGCCGGGCCACACCAGAGCGGGCACATCGAAGGATGGGTTGATGTTTGTGGCCGACTTTTTCCCGACCTTTATCAGTTTGGCCGGGGGCAGCCACACTCAGCAACGGCCGATTGACGGCATCGACATGACATCGATGCTGTTCGAAGGCGGCGAGAGTGAACGTAACGAAATCGTCTTCGACGTCTCCGGCAGTGTCCGTCTGCCGACGATACGTGTCGGTGATTACAAGCTGATGGGAGACGTCCTGTATAACATCGTGGAGGATCCTTCCGAGAGCACGGATATTGCAGCAATGCATCCGGAATTGGTTACCCAGTTGCGTGCGCGTGTTACGAAGCTCGGCGAAAAACGCCCTCCGCTCGGCGACAAGCCGCTTTTGATGGATCCGCCGCTGCCCTTTGTGTACGGATTGAACGAACAGAACGACGTACCGCCCTGGCTGGTCAAGGCTGTCAAAGAGATCCGAGCCAAACAGCCTACCGAGTGGGCTCCTGGTGAGACCCCGTGGCCCAAAGCACCGAAAGGAGCCACCGCAAGCAAGATGGATGGACTCAAAGACGAAGCCGCAAAGTAAAGTACCGCAGGGAACGACAACCGCGTTCGGAGATGCGCCATCATCCCTTCAGCAGATTCGGATCCTGTTTGCTGTTGCCGAATTTGCCGACATCGACGTTGTGCTTGTGCAGTAACTATCGATCCTTCGAGGGACACAGGCACGATCGAGATATCCAGCATGCGATTGACCGGATGCGATGGCGAAATCCTATACCGCTGGGATTCCTGACAATCACGATGGACGATGTGGAACGCGCCACGATCTATTTTCACAGAGAATTGAGCAATAACGAAATACTGGCGAATTCGACCACGGAATCTAAGTGATGAAAGACCGCCGATCACTTCGTGCAATTCAATTGCACCTACTTCTCGTGTTTCTGTTGGGTACCGTCACCTTTTGCAGCACGCGGGCGTCGGCACAGGGCGAGAATCGTCCCAACATCATCCTCATCTTCACCGATGACCAGGGGTACCAGGACCTTGGATGCTTCGGTTCGCCGAACATCAAGACTCCACACTTGGATCGAATGGCAACCGAGGGTGTGCGGCTGACCGGTTTCTATGCACAGCCGGTTTGCGGCGTTTCTCGGGCAGCGCTCATGTGTGGCTCTTATCCGATCCGCATCGCCGAACCGGGCAATGTAAAACGGCTGCATACCGTTCCGCATCCGAAGGAAGTGACGATGGCGGAAGTGCTCCAAAAGGCAGGTTACGCGACAGGGATGATCGGGAAATGGCATCTGGCCATCGAACGCAAAGACCTGCCCACGGGCGTCGGCCCGGCAACGATGCCAAATGCCCAGGGCTTCGATTACTTTTATGGAACGCCGAAGTTCAACGGGTTCACGGTTCTTGTAGATGACACAAAGATGCGCAGCTCGATATTGCGAAATCAGGACGTGGTCGTCGAGGCTGTGGAAAGCTGGGACAACATCACGGCGAACTACACCGACGAAGCCATCAAGTGGATCACCTCCAGCACGAAGGCGAACCGAAACAAGCCGTTCTTCCTGTATCTCGCCCACAACATGCCGCACATTCCGCTTGGTGCGTCCGAGGATTTCAAGGGTAACTCGGCGGGCGGGTTCTATGGCGACACCATTGAAGAGATTGACTGGTCGTGCGGCGAGATTTTCAAAACGCTGAAGGAACTCGGCATCGACGACAACACGCTGGTGATCTTTACTTCTGACAATGGTCCATGGGTCGAGACAACGCGCGGGATGCAGCCGGATGGTGAAGCATTCATTCCCCGAGAACATTCCGGCAATGCCGGCCCGCTTCGCGGCTGGAAGATGTCGGCTTGGGAAGGAGGCGTTCGCGTCCCCTTCATTGCTCGCTGGCCCGCCCGGATTCCCGCCGGCTGGGAATCGGACGAAATGCTGAGCACGATGGACTTGCTGCCTACATTTGCTCGGCTGGCAAATGCACAACTTCCCGACGTCGAACTCGATGGGAAAGACGCCACCGAGTTTCTGACGCGCCAGTCGACAGCAAGCCCCCGAGATGAATACCTTTACCATTCCGGCTGTTTGTTAACCGGAGTTCGATCCGGGCCGTGGAAGCTCGTCCTGGCGAGAGAGAAGGCGCCGGAGGGCCTGGGGTGGTGGGGCCGCATGATCGAGGCGGTTCCGGAAACAATGTTGTTCAACCTGGACAATGATCCAGGCGAAACGACCAATGTTGCTGCCGATCATCCCAAAGTCGTCGCGTCGCTGATGAAACGGATCGAGAAAGCGAGAAAAGAACTCGGCGACATCGATCAGACCGGCGACGGCGCGCGGTTCTTTGACAAAGGGCCAAGGAAGCTGCAAGTACCGATCAAGAAGTGAGCTGAATAACGCGAGGCTGCTGTTACTGATACCACCAAGCTTCACGCTGACGAATTGAAATCCCAGCCGCGAAGGTGAACCGAAACCGCAAAACAATGAACCGACAATTCACTTTTCTTTTCTTGCCGCTCCTCTGCCTCGTCGCCGTCCATGCTTTCGCGGCGCGGCCAAACGTCATTCTCGTAATGACAGACGATCAGGGATACGGAGATTTGAGCTGTCATGGGAATCCGATTCTCAAGACGCCGCATCTCGATGCGCTTCACCATGAATCGATCCGCTTCACGGATTTCCATGTCAGCCCGTTCTGCACGCCGACGCGAGCGGCGCTAATGACAGGCAATCACCCGGGATACACGGGTGCCTACCGAACCAGTTCCGGACGCACAATGATGCATCGTGACGAAAAGACTCTCGCGAATCTCTTTGGCGAAAGCGGGTACGTCACCGGCATGGTTGGTAAGTGGCACCTCGGTGACAACGCACCACACCGACCACAGGATCGAGGCTTTCAACACGTCGTCTGGCATCGTTGCGGCGGAATCGGTCAAGCTTCAGACCACTGGGGCAACGACTACTTCGACGATATCTACGAGCGGAACGGGAAGTTCGAGAAGTTCGAAGGCTATTGCACGGATGTCTGGTTCCGCGAAGGCATCCGATTCGTTGAAGAGAACAATGACAAACCGTTCTTCCTCTACCTGGCGCTCAACGCTCCGCACGGCCCCTATCGGGTTCCCCAGCAATGGGCCAAACCCTACGTGGGCAATAAAGCGGTGGCTAATGCGAACTTCTACGGCATGATCGCAAATATCGATCACAACATGGGAATGTTGCGACGGCGATTGAGCGAACTGGGGCTGGCCGAGAACACAATCCTGGTTTTCATGACCGACAACGGGACGGCTGCGGGAGCAAAATTCCGAGGTTTGGACTCTCGGCCACAGGTGGGTTACAACGCCGGCATGCGTGGCAAGAAGTCGTCGGTCTATGAAGGCGGACACCGGGTGCCATTCTTCATTCATTGGCCCAGTGGTGGACTCAGTGGTGGAAAAGATATCGAGACGCTTGCTGCTCACATCGATGTTCTGCCGACCTTGGCGGACCTCTGCGACATTCCAGTTTCGAATGACTACAAGCCGGACGGCGTGTCTCTGAAACCGCTGCTGGTCGGATCGGATCAAGCATGGGGGCGGGACCATCACGTCGTTCAGTATCATGGCGGCGCCGGGGCCACATCTCTGCCGTCGAAGCCATTTGAATACACCGTGGTGTTGTCCGAGCGTTGGCGTTTAGTGGAATCGAACGGGCTAGGCTTGTATGACATCCAGACCGATCCGGCACAGAAGAACAACATTGCCGATGAGCATCCCGACGTCGTGGCCGAATTGCGTGCTCATTACGAGCCGTTTTGGAAGCAGGTGTCGCTTCGGCTGACACCAGTGAGGATCGATGTCGGCAACCCCGCGGAGAATCCGACAGTGCTCTGCTCGCAGGATTGGTTGATGCCCGCGGGAAATCCCCCTTGGAACTTCGGAACAATCAACCGGCTGCCCAAAGTCACCGGACCATGGATGCTTGAAGTAAAAAAAGCCGGCCGCTACCGGATCACGCTTCGGCAGTTTCCCAAACAAGCAGACAAACCCGTGATAGCGGTACGCGCGAGAATCGAAATCGCGGGAAAGATCGAAGAGTCACCTGTCGCGCAAGGCAGCAAGGGTGTCGTTTTCGAGATCACTCTCCCCGCTGGGCCCGCGGAACTGGTGACGTGGCTCTACGACGAGAATGGCAAAGCCGGCGGAGCGTATTTCACCGAAGTCGAGGCACTTTGATGTACGATGTGGCGTCGGTGACAAACAACAGAGAGCGGGCCCTAAGAATTCGTGGCACGTGGCGACGTTTCAATCACATCGAAAGCAACTTATGAAATCTTTTTTGGCTCTCGCTTTGACGATTTTCGTTTCGCTTGGGAGCGACGCGTATGTGCAAGCGGACGACTCACCCAACTTTGTGGTCTTCCTTGCCGACGACCTTGGATGGGGCGATTTGGCTTGCTACGGACACCCCGTGATCCAAACGCCGTATCTGGATCAGTTTGCCCGGGAGGGCATGCGGTTCACGCAGGCGTATTCGGCCTGCGGTGTGTGTTCGCCGAGTCGTTCGTCGATTCTGACCGGCCGCACGCCGTATCGCAACGGCGTTTGGCGATGGATTCCAGGCGGAAGCGAGGTGCATCTTCGCACCAGCGAAATCACGATCCCCGAACTGGTCAAACCACGTGGCTATGAAACGATGCATGCAGGCAAGTGGCACTTGAACGGAAAGTTCAATGATCCCGCTCAGCCTCAACCTGGCGACCATGGATACGACTGGTGGTTTGCCACTCAGAACAACGCATCACCATCACACAAGAATCCTGTCAACTTTGTTCGCAACGGCGCAGAGGTTGGACCGTTGCAGGGTTTCTCCGCTCCGCTGGTGGCGGACGAAGCGATTGGATGGTTGAGCAACCAGCGCGATCCACAAAAGCCGTTCTTCATGACCGTCTGGACGCACGAACCTCACCTTCCGATCGAGTCAGATCCCGAGTTCATGAAGTTGTACGCCGACCTCGAAGACGCTGATCTGCGACAACATCATGGGAATATCACCCAGCTTGACCATGCATTCGGAAAACTCATGAAAACTCTCGATCATCAGGGTCTGCGAGATAACACGTTTGTGATTTTCACCAGCGACAACGGTCCTGAAGGCAAGGGAGCAACCGGTCGCACGCGAGGTTCCACCGGCGGACTGCGGGGCCGAAAGCGGGATGACCACGAGGGTGGCATTCGCGTACCGGCGATCGTACGGTGGCCGGGTAAGGTGAAGGCGGGAACCGAGTGCCCCATTCCAATTGTCGGGTCGGACATCTTTTCGACTGTTCTTGATATCCTTGACATACCGTTGCCGGCGGACCGAACCATTGACGGCGTGAGTATGATCCCCGCATTCTCAGGGCAAACACTCCGGCGGCCGGTGCCGTTGTTCTGGCGGACTCATATTGCTCCCGAACCCAGTCACGCCGCCATGCGAATCGACAATTGGAAGATCGTGGCAAACTCAGATCTCACCAAATTTCAGCTTTACGAGATTGAAAAGGATTGGAAAGAGCAACACGATCTAGCAACCGACGAACCTGAAAAGCTTGCAGAAATGAAAGCCAAGTTTCTCGAAGTATGGGACGGAATCGACACAGAAGGCCCAAGCGAATGGTGGAACAACGCGCCCCAGGAACGAATGAAGAAAACGCGGCGGGGCAGAAAGTTGCAAGCAGGCAAGGATGAGACCGGCCAGTGGGATGTAGTCAAGGGCGGCACCGTATCGAAAAGCGAATTCGGCTACTTGCTTGATGCCGGTTCGGGAGAAGCCTTTGCCTTACGAAAATTGGATGAACCGATTCAAGAGCGTGCTACGTTTCGATTGAAGTACCGAGCGGCCACCGATGCCGTGACCAAAAACGCTTGCTTCTGTTTCGGTTCGGCCGCCGACAACAACGCGCTCTTCAAGGCCGGGACGATGATGGGCATGAACCGACACGGTATCTTCGAAGGTGGCTGGGGAAACGTGGCAGCCGGAACATCCGGGCAGGCGAGTTTCGAACCCAACGCGACCTTTGAAGCAGAAGTCACCGTGGACCTCGAACATGGCAAGGCGACGTTGACGGTCGGCAATACGACAATCGAACACCCGCTTCCCAGCACGTTGGAGAGCGTGACCCATGTAGGCATCTATGCGAAAGCGACACAATCCGAATTCACTCTGCCAATGCAGTCACAACCGTAGCCGAACTGAACTACCGCGCGGTCAAAGTTTGATTGCCAACGCTCACCTAAGAACGATCATGAACAGACGACTACTTAAAGCCACATTCTTGCTTCTGGCAAGTGCGACGGTTGGTCACGCAGTAGCTGATGACTCCTGGATCATCGACAGCCAGGCCGAGTGGCAGCAAGACATTGCTGAGCATTCGAATCTGAGAATCAATGAGGGCGTGGCCGCTCCGATTGCGAAAACAGCGACCTTTCAAAGCATCGTAAAAACGTTCTCGGAAAAACGTTCGGTCGAATCGATATCGTTTGATCAGTCTGCGATCTGGCAGAACTGGGAACCGACCGACAACATCGGTCCCATGAATTTGGGCGATGCACCGGTCATGTTGAGCCTCGGACCAGATAATTACTGGATGTTCGGTCGTTACGGCAGTGGGCGAAAGCGGGGCGACACGTCCAGAGTACCGGCATTCAAGCCTCAACCCGCCACGCTCGATGGTTTTGATATTCCGCTCAAGACGACCAGGTTTCCAAACCAGTTTGATGCGCCCGGAGGACTTGAGCCGAGGCTCGGTGGTTACCACGCGTGGCAAAGCAAGGACATGGTCAACTGGGTGCATCACGGCGCTATCACCGAACGAGCTTCCGCGTGGATGACGACGGCTGAGTACGCCGACGGCAAAGCATATTTCTACTATGACTTTCCTAATGACCAGGATCCCCACGTTTATGTTGACGCCGATCTGTTCGACGGTGTTCCGGGTGACAACAAAGGGATGGCCTACTTCGATCCGTCGCACGGGTCAGACTGCGGGATCATTCGTGACCTTGAAGGGAAGTTCCACCTGATCCTCGAAGACTGGAGCCCGATCAATGCCCAGCGGCATGCGTGGGATTCCCCACTCGCGGCACATGCGGTCAGTCCCGATGGAATTGCTGACTTCAAATTGCTCGCGCCGCCGGTGGACGAGCGAACGAAACCAACCGGCAGAACGGGCACTTACAACCACCCGCACTGGGTGAAGGAAAACCCCGAGCGTTTCAAGACCAACGTTGCCGAATACGAGATACACGAACCGGAACAGAACGCGTACGGCGATTGGGCCGCCATATGTATCGGCGGGCAGTACTACCTTTTCTGTGATTATGATCCGGCGGACAGCAAAAGCATGAGTGTCGGTTGGTTCACCTCGCCGAGCATTGACCAGAAGTTCACCTGGTGTGGCAACATCGGCCAAGGACACCCTGACCCGGACATTGGCTTCGCCGAAGGTCGTTTTTACCTCGTCACTCAACAGGCGACTGATTACACAAGTCCCGGTCCGTGGGTTGAAAAGGTTGAAACACGCGTCGGAGTGGACACCGACATGGATGGCAACATTGACAAATTGAGTGACTGGCAAGCAGTCAAAGAAACGTACGACTACACGCCCGGCTTTGCGAAGCAGATCCGAAAAACACCCGCTTCACTAGACGTGTCGAAATTGCCTGCGGGATATGGATTCCAGTTTGAGGTCAGGATGACCGACACAACCGAGAATAATTCGAAGCCGATGCTCGATAAGATCACGCTTGAGTTCGACTGATTTTTCCGACCCCACACGCAACCCTCTGCGTGGCAATCCAACTCGAGCTGCCAAATTCCCAGTCAGAAAGTGTCGAAAAAAATGAAAAGTCCACCCGCCGCATTCGTTGATGACGCAAAGCCACTTCGCAAGTAAGGTCGCCTGCATCATCCATGTCCAGCACATCCATCAGGATTACCTCAGCGGAGGTCATCGACCTTCGGGTTCCAACCTCGGACCAATTACTTGGATCCGATCCCTTTCACAAAGCACCTGACTACTCCTCGGCCGTCCTGCATTTGGAAACCGATGCGGGACTGCGAGGAGTCTCGGTTGTGTTCACCGTCGGAGCCGGTACGGATTGGATTTGCCACGGGATCAACGACTTGTGCCAACTGATCGTTGGCGCGACGCTGGAAGATTTCTCAGTGGCTCCAAGACGCCTTTATCAACGGCTGATCGATCATCATCAATTGCGTTGGCTGCACGACGGAGTGTTCCGAATGGCAGCAGGCGCCGTCCTCAATGCATTCTGGGATCTGTGGGCTAAATCCCTGGACAAGCCGCTCTGGAAATTGCTTGTCGATCTCGAGCCCGAATTCGTGGCTGACTGCATCGACTGGAGAAACATCAGTGACGCGTTAACCCGGGACGAAGCTGTTGCGATGCTGAAGCAGCGTCGGCCGGGCATGACTGAGCGCGAAAACAAACTAGCAAACCTTGGTCCCAAGGCTTATTGCACCGCCGGATGGCTGGGGCTCAGCGATGACGAGATCCTCCAAACGATTCGCAAACTCCAGAAACAAGGCTTTGACTCGTTTAAGTTGAAGGTGGGACGCGATTCGAATCAGGACGTTCGGCGGATTGGTTTCATGCGTGAGGCTATTGGTCCCGAGTGCAATCTCATGGTGGACGCCAACCAGTTCTGGGGACTCATCGAAGCCAAACTTCACGTTGAACGTTACCGGCCGTTCGGGCTGAAATGGATCGAAGAACCGATCGCGCGCGACGATGTACTCGGCTATGTTGAACTTGCGGAGACTTTCGCCGACGCCGACTTTGGTTTTGCCTGCGGCGAGCACGCGGCTTCACCTGTCATCTTCAAGCAACTTCTCAAGAGCAAAGCAATCAAGTATTGCCAGATCGATGCGGTGCGGGTCGCTGGCGTAAACGACGTGATGGCAATCATTCTGATGGCGGCAAAACACGGAGTGCCAGTGTGTCCTCACGGCGGCGGCATCGGTCTGTGCAATATGATCCAACATTTCGGCATGTGGGATCAGATTGCAGTGGCTGGACACTCCGAGACGCAACTCATCGAGTACATCGACTTCCTGCAGGAAGCCGTCGAGCATCCGGTCCAAGTCCGCGACGGCTGCTACGTTGCACCGACCGCTCCCGGATGGGGCCTCGAGTTTCTACCGGAATTTATCGAGCAGCACCGTTATCCCGACGGCGATGTCTGGAAATCACGCCCACCCGAAAAGAAAGGGACGCTCTTCGAGGCCACAACGATTCGCGAGCTTCCACATCCGCTTTGATTCCGGTCAATTGCGTGGGAGCCGAATTCGGCTCATGATTACCTGCGATTTTTCGGTTTCTTTGTAAACGGAATGACGGGGCGTTTCATATCGCTTTGAGATTCGCGAAACACCCAC
>JAHELS010000031.1 GCA_024644085.1 Rhodopirellula sp.
TTCGAGGTCGCGAAAACGGCGGCGTGGGGGGAGGCGGCGATGACGGCGGCGAGAAAGTTACCCAGGAGCGACTGGAACTGACACGAACGGCACTGGCCGCCACCGAAAACCTTGAGATTGCCGAAGCGAATGACGCCTGGGAAAGTCTTTATGAGAACAACTCCGAAGATCCATCCGTCGCGTTGAATCGCTCCATCAACCGAGTCCTGGGCGTGGACCAGCTTGCAGCGCAGGCGACCAACGCATCACTTGATGACGAGGAAAAGAAAGCGGCCCGAGCGAAGCTTCCCGATGCAATTTCGGCCGCGCGCACGGCGATCAATGATCTGGCATCCATCACCGACGACGTCGTGACACCGATGTGGCTGCGCACTCGCGTCGACCTGCTCGAAGCGTCGTTGCTTCCCGGTTCGATGACCAATTCGCTTCGCAAGGAGATCTATCAGCGATTATCGGCGGCGATCACGGGCGAAGCGGGCCGCGACCCCAACGCGATCATCCTCGGTGGTTCCCTGATTCACGTCGTCGAACAATTGGAAGACCCCATCGATGGATTGCCGGACGAGTTGTTGCAGAATGCTGCGAAAACTGTCGGCGTGCTCTCTTCGCAACACCCCGACAATATTTTTTTCGCGCTCCGGGCTGCGAGGTTGAATATCGCCAGCAAGAACGAACAGGCGATCGAGTTCATTCAGCGCGCCAGCCAGCTCGCCAGCGCGATTGAACCCTCCGTTCGTCGCGAAACGGCGCCGATCGGCGTCACGCCCGACGAACTGGTCTCGCAGATCACGACGGCTGTCGAATCGGGAGACTGGTCCGAAGCAGAGAATCGCATGTTGTTGTGGTTCAACGTGCTAAACAGCACCGAGATTGTGAAAACCGACCGCCGACGCGCCTCGCCGCATCCATTGGACCGACTCAGCTTTGATTCCCTCCGCCGCTTGTCCGCCAAAATGGTCAAAGCAAACCCGATGGAACGGGGTTCGGGCGATTGGGAATTCAAGTCGGTGCCGATTGATGCGTCTGCCGGGATCACTTCGCTATTGGTGATCGACTATGACCTCGACCTTGTGCCGGACCTGGCCAGCGTCAACGCCGATCGAATCCTCCAGCTGTGGCGAAACGATGCGGCTGGAAACTGGGAAGAGGCCGCCGCAATTGAATTGGACATCGAAACGCGGGGCATGATCGCAGCGGACCTGTTTGTTGTGGACAGCAGCAGTCCTGGTCGATTGCGCTCCGACCGAAAGCCGGCGCAGGGGAGCGAGCCCGATTACGCGGCCACGGTCCGACACAATACGTTCGTCAATCTGGTTGCGTTTGGCGAGGATGGCGTACGATTGATTCATGTTGACGGACGGACCGACGTCGAACCCGACGCTCGCATGCAACTCGTCGAGGAAGTGACCGGCCTTGAAGATGTTTCCGACGTGACCGCCGCGGTAGCAGGTGATCTTGAGGCCGACGGGGACCTCGACCTGGTGCTGGCGACGAAGTCGGACGGCGTTCGGCTGTTCGTCAACCGCGGAAACCGAACCTTCTTCGAAGTGGTACGTTCGCACAGCGGTTTCGCGAACGATGACCCCGTCGCGTCGATGGCGATTGCCGATCTGGACCGGGACCTCGACCTCGATATCGTCACCGTGCACACGGCAAGCGGCCGAGTGGGCATTTTGGAAAATCTGTTGCATCTCCAATTTCGCGAACGGTACTTCGACGAAATCATCCCCATCGCTGGCGCATCCCACGTTGCGGTGGAGGATGTCGACGGGAATGTTTCGTGGGATTTGATCGTCGGCGGACGTGGCGGGAGTGCGGTTGTTTTTTCACAGACCGCCGATGCCGGTGCGTGGACCGTCGATCGAATCGAAACGAACGAGCAGGCTGGTCTGGAATTCGTTGCCGAGGATTTTGACAATGATTCGTGGATCGATGTGATCAGCGCCGGCTCGGGTGACGCGTTTGTATCGCGCGTCGGGCCCTGGGGTGTTGAACCGGGGGGGCCCGCTGCGGCCCTCGGCGGCATGAAGGACCTGGTGGCTGCCGACTTTGACCGCAACGGAACGATTGATTTGGCGGGGGTGCGCGACAAGAAGATACAACTGATTACCGGTGGCGTCGGTTCGTCCGGTCATCACATCGACATTCGGTTCAAAGGGATCGACGACAACGCAAGTGGTCGGGTGAACCACTATGCAATCGGCAGCGTGCTCGAGCTTCGTTTCGGTCCGCATTACCGAGCCCGCGTCGTCAAATCGCCATCGACGCACTTTGGCCTGGATGGTTTCGACACGGCCAACAGCGTTCGAGCGATCTTGCCCAACGGGCTAACGCAGACAATTCGCAATCCGATCATCGACTCACTCGTCGAGGAGGAACAAACGCTGAAAGGGTCGTGCCCGTATTTGTATTCGTGGGACGGTGAGAAGTTTGTTTTTCAAACGGATTGCCTTTGGGCCGCTCCGCTGGGATTGCAGGTGGCACGAGGTGTGGTCGCAAAAGACCGGCCGTGGGAATATCTCAAGATCGATGGCCGAAACATCAAGCCTCGCGGCGGTCGATATGACTTTCGCATCACCGAGGAATTGTGGGAGGTGGCTTACTTTGACAAAGTCGCGCTTACCGTTGTCGATCACCCCGCAAGTATTGAAGTTTGGACCAACGAAAAAGTTGGACCGGCACAGATCGCGACGCCAACCATTTTTGCGTTCGAGAAGGAAAACTTGCGGCCCATTCAAAACGCACTCGACAAGACCAAACGCAACGTGACCGAAAAACTGGCTAGGCCGGATCGGGATTTTGTTCAGGGGTTCGACCGACGTCTTCGACAGGGTCTGTGTGAACCGCACTGGATCGATCTCGATTTCGGCGACCTCGAATTGAACGATCCGTCGGCTGCCAGCATCTACCTGGTGTTGACCGGTTGGATCTTGCCGACCGATACATCGCTGAACATTCAAATTGACCAGAATCCACAACTCGGTCCGGTTGAATTTCCTTCGGTCTGGGTGCCCGGTTCATCTGATTCCGACGGCCAAGCGGACTGGGATGGCTGGCGTGAAGTGATTCCATTCATGGGATTCCCCGGCGGCAAGACCAAGACCATTGTGGTCGACGTCACTGACGTGATGAATCGGAGCGACCCGAGGTTTCGCGTGCGGACGTCGGCCCAAATCTATTGGGATGCCGCTCAGTTAGCCGTTCAGTCGGCGCCGGCCGAATATCGCACCGAGCAAGTCAACTTGATCGCCGCGGAGGTCGGCTTTCACGGATTCTCGATGCCGCTGCGTGACGATTTGACCCACCCGGAAACCTACGATTACCAACAGGCGTCCTTGTCACCACGTTGGCCCCCGCTGCGTGGCAGCTTGACTCGGTTCGGTGAATGTTCGGACTTGCTGCGAGATTGGGACGACGAGATGGTCGTGATCAGCTCCGGCGATGAGATCCGGCTTGAGTTTTCGTTGCCTGAGAGCGAATTGCCGCCCGGTTGGCAGCGGGATTTCGTCTTCCATAGTGTCGGCTGGGACAAAGATGCTGACCTGAATACCCTCAGTGGTCAGTCGACCGGACCTTTGCCGTACCGCGAAATGACCCAATACCCGCCTCCGGTCGGTGCCAAGGCCGACTTGCTTGAGAAGCAAAATCGGGCGCATTTGCAGCGTTATCAGTCGTTTCGATCGTTCTGGTATCGTGAAACGGATGAAACGAGCCGCTTTCTGGACGCCTCGCGGGTCCTTCCTTAGCGGTCCAAAGTGTTCGGGCCCCCCGGGATTTACCAAACCAAAGCTGTGTTTCCCGCGTCTTAAACTCATTCGACCCGTTTCCTGACACCACACTCCATGTCATCCACCGCCGATCCCTCCGTCGCGGACGAGCCAGGTTCGACCGCGACCAACAAGAAGCCACCGATTCGAGTGGTGACGCCTCGGCTGCGTGTGGTCTTGTACGTGGTCTTGATATTGTTCGGCGTGTTGACAGCCAACGGTTTGTATCTGACCGCGATCACATGGCTGCAGTATTTCACGGGTCTCATCTACGAGACACATTTTTACCAGTTGATGTTTCTCATCCATCTTGGCTTGGGATTACTGTTGATCACGCCCGTGGTCGGCTTCGGGCTGCTGCATATGTGGCGGGCACGAAATCGTCGCAATCGCCGGGCGGTGAAGATCGGTTACGCGCTATTTGCGATTGCACTCACGATCTTGATCAGCGGGTTGCTGTTGATGCGTGTCGGGTCGTTCGCGATCGTCAACCCCGCAACCCGCAATGTTGTCTATTGGATGCATTTGCTGGCGCCCCTTGCCGCCATCTGGTTGTACTGGCTTCACCGTCTCGTCGGACCGCGCATCAAGTGGCACATTGGCCGCCGGGTTGCCATTGCGACGGCGTGCATCGTCGCTTTGATGGTTGGATTTCAAGCATCCGATCCGCGGATCAGCGGAGATATGGCGCCAATCGACGGCGACAAATATTTCCAACCGTCGCTGGCCAGCACGGCAACGGGTAAGTTCATCGCGGCTGAGACGTTGATGAATGACGAATACTGTCTGACGTGCCACGGGGACATCTACGACTCGGCCATTCACAGCGCGCACAAGTTAAGCAGTTTCAACAATCCGGCGTACCGCGCCTCGGTTCGGGAAACCAGGAAAGTTGCAACCCAACGGGCCGGTACAGTCCAGGCCTCACGTTGGTGCGCCGGCTGCCATGACCCCGTGCCCTTCTTTTCCGGGAAATTCGACGACCCGAACTACGACGACGTGAACGATCCGACCGCGCACGCAGGAGTCAGTTGCGCGGTCTGTCACGCCATCCAGTCAATCGATTCTCACGTCGGCAATGCGGATTATACGATCGACGAGCCGAAGCACTATCCGTTCGCCTACAGCGACAACACGCTGCTTCAACGCCTGAATTCGTTGATGGTGAAAGCCAAGCCGGCCTTCCATAAGCACGAGATGCTCAAACCCTTTCACAAGACGCCCGAGTTTTGTGGTACCTGTCACAAGGTTTCGCTACCGGGTGAGGTAACCGACTACAAGGAGTTCCTGCGGGGACAGAATCATTACGACAGCTACCTGCTGAGCGGCGTATCGGGCCACGGTGCTCGCAGTTTCTATTATCCGCCCAAGGCAGAATCCAACTGCAACGAGTGCCACATGCCAGCCGTGGCAAGCAGCGATTTCGGCGCGAAGTACATCCCGCAAATCGGTGCTCTCGGCGTCCACAGCCACGCATTCCCGAGCGCGAACTCGGCGATCGCGTATTGGATGGGGGATGACGACGCGGTCGAGGCGCACCGGGAATTCCTGCGCGGAACGTTGAGAGTCGATCTGTTCGGTTTGCGAATCGGGGGATCGATCGACGGCGATCTTGTCGCGCCGCTCGGTGATTCGGTCGGCGTCCAGGCCGGCCAGACCTACCTTGTCGAAACCGTGCTGCGAACAATGAAGCTCGGCCATCACTTCACACAAGGAACGACCGACTCAAACGAAATCTGGATCGAGTTGACTGCGACCCAGGATGGCCAGGTAATCGGCAAGAGCGGTCATCGCGACGAGCAGGAAGCGGTCGACCCATGGTCGCACTTTGTCAACACATTCATGCTGGATCGCGAGGGCAATCGTATCAATCGACGAAACGCCCAAAACATATTCACGCCGTTGTATAGCCACCAGATTCCGCCCGGCGCGGGACAAACGGTTCACTATCGATTGCAGGTGCCCAGCGAGACCTCCGAGCCGATCGAGGTGACCGCTCGATTGTTGTATCGAAAGTTCGATACGGAATATCTCGACTACATCCGGCGAGATCGGGATCCCGCGGTCGATCCGCTGGACCTCGGCAAGCCGGGAGACCCCAACGACTTGCCGATCATCGAAATCGCCAGCGACAAGATCGTGCTCGAAATCTCCGGTGACGTTCAACCGACCGAGGACGTGGTCGAAGTGCAAAACGCGATTCCCGAGTGGCAGCGCTGGAATGATTATGGGATCGGATTGTTGCTCAAGGGCAAGGCGGAACTGAAACAGGCAGGAGAGGCGTTTCGCAAAGTCGAGCAACTTGGCCGGTTTGACGGACCATTGAATCTGGCACGCGCGCAATTCGCCGAAGGTGACCTCGACGGTGCGACCGAGTCACTCAGGCGGGCCGCGGAAATGGAGCCGCCGCCGCCGAGTTGGACGCATGCCTGGCTCAGCGGTGTCGTCAATCGCCAGCAGGGGAACTTGAAGGAGGCGGCCGAGTCGCTTCGCGGCGTACTGCAAACGAAAGTTCCGGAACGAGGTTTTGATTTTTCGCTCGACTATAACGTTCGGAATGAGCTCGGATTGGCGCTGATTGACCTCGCGCAGCGGGCGGACGTCTTGGGGAACACCGCTGAGTTCAAAACGACGCTCGAGGAGGCGCGGGATGAGTTCGAGAGGGTTCTTGAAGTTGATTCGGAGAATGTCACGGCGCACGCGAATTTGGCGGAGGTCTACGCGTTGATGGGCGTCAAGGAAAAAGAGCAACATCACCGGATGCTTCACCGTCGCTACAAACCTGATGACAATGCGGCCGAAGTCGCGATCCCCGCCGCGCGGCGGCGTTATCCCGCGGCTAACCATGCCGCCGAGGCGCTGGTGATTTACGATCTCCAACGCCCGTCCCCGAGCCAGCCTGGTTCCGAAGAGAATGAATCCGCTACACGCCAAGCCGGCCTGAATCGATGACCGACGAACCATTGCATGAAGATCACGAAGATGAGGATGTCCAGGATGATGCGGTCATCGCCAGCGCGTTTCGAGCTTCCTTGATCGTATTCGTTGTCCTTGCCGTGCCGGTGATCGCGCTGATGGTTTATCTCAACGTCAGCAAGGCGAAAGAGAAGTCTGTTGAGTTCGAGGTGACTCTTCCTGAGCAGCGGCAAACCGATGAGGAATCGATGCCTTCGCTGGCGATGACCGATGTGACCGACGATGCCGGCATCGATTTTGTTCACGAAACGGGCCGCTACGGTGATAAGTTGCTGCCCGAAACGATGGGCAGCGGCTTGGCGGTATTGGATTACAACGGCGATGGCCACCTCGATCTGTTCTTTGTCAATTCGAGCCGCTGGGCATGGGATGAGAAAGCGAAGCAACCTTCTCCCTGCAAGTTGTTTGCCGGCAATGGTGATTTCAAATTCCGCGATGTCTCGTCGGAGTCCGGGATCGACTTCACGCTCTACGGCATGGGCGTGGCCGTGGGTGACTATGACAACGATGGTGATAGCGACTTGTTCATTAGCGCGGTCGGGAAAAACCGATTGATGCGAAACGACGACGGTACGTACGTCGATGTGACCGACGAGGCAGGTGTCGGCGGCGCCGATGATGCCTGGGGAACAAGTTGTGGGTTTTTCGACTACGACAACGATGGTTTGCTCGATCTGTTCGTTTGCAACTACGTGACGTGGAGCCAGGAAACCGACCTGAGCCAAAACTTTACGCTCGACGGTGAAACTCGTGCCTACGGCCCGCCACGTGCCTTCGCTGGATCCTTTTCCTACCTTTACCACAACGAAGGGGACGGGAAATTCGTCGATGTATCCGAGGCCGCCGGCATTCAAATTCGCAACGACGATACTGACGTACCTCTGGGCAAGGCGATGGGCCTGGCACCGGTGGATGTCAATGACGACGGCTGGATCGACATCGTGGTGGCGAATGATACAGTCCGAAACTTCCTGTTTCAAAACAATCGCGACGGGACCTTTTCAGAAGTTGGAAGGTTGTCAGGAATCGCATTCGATCGCAGCACGGGCAACGCTCGCGGTGCGATGGGAATCGACGCCGCAAAGTTTCGTGACGACGGCACGTTGGCAATCGGCATCGGAAACTTTGCCAACGAGGCGAGCGCGCTGTATATGTCTCGACCGGGAAGGGACCAATTCATTGATGCCGCGATGTACACAGGATTCGGGCCGCCGACGCGACAGGGTCTTACCTTCGGACTCTTTTTCTTTGACGTCGATCTTGATGGGCGGCTCGACGTGCTCGGTGCCAACGGACATCTCGAGGAGGAGATTTCCAAAACACAGCAGACCCAGCGGTACGAGCAGCCGCCTCAATTGTTCTGGAATGCGGGGCGGGATTCCAAAAGTGAACTGGTTCTGGTGGGCTCGGAGAATACCGGTGAGGCGTTCTACCGCCCAATCGTCGGCCGCGGCGCCGCTTACGGTGATTTCGACGGTGACGGTGACCCGGATTTCGTTCTTTCCACCAGCAATGGAAAGGCAGTTGCTTTCCGTAATGACCAATCGACCACGCACCATTGGCTTCGTGTCGAGTTGCGGGGGACAACGTGCAACCGCGATGCGATCGGTGCCGTGGTCACGTCGAGGATCGGCGATCGCCAACAAACACGAACGCTGATGCCGACGCGCAGCTACCTGAGCCAGTGTGAAAAAACAATTACCTTCGGACTTGGCGAACAAGACACCGTTGATGAGGTGACCATCACATGGCCCGGTGGCGACACCGAGACTTTCACGGTTGACTCTGTGGACCGAACCGTTGTTTTCCAACAGGGCGGCACGAGCCAGTAAGCGGCTAGGCCAAGTGTTCCAGTTCGGGCTGGAGCCGAAACCGGACGATGCCGCCTACGATGGTGTGCGTCACCCGTCCCTTGAGATGGTGTCCATCAAGCGGATTGCTGATGCAACGCGACCGAAATGCTCCGCCGTCGACGGTCCAACGATGTTGGTCGTCGATGATCGCAATGTCCGCGGCCGCACCGACGGCCAACGTGCCACCATCAACGCCGGCGATTCGCGCCGGCGCCGTCGACATCCGCTCAATCGCGGTTGACCAATCGAGCACACCTTCGTCGATCATGTAGGTCATTACGGTTGCCAGGGTTGTTTCAAGACATGCGGCACCAAACGGTGCAAGATCGAGGTCATCCATCTTCTTTTCACGGCTTCGCGGCATGTGGCCGCTTTGAATCGCGTCGATGGTGCCATCGGCCACCGCATGGCGCAGCGTTTCAACGTGCCGGCCGCTGCGCAGCGGCGGGTGCACCTTGAACCGGGCGTCGAACGAGCGCAGCTCGGTATCCGAGAGACAAAGGTTATGGGGACAAACCGATGCCGTGACCGCGACGCCGCGAGACTTCACCCGGCGCAGCAAATCGACCGCGCCCATCGTGCTGACCGGACCGACGTGCAACCGACCCGCGGTCGCCTCGGCCAACCGCACGTCACGCGCGACCGCCAAGTCTTCCGCTTCGGTCGGCAAACCTTTCAACCCAAGCACGAGTGAAACCTGGCCATCATGCATGACGCCGTTCTCGGATAGCTCGGGAACCTCCGGGCGATCGATGATCGGCAAATTGAACATGCGGCAATATTCCAGTGCCCGCTTCAGCAATGCGTCATTGGGCATTGGTCGGGGTGAATCGCTGAAGGCAACCGCACCCGCCTCGGCCAACAGCCCCAATTCAGCCATTTGCTCACCGGCGCGTTCCTTGCTGACGCAACCGATCACGTGGACACGGACACCGTTGGCCTTGGCCGCTTTTTGACGGACAAACTCGACCGCACCGGGTGAATCGATGCAGGGAGAAGTGCTCGAACAGCACAGCACCGAGGTGAACCCGCCGGCAAGCGCCGCATCACTGGCCGACTGGATGGTTTCATCTTCTTCGTTACCTGGCTCGCGGAGTTCCGCCCCCAGGTCGACCAGTCCAGGTGTGACGATCTTGCCAGCCGCGTCGAGATGCGACGCGTCCACAGGAATATCCCCGTCGCTGGGGTCGATGGCGGCGACGCGGCCGTCGTTGATCAACAATCGGGCTGGCCGATCGATCCCCTGGCTCGGATCGACAACGCGACCGTTTTTAATCAACAGTGATTGCATGCGACCCTCACCTTGCCCTCACGCCCGCTCGCTCGGACGCCCCGGCCAACAACCAGAGGGCCGCCATTCGGACAGCGATTCCATTGTTGACCTGTTCGAGAATGACCGAGTGGGGGCCGTCGGCAACCTCGGGCGTGATCTCGACGCCGCGATTGATCGGACCGGGCGCCATGATCAGGATGTCGTCCTTCGCCTTTTGCATCCGCGCCGCGTTCATTGCATAAAGCGCTGCGTACTCATGCACGCTTGGAAAAGGCCTCGCCCGTTGCCGTTCAAACTGGATTCGCAACAGATTCAGCACATCGCATCGCGGCAGAATGTCGTCGAGGTGATGCGCGACCTCGAATCCCAGTTCAGACCATCGCGGGCTTACCAGAGTCGGCGGTCCGCAAATGATGACGTGGGCGCCAAGTTTGCTGAGCCCCCAAATATTGCTGCGGGCGGTCCGGCTATGCGCGATGTCGCCCACCAGAGCCACGGTCAGACCTTGAATGCGACCACGGTGCTGGCGAATCGTCAGCATGTCGAGCAATCCCTGTGTCGGATGATCGTGGGGGCCGTCGCCCGCGTTGAGAACGCAACAGTTAAGTTCCCGCGCCAGCAGGTGGGGCGTTCCCGGTGTGCCGTGACGTGTCACCACCCAGTCGACGCCCATTGCCTCGATCGTCTTGGCGGTGTCGACGAACGTTTCTCCCTTGGCCACGCTGCTTCCGACGCTGCTGAATTCGACCGTATCGGCACCGAGTCGTTTTGCCGCCAGCGAAAAACTATTGCGAGTTCTGGTGCTGTTCTCGAAGAAAAGATTTGCGCAAGTTTTTCCGGCCAACAGCGGTACCTTGCGGCGGCATCCTTGCGTCATCTCCTTGAGTTGCTGTGCGACGTCAAGGACCGTGGTAATCTCGTCCGCAGAGAGGCTTTCCAGATCAAGTAGGTGACGCCTATTCCAAAGAGTAGGAAAAGTCAGGTCATCAGTGACTGCATCGGGCATCGTCACGGGCGTCATGGAGACAGACGGGGGGAGTCAGGCGTCGGAAAGCTTGGTCTGCAAACACAGTAAGCGATCAACCGTGTCGCTGCGAGCACCCAATCCATTTTTCTCGTCCAACGCTTTGCATCAATCGCCCGCCGAGGGGACCCGGCGGACGGCCAGAACCGATAACAGCAACCACGCGAAAACCCAGCACAATCCGCCCAGGGGCGTGATCGCTCCGAGCACCGGAGTGTCGGTAATGACCAGCAGGTAAAGACTCCCGCTGAAGAGCAACAATCCAAGGAGCATGAGGCGTGCGACCCATTTCCTTCCCGCGACCGAGCCGATTGGGATTCCTGCTAACGCCAACAATGCCACGGCGTGGACGAGGTGGTAGCGAACGCCCACGTCGAAAACATCGAGGCGTTCACGAATCAATTCGGCGCTGTGCCCACGCGACTCCAGAAAGCCGTCGAGACCATGAGCTCCGAACGCCCCGATCAGCACACCAGCGGCGCCGCACAGTGCGGCGGTGACGACGATACGTCGGGAAAGTTCGTTGTCAATCACGTCGCCAGAAACGTCGTTCACGTCGCCAATAGCTTGTCTACCGAGGCGAGCAAACGGTCCATCGCAAAGGGCTTGCGGATGTAATCACTCACGCCCAGCAGCTCGGCGTAGGCTTTATGACGACTTCCTTCGTTCCCGGTAATCATGATGACCGGCAGTGGTTCATCGCGCAGCCGACGCAGTTTTTCCAGGACAAGAAACCCGCTCCGTTTGGGCATCATCATGTCAAGGATCATCAGATCGGGATTCTCTCGCTCGGCTAATGCCAATCCCTGGTTGCCGTCGCGAGCGACGATGACTTTGTGGCCGGCACCTTCAAGCGCGTAGCGGACTGCCTCGATGATCTCGAAATCGTCGTCGACAACAAGCACTTTCCTTCCCGCCGCGGTGCCCGCCGCAGGAGAAGATTTTGTGCGTGTCTTTCCGCCGCCATCCGTTTCATCAATGGCTTCCGATTCTTCGTCAGCAGTCATGGTCGTTTCGCGCCGCTGGCGCCGGTACCAAGAGGGAGAGTGAGGTTTGTGCGAGCGTCGATCGACATGCCCAAAAACTTGTCGCGCTTTGTCGAACACGACAACGGAACCGACAGTGTACTCGATTGGCGAACCTTAGGAGACATCCCGAGTCGACCAAATGAACTTCGTTGGGGCCGAAAAAAGCCGGCATCGCCGTAGCTTGATGGGGTGGCGGGTGCGATGCGTGCCGGCACGCGGCTGGTCGGGTCACGTCGATAATGACGCGAGTTGGCGACCGGTTTCGAGTAGGAGTCGATGCGACTCGAGAAGCCAATGACTCGAATAGGAGTCAATTACTCGAATAGGAGGTGGGGCTGGTCGCCCATTGATCCGAATCGGTAACCGAGGTGTTGGAGATCACGCGGCGCATGATCCAATCGTCGACATCCCGCAATACGACCGTATCCATTTCGTCGTCTCCGGGGTACTTTCGGACTTCGACCTGGCCGCCGAGGGATAACAGTGATCGGCAATCGGAGTTCAACTCGGCGTCGCTGAATTGCGAGTTGGCGACACCCCACTGCCATAACATCGGTAACCTTCGCGCCCGCAGTTCGTTGACGTTTCGGATCGCTCCCTGCGGCATCCGACCGCCCACTGAAATGGCTCCAGCGAAACGGTGCGGATCGCGCATTGCGATCCGCAAGGCCATGGTTCCGCCGCGGCGGTATCCCGCAAGCACAATTCTTTCAGGATTGACCGAAAAACGTTCGATGGCTTCGTCGACCGCCTCGGCAACCGCGTCGTGGGTTGTAACGATCGCAGCCGGGCTGGCGTGCCAATCGAACCGGTGCCCCATCGAGTCGGCGGCCTTGGTACCGCGAATCCCCACGCCGACATAATTTCGCAAGCTGATGTGCGGCATCACGTGATCGATCTGGTTCTCGTTGAAACCGTCGCTATGAAGCCATACGATCAACGGGTAGGCGTAGCTGGGCGTGTAATGCATCGGCAGAAAAAAACTGCGGTGCGATTTCAGTTGGGACCACGCAGCGGATCCGAGAAAATGGTCGCGGCTACCTGAATCTTTCTCGCAATTCAGCAATGAAAAAGAGGGTAAATCGTTTTCGACGTCGCTCGGGTCGGTTGCTCGATGGCTTGGCGAGGAAGAGTGTGAAGATCCCGAATCCGTGGGAGAATTCCATGACATCGACTGGTGAAAACGACCCATGGTGTCTCGTTGTTGAAGGCGAAAGGTCGGTGAGATCGGTGTGCATTGACCCGCCTGTGTGTCGCACGACCAATCAGAGAAATTAAGGTTGCGCTCGGATCGGTGTCAACGCTGATGCGATTGCGATCAATGAAAAGAACCAAAATTGATCGCAATCGAAAAGTTGCAGATAGCGACACACCTTGGGACGCTATGCCGATAGCAATTCGTTCATGC
This sequence comes from Rhodopirellula sp., assembly GCA_024644085.1. GTDB lineage: Bacteria > Planctomycetota > Planctomycetia > Pirellulales > Pirellulaceae > Rubripirellula. Next base: position 13,330 of record JAHELS010000031.1, read on the forward strand.
TCGCTACGAGTTGCTTCACAGCGTCGACGCTGTGTTTGAAGGCGGCTTGCTCGTTCTCGGTCAGATCGAGTTCGATGATCTTTTCTACACCGCCGGCGCCCATGATGGCCGGAACACCCACGTAATAGCCGCCCACGCCGTATTCACTTTGACACAGTGCAGCGACAGGAATCACTCGTTTTTTGTCTCTAACGACGGCTTCGACCATTTGCGCGCAAGCAGCAGCGGGCGCGTAATAGGCGCTTCCGGTTTTCAGCAGCGAAACGATCTCAGCCCCCCCTTTGCGGGTACGATCGACGATCTCCTCGAGACGAGCTGGCTCGATCAACTGGGTCACCGGGATGCCACCAACACAGGTGCAACTCGGCAACGGTACCATCGTGTCACCGTGTCCTCCCATCAAAAGTGCGCTGATGTCCTCGACGCTGACGCCAAGTTCCATCGAAAGAAACGTTCGGTAGCGGGCGGTATCGAGCACGCCGGCCTGGCCGCAGACCTTTGCGGAATCGAACCCGGTGACTTTCCACATCTGTTGGACCATGGCATCGAGTGGATTGCTGACCACGATCACCACCGCATTGGGACTGCTGGCTTTGATTTGTTCGGCGACACTGGTCACGATTTTTGCATTAGTGCTCAAAAGATCATCACGGCTCATTCCCGGTTTTCGGGGAATACCGGCTGTGACGACAACCACGTCGCTCTCGGCCGTATCGTCGTAGCTCGTCGTCCCGACGATGTTGGAATCGAACCCCATGATCGGCGAGGATTGCATCAAATCGAGAGCCTTGCCACGCGGCATGTCCTCGGTTCGCGGAATGTCGAGCAATACAATGTCACCTAGTTCGGCCGCGGCGCACCAGTGCGCACAAGTCGCTCCGACGTTTCCTGCTCCCACGACAGTGATTTTGGCTCGGCGCATTGGTTGCCCTTATTGATTTGGAGGTGCGGGGTTTGATTTCTTGGTGACCGATATGGTGGCCGCTGGAGTCACGTGGTCAAGTAGCCACCCATCGGGATGCTACAGCGACCTGCAACGAAAAGAGTGGGCCTGGAGCCGTAACCGAGCGTAGGTTACGGCAATTGGAGTTGTTCCGCTTCGCGATCCTTCCGCTGCTGGCGAACCTCACGATCGCGTGTCGCCAGTCGTCGATTCCAGGCCCAGATCATCAGGATGGCCACGATCACAGCTACCGCGGCGATCCAACCGATCACGCCGACGCCAGCGGGATCATCGGAAACCGGCTCCCGATTTCGGATTTCCGCCGCGATCAGCAGGGGTCCGAATTGATCGCCACCGCCGTGCTGGTTCATGTAATCGGTCGAGTAACTCCAAATTCGATAGAAGAACGCGTCGACACCAATTAACAACTTGATTTGCGCAACGACCGCCTCCCCTCCCTCGCTGATACGAATTCGGTTTTCGAGAAAGTCGGGTAGATCCCGCGCGACCAAGGAAACGGGATAGCGATTCTCGAAGATCGCCGGAGGCCCAGCCTCGCCTTGCGGACGCTCGATCTTGACGATCACATTGCCCAAATCGCCGACCGCGTCGATTTGGAAATAGTGATCGCTTCCGAGCTGTGCCTGGCGCCGCGCATCGGTCACCGCGATGCGAGTCACCTGCACGGTTTCCAGCTCCATCGTCAACCAATTTCCGCCCAAATCATCCTCGCTGCGCAGCAAATCAACTGGGTCCACTCGTCCGGGCGGCGGAAGGTCCTGTCGATCGCTGATGCCGTCGGCCGCCGCGAGCATCGAATAAAACGCGTCGCCATCATCGGCAACCAACGGTCGTCGATCACGAGTGCGAATGTCGGTGATCAAGCTGACGTCGACCCCCGCATCGCCAAGCAGCCGCCAACCGACGTTGTCTGTGGTTTCGGGAAACCACCGCAATCGGGCACAGGCGACGGCGACGGGCGATGGGTCGCCCGACTGGATCACCACTCCGACGCCACGAACGCGATCCCCGCTTTTAACGCCATCGGGCAACGGCTTGCTCACTATCCTTTGCTCGAGACCATCGACCGCGATAACGACAACGTGCAACTGCGAGAGTTCCAAAAACTCGATCAGTCGTTGGGGGACTTCGAGGCTTCGAAGCTCGCGGATTTGACCTTCAATCCAAATCGCGTCGCCGAGATCGACAGAATTCCCAGCCTTTGATTCCAACACAGAAGCGTCGGCCAGATCCAAACGGTAAATCAGTTTCGCCAATTCGCCCGCCGAATCCTCATCCACCGGCGGATAAGCAGCATCGATGCGCTTGGCATCAAAACCGCTGAGCATCGGCAGCGCGGAATCTGCTGCGCAGGAGACGGAAACCGCGCAAAAGCAAGCGAACAACGTCTTTCGAAGCATCGCAAACGCAATCGACATCATTGCGAATCCCCCAAGTCGTCGAAGCGCGAATCGTCGGGAGCACGGGTAGTCGAAGCGTCGACGCCTCGAAGATCACTCAAGAATTCGTCTGGTTCGGCCCGGTGTGCCATGCGCAATTCACGCGATCGGCGCGCCATGACCGACGTTCGCCACATTGTTACGGCGGCCAATGCGAACCCTACGAAACAGGCTCCGAGGATGATCAACCAGAACCCTCCCGCCTCGGTTGCTTCGGTCGCGGGCACGCTCGCCATTGACTCGGGAGCGGCCGGCACCCAAACGAGTCGGCCGATTACCACCGGCGCCAAATCGGCACCGATGGAGGACTCGTAGGCCAGTCGTTTGAGAAATCGTCCAACGACGGTGACCATGGGGCCATCCTCGGCAATTGCATCCGGCCCGATCGACTGTATCGACGATGGAACTTCGGGGACGATTGCGATGATGGGACGATCGGCTCCATCAGCAGGTCGCAACCACAATTGCCAATAGGATTCGATGCCGTAGGGATTTTCCCGGGCGGCGATTTGTTCAAGTCGGGCGACGGTTCCGTAGGCACGCACGGTCTGGTTGCGAAAGACGTCGGGTTGTTGAAGCAGCGGCAGCACGCCGGTCGCCGCAACTCCGTCGGCCGAGAGTCCCTCGGCCTGGTCAAGGTACCGGTAGAAGAGATCGAAGTCGCCCGATCGCCAGACGCTGCCGTCGACCACGCGCGATGCGGCCGCATCATCAAGTGCTGCGAGAAAAGCCGCGATACGTGGCCGGTCGAGTGTTGTGGGAGTCGCGTCGTTAGCGTCAATCGAGGTGCTGTTGATGAACGATTCGAGCATCACTTGCCACCCCAGGCGGTCGACCTCGGCGAACTCCATCTCGGAGAGTTCGTCCATCACCGATTCAACGGTCGAGGGAACCGACCCGACCGGCCGACCGGCTTGCCAGCGGGACAAAGAAACGACCCACTGCCGCTGGTCGGACGGAACCAGCGCCGCAACGAGGCGATTGGCAATGTTTCGATCACGGGGCGTCACATGGACCGGGATCGCCTTTGAGGCAAGCGTTTCTTCGCCTGTCGATCCGCCGCCTGGATCAGCGGCGACGGTTGGGACAGCAGGACCAAAGAATGTGCGGTAAATCTCGGGCCGGGACGACTGTCGCATGACCACAATCACCAGGGCCAACCCAATGACCAGCCGTGCGAGACGGCGATAGTTTTGCGAGGATTCATCGCGCCGGCGTCCACGCCGGTACAGGCTCTCTTCGTTAAATTGAGATGGGATTCGCATCGGTTCGGTGTTCGGATCGGTTATCCTTGAAGGCTGCCTCTTCCCTTCTTACTCTAGTGTTTACGGTACGACTGCGCCCAACGTTTTCAGCGATCCCCGTGGTTTGAACCCCTTCTCTTTTAATTCATTTCAAAATCCTATGGCGATTTCTTCCAAATGCCCCGCACGGCCGAAGTTTCCGGTTCCGCTGCTCGCATTGCTGCTGGTGCCAATCGTTTCGACTTCCTACGCCCAGGACCCAGGTGAACCGGCAGCCGAGTTCTTGAAGCGTCTCAGGGCGGTTAGGTACTTTGACACCGCCATCGCGTATCTCGATCGTCTCGACCAATATCCGGGGGTCGATCCGGAGCTCACCAGTGCGGTTGAGCTCGAGAAGGCGCAGACGTTCATCGATGCGGCGGTTGCATCGCGCAACCCCACCACGCGCGACGAGTTTTTCCAACAGGCCGAAGCGGCTCTCGCGGAGTTTCTGAAAAACGGTTCACACCCGCGTCTATCCGAGGCCCGGTTGCAACTGGGCAAGCTGCAATTGGTACGGGCGACGCAGTTGATGTCAGACGACGCGGACGACGCCAAGCGAAAGGCTGCGCGCGAGTCCTACCTGGCCGCGGCTGCGACGTTCGACTCGATCGTCGAAAAACTGCGCACCACGCTCATCGAAATGCAGGGTGCCAAGATTGATCCCAAGAAGGACCCCGAGGCGGCTGCGCGACGGGATCAATACCGCGGTGAGTTCCTGCAGGCTCTCAGCAGCGCCGGTGAATCGCGATTCCAGGCCGCGATGACTTTTTCCGATCCCGGCAAAGAAGGAAAAGAGTTGCTCGACAACGCGCTCGTGACGTTCACAGATTTGAGCGAAAAGTACGGCAGCTATGTTCATGGTGCCATCGCGATGCTCCACCGCGGCCAGGTGCAGGAAGCGCTGGGAATGAAAGAACAGTCGCTGGATAGTTACATTCGCATGATGGAACAACCCGATGCCGATCCCCTGCGCGACGCGAAGTTCCAGGCAACGACCGGAATCATCCGGATGTCGATGTCCGAATCACCGCCGAAATTTCAGTCCGCCATCGATCGCGGCCAGCCGCTGATCGACACTGTGCGGCCCAATGAAAGAGCACTGCCGAGCGTCCAGAAACTGCGCATCGAGCTAGCCAAGGCCTTCCTCGAAAAATCGAAGGACAAAGCGAATCAAAAACCGGCCGATCTCAAGCGCGCTGAATCACAGGGTCGGCAATTGTTGATCAGGGCCAGCAAAGTGCCCAGCGCCGAGGCTGAAGAGGCAAGCCGATTGTTGGCAAACCTTGGCATCGAATTGGATGCGCCGCCCGAAATCTCGATTGCCGAAGATCCAACGAGTCTCGATGATGCGCTCGAGAAGGCACGCGAGCTGATGACGGCGAGCGAAGGAATGACGCAGTCTTTGGCAGTCCTCGAGAACCAGCCCGATCCGAGCGACGAGATCAAGGCCCAGATCAGCCAGATCTCCGAACAGTTGCTTGAAACGCGGGCTACCGCGATTCAAATCCTTGGCCGCGGGCTGGCATTGATTGACGGCAGAACCGACAACGAAATGATCAACCAGACGCGCCAATACCTCGCTTATCTTCTCTACCAGGAAAAGAAATACCGTGATTCGGCGGTTGTCGGAAGTTTGCTCGCCAGAAACGCGCCGGGCACGGACATGGGCCTGAGGGGCGGCTTGCTGGCACTCAATTCCTACCAATTGTTACTGGTCGAAAACCCCGATAACACCGGTATCATCCCACATCTGGAACAACTTGGAGACTTTCTCACGAAGACCTGGCCGGAGAATCCCGACGCCACCGCGGCTCAGGGGGTGATGATCAAGTTGGCACTGCGCAGCGACCGCTGGGATGAGGCAAGAGCATTGGTCGAGAAGATGCCCAAGGGATCCGAACGCGCATCATTTCAAAGGCTCATGGGACAGCTGCTTTGGAACCAATCTCTCCAGGCGCGTAACGATGGCGATGACGCAAAAGCTGACAAACTATTAGGCGAAGCGGCGGCTGAATTGAGCGAGGGGCTGAACGAAATTCCCGGAAACCTCGTCGACCCCGACGCGCTCAAGGCCGCACTGATTCTCGCCAAGATTTATTTGAAACAAGATGACATCAAGAAATCGTCTGACGTGCTCGAGCACGAAAAGTACGGTCCCGTCAAATTGATTGCCAAACAGGGAGCCCCCGACCAAACGTTCGCTAGCGATCTCTACAGCACAGAGTTGCAGGTGGTAGTCCAAAAGATGACCACCGATGAAGGGGACGGAAAGGCGCTGCTCGATCGCGCGATCGAGGTGATGGACAACCTCCGGAAAAGCGTCAAGGGACCCGACGCCCAGAAACGTTTGACGGGCATCTACATCCGGATGGCACGCGACATTCGAAGCCAACTCGAGAGCGCTGATCCAGCAAAGAAAGCGCGGTTGATCGAGGCGTTTCGCGTCTTTCTTGAACGGATTTCCGCGACCAGCGAAGATCCCGCGACCTTGCAGTGGGTCGGCCAGACCTTGATGGATCTCGCCGAAGCGTCGAGCCCGTCCGCGGCCAAGGCTACCGGCCAGGCGGCGGACCTGTTGAAAACGGCGCTCGAAACCTTTGACAGATTGAAGGCGAAAGCTCCGGAGCTGCCACCGACCGTCGATTTCCAGAGCGCAAAAGCGAACCGGTTGCTCGGTAATTACAAACAGTCCCTCGACACTTCGGAAAAACTGCTTGCCACCAATCCAATGATGCTCGACGCTCAGATGGAGGCGGCGCTGGCGTATGAACAGTGGGCGGCGGTCGTGCCTCCCAAATTCGCGGGCAAAGCGTATGAATCGGCGCTCAATGGTGGCCGCCCGGGTGCCGACAACAAGAACGTCATTTGGGGCTGGGGTAAAATCAGCCAGCTGACCAGCCGCGATCCAAAGTATCGCGCCATGTTCTTCGATTCTCGCTACCACGTCGCCCTCTGTCGATTCCTGTGGGGCAAGGCAGTCAAGAACAAGCCGCTGATGGAAAAATCGATCACCGATATTACCAAGGTCAACACGCTGTTTCCCGACATGGGAGGACCCGAGCAACGCAACAAGTTCGACCAATTGCTGAAGCTGATCCAGAAAGAGCTCGGCCAGAAGCAGGTCGGTTTACCACCACTCCAACCTGCCCCCGCGGCCGCAGCCAAGGCAGGTTAATGTCCGCGTTTGGCATCCAGTACAGTTTTTTTACCAAGTCCCTGGCAAGATCCCTCATGAATCAACGTTTCATTTACCGTCTCGTCGCGTTGTTGGCACTCTTTTTCACGGCCGGTACCCAGACGGCCTCAGCACAGTTGGATCGTGTCTACGACAAGGCGGGCGACAATGTCAGCGGTACGGTGATGCAAACCAGTGCCCAGGGAATCCAGTTGCAGAAGGGCGGCAATACGACCAACTTTGCCGCCGGCGACGTCCTGAAAATTCTCTACGAAGGAGATCCAGCGGCGCTGACGAAAGGTCGTGAATTTGCTCTCGATGGCCAGTACGACCAAGCGCTTGGCGAGTTGAAGAATGTCAACTTACAAGCCCTGCCGCGCGACGTGATCAAGGCCGACGCGGCCTTCTACCTTGCGTTCTGCGAAGCCAAACTCGCCTTGGCGGGGAAAGGCAAAAAGGACGAAGCAGCCAACAAAATGCTCGCGTTTGCCGCCCAGTTCCGCGACTCGTGGCACTTCCTCGATGCCGCCAAGATGCTCGGTGATTTGTCGCTCGCCATGAACGAAACCGACAAGGCCTTGACCTACTACAAGTCGCTGATGAACGCCCCGTCGGTCGATACGAAATACGAATCGGTCTACCTGCAGGGGTTGGTGCACTTGAAGAAAGGTGATGCCGCGACCGCGTTGACCGAATTCGAGAAGGTCATTGGTGTGAAGGCCCAGACCGCTCAAACCGGCCGCCTGCAGACGCTCTGCAAGGCGGGCAAGGCGGTCGCGTTGGCAGCCGGCGGCAAGGCGGCCGATGGGCTGGCCCTGGTCAACGCTTTGATTGCCGAGTTGAATCCGACCGATGTCGAAATGGCGGCCCGGATCTATAACGCCCAGGGTGCAAGCTACGAAGCCAGTGGCGATGACGAGGGCGCGATTTTGGCCTACCTGCACACCCATTTGATGTTTTCGGCCCAGCCCGATGCGCATGCCGAAGCCCTGCAGAAATTGGTTGAACTGTGGCCCAAAGTGGGTAAACCGGAACGGGCCGCGGAGGCGCGACAGGTTCTCCAGCAGCGGTATCCCGGATTCTGAACGGCGGCATGCTTCGAGCGTCAAGTCTTCGCCAGCTTCCCGACATTCGCCGGTTTTTCCCGAGATGATCCGTCCGGTTCGGTAGTAGGTGATGCGAGCGCAAGATCCGTAGAGTATTCTGGTCCTTTTGGCACTGGCCCTGACGTGGGTTCAGTGCAGTTGCGTTCGCCCTCCCGTCCACACCCTTCTCCGAGAGCCTCCATTCCATGTCTGACGCCTGCGGTTCGCTCCACCGTTTCGGTACTTACTTTCGCTTGTTGGTTTGTACGGCGATGATGGTGATGGCGACAACTGCCGTTTCACCGTCGCAGCTCGCTGTGGCGCAGGAAGACGCGGCCGCTGAGTTTGCCGATGATGTGCCCGCGGTTGCCGAGCCAGCCGCCGAACCTCCCGCCGCCGAACCGGCCGGGGGCGGCACACCACCAAAACCAAAACAAAGCCTGCTCGGTTGGGTCATCAGTTCGCTTGGATGGGGATATCTCGCTGTTTTTCTTGCCCTCAGCGTGACGCTCGTTTCATTGTTTGTCATGAATGTGTTGGCAGCGCGTCGCGACACGCTCTGCCCGCAAGAGTTGGTCGATACTTTTGAAGAGAAGTTGAACGAAAAAGATTTTCAAAGCGCCTATGACATGGCGCGCACGGATGAATCGGTGCTTGGCCAGGTTCTTTCGGCTGGACTTGCCAAGTTATCGCGTGGATACAACAAAGCGCTTGAGGGAATGCAGGAAGTCGGTGAAGAGGAGAGCATGAAGCTCGAACACCGGCTCAGCTACATGGCGCTGATCGGCAACCTCAGCCCGATGATCGGTTTGTTCGGAACGGTGCACGGAATGATCGCGGCTTTCCAGGTGATTGCACTCGGCGGTGCGTCACCCAAGCCGGCTGAATTGGCCGAGGGGATTTCCACAGCACTGTTCACGACGTTGATTGGATTGGCGGTCGCGATCCCCGCGATCGCGGCCTACAACATTCTCCGCAACCGCGTTTCGCGATTGCTCCTGGAAGTAGGAGTGACCAGCGAAAACCTGATGAGCCGGTTCGAGGATGTCCAGCCGCAAGGGGCGAAGAAGTAATGCGAGTTAAGTCGAGGAAAGTCGATTTGGCCGAAGGCGACCTGACGCCGATGATCGACATGGTGTTCCAATTGATCGCGTTCTTCATGGTGTTGATCAATTTTGCCCAGACCGAGTCGAACGACCGCGTCAAGCTGCCGAGCAGCCAATTGGTCAAGCCGCCAGAGGTACCTCTTGAGTTCCCGATCATCCTGCACGTCGCACAGGACGGTGAAGTCATCCTCGGAGGCGACGACTACACCGCCGAAACGCTCCGAGTGGGTCTGCAGAAAGAGATCGCCGTGATCAAAGCGGAAGGAAAGTCGGTCCAGGATGCAAACGTGGTGATCCGCGCACACAAGGACACGGCTGCCGGAGATGTCCAGGAGGTGATTCGCGTTGCTCAGGAGCAGCGGCTCGAGAACTTCGCACTTCGCGTCAAGGAGGATCGATCATGAAGATTCGTAATCGCGAGGAAATGCAGAAGAACGAGTTGAACATGACCAGCATGATCGACGTCGTCTTCTTGCTGTTGGTGTTTTTTGTCATGACCTTCAAGATTGTTGAACTTGAAGGTGACTTCAGCGTCCGGATGCCGCTGGCGGGAAGCGATTCGGCAACGGTCGATCCGACCGACCTGCCCCTCAAACTGAGATTGCGAGCTGATGAAAATGGTCGCCTGACATCGATGGCGCTCAATGACATCGATCTGGGGACCGATTTCGACCAATTGCGAGGAAACGTCGTCTCATTGATTGGATCCGGTACGCCCGTCGAGGGCGATGAAGGACCCGAAATCGAAATCGACACGGATTACAACCTGCGTTACGAATACGTGATTCAGTCGATCACGGCGGTTAGCGGCTACAAAGATGGCAATGAAGTTGTCAAACTGATTGAAAAGATCAAGTTTGCCAAACCACGCCGTTAGCCCGTGATTCTTCTCTTAGACAATTACGATTCCTTTGTGCACAATCTTGCGCGGTACTTCCGCCGGCTCGGCTGCGCGACCGAGGTGATCCGCAGCGATCGCATCGACGCGGCGGGATGTGCAAGCTTGAAGCCCGACGCGATTGTCCTCTCACCTGGACCGCGCCGGCCCGCGGATGCGGGTTGTTCCGTCGACGTAGTCCGGATGCTTTCGCAATCCACTCCGATCCTCGGAGTGTGCCTCGGACATCAGGCGATTGGCGTTGCCTTCGGTGGCGTCGTCATTCGATGCGGACCCATGCACGGGATGTCCAGCACGATCACCCATTGTGGAAGCGGGATTTTCAACGACTGCGACTCGCCACTTCGTGTTGGCCGTTATCATTCGCTGGCCGTCGACCAGACGCGTTTGCCGGAAGAACTCGAGGTCACCGCGGTCGGTGACGACGGCATGATCATGGCAATGCAGCACCGCACCAGGCCGGTTCATGGCGTTCAATTTCACCCCGAGTCGGTGCTGACCGATGATGGACTGAAAATCCTCGGTAATTTCGTTGCCCTCAGCCGGCGGGGCGATGCCGAATTACGACGCGCCGCTGCGAGCGAGGAATTAGCGTCGTGATTCTCGAATCGATTGTCACGTCGGTCGACCCGCGGGGTCGTGTCAACATCGCTCCCATGGGCCCGCGCGTCGACAAAAATATTGCGACCGACGATCGCATCGCGCATGACATCGTTCTCCGCCCCTTCAATACGTCACGGACCTACCGAAACCTGGTTGAAACCGGCAAGGCCGTCATTCACGTCACCGATGACGCCGGATTGTTCGCGCAAGCCGCCGTGGATGCCATCGGCGAGGCAGAGTCAATCCAACTAGTCCGACGGTTCGAGGATACGGATTGGTGGATACTGCGGGACTGTCATCGATGGTTCGCCGTTGAAGTCGAATCGATCTCCGATGACGAGCCTCGCGTTGACATCAAGTGCCGTGTGATTCACACCGGGATCGAACGTCCTTTTTTTGGCTTCAATCGGGCCAGGCATGCGGTGATCGAGGCAGCCATTCTTGCCACTCGAACCCACGTGTTGTCGCCGGATGAGATTCTCAGCGGACTCGAGCGACTCCGTCCACTGATCGACAAGACGGGCGGGGCCAACGAACATGAAGCTTTCGATTTTCTGAATAAGACCATTCATGAGCGACTCGATTCGACCATCGACTCACGATAGCACCGAGCGGCCCGGTGCGATGACCGACGGCTCAGTGATGGTATCAACTGGATCGCGACTGCACTTCGGGCTGCTCGATACCGTCGATCCGTTCGGCGGCGCGGGTGTGATGGTGGACACTCCCGTTACGCACGTCACGGTACGAGCCGCGGATTGTTTTTCCTGTGATTCACCGGCGAGCGATCGGATTGTTCCGATCATTCAACGGATCGTCGAAATCGCCGGGTGGAAAGAGCTTCCCGACTGCCGCGTTTCGGTTGTCCGGTATCCGCCGAGTCATAGCGGACTCGGTAGCGGAACACAGCTGGCGATGGCGACAGCAGAAGCGGTTTGTCGTTTTTCCAACCTCGAGTTGGAACCACTGCATTTGGCCGCCGATGTAGCGATGCGTGGGAAGCGATCGGCGGTTGGTGTGCATGGTTATTTTCGTGGCGGTTTGATTTTTGAGGCTGCCGAGGAAACATGCCGGGTCAACCCGCTGCGTCATCGAGTTGAAGTGCCCAGCCAGTGGTGTGTTGCAGTCTTCCGTCCCGCGGAATGTCGTGGCCACATCAGCGGCGGGGTCGAGTGTGATCAGTTTGCGAAACTCTCTCCGGCGGATTCCGCGGCATCCAACGCGTTGCGGGAAATTGTCGTAGAACAAATCCTTCCGGCGGCCGACGCAGGTGACTTCGACCAATTCGCCGAATCATTGCAGGACTACAACGCGAAAAGTGGGACTCTGTTCGCGGCGGCGCAAGGTGGCCCCTACAACGGGCCGGAAGTGACGGAGTTGGTTCAACGTCTGCTGCGGCGAGGTGCGCGCGGCGTGGGCCAAAGCAGTTGGGGGCCAGGCGTTTTCGCGTGGTTTGAGACTCGCCAAGAGGCAGAAGCGTATTGCAGCGACTTGGACGCGGAAACATCTGTGCTCGCAGTGACCCACGCTCGCAATCACCCCCGAGTCATCACCGTCCGCGGCCAGGCACATTGACGTGGAAATCAAACGTGGACAACAACGTCATGTTCATGTTCGTCGATGATCGGATCCCCCACCCGGCCATAGAACGACCATGCCGCCAACAAGATTGCCGAGGCGAAGTAGCCCGCCGCGAACTCCAGCACTCGCCGGCGATTTTCTTCATCGAGGACGAGATTCCCCCAGCTTTCGGGGCCCCATGGCATGAACAATTGGTTGCCGGCCAATGGCGAGTGAATGATTCCAAACAACGTCATCACGGCCGCCAACAGCATCACCTTGGCGGCGAGCATCAAGCGGCGATCGATCGCGGCCGCCAACGACCAGGCCCACAGGAGGCTGGTCAAAATGAACCCGCTGCTGAGCATGCTCATCGTTTTTATATTCTCGGCAAGAGCCTTGTCTTGCAGAGTTCCCGGCCCAATTCCCGCCTCCATCAACGCCCCATCTCCAAACATGCGACCGGGCAGATTCATGGCCAGGAAAGCGAGCGCGGGAAGACACGCCATCGCGACGGCCGGGTAATGTCGGCGCGGAGTCGCCAGAAAACTTTGCGCGGTAATCTCCAAGCCGACAAAGACGAGAATCGGATACACCGCTGGCGCCGGTATGTACGCGTTAAGCCACGCGAAGTAGCCGACCAAACCAGCCGAACCGACCAACAGCGCGGTCCCAAGGGTGTATGCGGCCCGGCCACCCATTGCCTTGTATGCCGGATGCCCAATGTAAGGAGTCGTCTGAATCACGCCGCCCGAGAAACCGGCTAACAGCGTGGCGATCGCTTCAACTCCAATCACCGTTCGCGTGTCGTACCGATCGCCGGCGGCCGCAGCACTCTCGGTGCAGTCAACACCACCCACGACGGTCGCAATCGCGAACGGAACGGCAATCGGAAGATACGCCAGCGCATCATCCCACGCCGCGATCCATTTGAATTGCCAGGCTTCCATCCACTGGCTCGGAAAATACTCGACCCATTGAGGCGCAGTTGGAAACTCGTACCCCGTGCCGGGCAAGGCGCACATCAAATAGAAAACAATTCCCGCGACGATCAACGCCCCGAGTGTTCCGGGCGTGCGCCCTGGTAATGGGATGCGCCCGAGGAGTGCCGTTAACACGATCACCAAAGCCAACATTCCCGGTAATGGGTGTCCGAGAATCTCCGTCAACGGCAGAAAGCTGATCAGCACCAATGCGATGGCCGCCAGCGAACCGAGCAACCCGGCTCGCGGCACCACGCGGCGAACCCATTCGGTAAACGGTGCGAGGGCCAACTTCAACAGTCCGCTCATCACGACACACCAGATTCCAATGTGCCAGGTCCTCAATGCCGCCTCGGTCTCGTCGAGTCCCATCGCCCGGCCCTGCAGGAAGGATGGCCCCAGAACGAATAACACGATCCCAAATGTCGACGGAGTGTCGAGTCCAAGCGGCATTGCCGTGACATCACTTCGACCCGTCTGTTTTGCGAGTCGAAATGCAAGAAAAAAGAAAGCGAGGTCGCCGACCAATACGCCTAGTGCGGTTCCGGGAACCATCGCCGAAACCGCGAATTCGGCCGGAAATCCGAACCCGGTAAGGAGGCCCACCATCAGCAGCAAACCGGCGATGTTGTCGAGCATCAGCCCAAAAAAGGCATTGATGTCGCCGGTTTGAGCCCAGCGATATCGCTGCTCGGTGTCGTTGGATGTGCGCAATCGAACAGCCACAGGTTTTGGGGATCCGAAGTCGAGGTTTTAGTGCTCGACGGATTCACTAGCCAGTCACCCCCAACAGGGGGTACCGCGATTCCAGACGGCGCGTTGATTTTGACTTCGGCCGGTTTTCGGAGATACTAACCGTGGCGCGCCCAAACCGGCTTTGGCGGTTTCTATTTTTCCCTTGCGGGACCGTGCTGGCGGTTGAACGGGCGATTCCACGCGTGCTTTTAAATAAGGACGTCATCATTCTTGTTGTTTTTGTCCACTCCTTTTGTTTCCGGCTGACCCCATGAATGCCTCCGCGAAAGTCGCATCGACGATGCCGCAGAGTGACGTTTCGGATGAAAGCTTGATTGCCCAATATCGAGAATCGGGTGATCGAGGACTCTTCGAGACGTTGATGCGGCGCTACGAACGCGAGATTTACAGTTACCTTCGGCGATACATTGGCAACGCCGAGATGGCCGAAGATGCGTTCCAAGGAACCTTCCTTCAAGTCCATTTGAAGTGCCACCAATTCGATCCGGCACGTCGGTTCCGTCCTTGGCTCTACGCGATCGCGACGAACCAGGCGATCGATGTCCAACGTAGAAACAAACGGCATCGCATGGTCAGTCTTGACCGGTCCGCGAGCGGTGAAAATGACGACCGCAGCGGGAGCTGGTCTGAAAAGCTGGTTGGGGATTCCCCCGACCCGCACCGGGCCGCGTCAGACGAAGAGAATCGGCGCTGGGTCCACGACTCGGTCAACTCGCTTGGTGAATCGATGCAACAGGTGATCCAGTTGGTCTATTACCAGGGGCTGAAGTACCGCGAGGCGGCTGAGGCGCTGGGGATACCCGTGGGTACCGTCAAGAGTCGACTTCACGCGGCGGTCCAGCGGCTTGGTTTGGCTTGGGAAGAGAGCCATCAACCGCCACAGGAATAAATGATTTTTGTCGTGGCTGCGGGTCGGGCTGAGGGTGCGCCGATACGGCGCCGAAGTGTACCGTATCACCGCGGCTGTGGCGATCGTTGGTCCTTTAGACGCTCGACCCCTAGCGGGGAAAACCCCGAACCTTATCGGCTCTGGGCGCGTATTGAGTGGTGATTGAGGGAGCAGACAATCCTTCACGGGCACCGGATGTCCATTCCTCGCGTGACTTTTTTGGCGATGCACGAAGATCTTGTTGGTTATCTCCTGGGCGCACTTGAGCCACATGAAATGGATCGCGTTGCCCGGTGGCTTCGGGACGATCCGCAGGCGCGTGCCGAACTGGCCCAGATCGAACGTTCCCTCAAGCCACTCGAAGAGAGTTTCCGGGTTGTCGAACCGCCGCCGGCCGACCTGATCTCCAAGACGTTGGCGAATCTGCCCCCTGGCGGACCCCTTGAGGAAGGCGAAGCGACACCGACTTTGGCACCGATGCGGGTCGAAATCGATCCACCACCCGACTCGAGCGTCTCTTGGTTGGATTGGGTCGGCGGGGTCACCGCGGCCGTCATCATCATGGGATTGTTGTTGCCTTCGCTGGCGCAAGGACGATTCGAATCGCGAAAGGCGGCGTGCCAGGATCAGTTGCGTGAATTCGGATTGGCGATCACGCGTTTCGTAAATCAAAACCCTCAGGAGAGGTTGCCCGCCGTTGCCGAGGAGGGCCCTGAAGCCTTTGCGGGGGTCTATGCAGTCCGCCTTGACGAGACCGGATTGATCGGTGATCCCTCGTTACGATGGTGTCCTTCGTTGGATGTACCGGGGCAACACGAGGTCGCACTCACGGGGTTGAACGAAATCGCGTCGGTCGAGGACCTTCATGCGGCGTCGGTTGATCGGCTGCGTCAGATACAGCGATTCGTGGGCGGGCATTACGCCTATACGTTGGGCGTCATCGAACACGACCGACTGGCATCACCGCGATACGAGTCTCGATCATCATTTGCCGTGATGTCAGACGCACCACTTACAGGGGTTTCCACGGCCGAGGATTGGAGTCGGCGCGTTGGTCACAGCGGCACCGGCATCAACGTCCTGTTCGAAGACGGACGGGTTCAATTCATTCCTGTTTCGTCTCTCGATTCGATGCCGGATCACCCGTTGTTGAATCATCACGGTGAAGTCGAAGCAGGTGTCAATATTGACGACGCATCATTGGCGCCGAGTTGGCGACCACCTTTTGTGAATGTGCGCCAGCGATAGTCGGCGGCTCAGGCCACCGGTCCCTTCGATCGATTGATAATCTGTTGGGATGCGACTGTCGCGAGAGCTTTGACGGTGAGTTGTGGGTTGATCTCGCAGCCAGCGGGAAGCACCGATGCGTCGGCAACTGTCAAATTCCGGACGGCTTCGCCCTGGTCGGTCCGCAACTGAAACGTTGACGGGTCGATAACATCAACCAACGATGACCCGCCTTGCAGGTGGGTTGTGAGAAGGTTGACAAATGCGGGACCACGCCGGCGGATCTGGGACAGCGCCCATTCGAAATCATCCATGCAACGGATCCTTGCCGGACGACCGTGGCGCATCAGAATCGATTTCGTCGGTAGATGCAGCGTCACACCGTCGCCCGGCTTCACAGCGGCGAAGTAGATTCGAGCGATTCGACGCATTCCGCGCAACAACATCTCAAACTCATCACGGTCAAATTGCAGGTGGAATTCGCCGCAGGGATCGACGTAATTGGAGCACCGCACCTGAGTGGGAACGACGATGCCCGACATCGACAGGTGGTTGAACTTCCGCATCACGCAGGCAAATTCCTTGAACCAACCCGTCAATGCGAGTGCGACGGTACCGGGAAAATGGAACCAATTCTCAAGGGCCGGTTCCTCCCGCATCTTGCCATCGTGCTCCATCATGCGGCGATCGACCAGGAAACACTGTGTGACGCCTGGTTCCGGTCGACCACTATCCGACGGCCAGATCGGTTGATCGTACATGGCATAGACCGCAGTCCCAATGTTGGCACTCAGTCGTTTTCCGAGGTTTTTGTTACGAAGGCGGGCTGAGGTGAGTGAACGGCTCAACAACTGTTGAGTCGCACCGACGCCGGCCGCAACGACATACTCGTCCGCCGTCACACGATGGGAGACGCGACGACCCGCTTCGTCAATGCGGGTGACGTCGACACCCTCGACGCCGAGCGTACCGGTGGAATCGCGGCGGATTTTCAATTGTCGCGCGGTCGCGCGGTATGCGATCGATGCGGGGGACGGGTTGTGCATCGCCTGGACGAGAAAACTGTTCTTGCCTTCGGGAGCGTACGGATGAATACCGCCGATGTGGTCGCCGAAGCTGTCGACCGAATTATCGCTTCCGCATCCAAGGCAATCATCACGCATTGCGACCGGTAGCGGTTGAACCTCTTCACCCAGAGCAACGCAGCCTTCCTTGAATCGCATGCTACGATCACTGATTTGCGTTTTCGTCACCTGCGCGTTAACGCCAAGTTCCCCCTCGATCGATTTCATCAAATCGGCAAGTTGACGGTACGGCAATCCCGTCGGTTGGCGTTCACCCCACGTGTCGTAGACAGTTTCGGAAATTGGCAAATGAATCGCGTTGTTAACGTACGGGCCTCCTCCCAATACCCGCGCCTGGCAGATATTGACGGTTTGTCGCGCTGGAATCTTTTTTCGTTTCGATGGAATCACGAGCTCCATCTTCGATTCTACTTTTCCGAGACCACCAGAGATCTGACCCGCGGCATCCTTGTACAGCCTGTAAAGCACTTCGTCGCTGCGCGGTGGTGCAAGGCGAATCGATCCGTCTGCCTGGGGTAATCTTTGGACCAGCGCGTCGGGGCTGACAAAATCACCTGCGTCCAGTACCAGCACTCGAAGTCCGGATGCGGAGAGCCGAGTAGCCACCGTCGCGCCGCCGGCGCCGCTGCCGATCACGCAAACGTCGTAATGCGTTGCAAGGTCGGCCTGGGGTGGCGCGGCCACCGAGACGAGATTGGCTGGATTTTGACATGTGTCCGACCAACCAAATTGAATCAGTTTGCGAGCCGGCTGTCGCGAATGGATCACAAGACGTCCCAGCATGGTCAGACCGCTGACCGCCGTGTGCAGCAAATGGTCTTCGGTCCATTCGATTCGCGGCGGGTCGTGAGAGGTGCGGAGATGCTCGCCCTGGTTGAGAAGACGCCGCACATCCCTCGGCGATAGCTTATGCAAGCGGCGGCCGAGATGGCGGACAGAATAAATGTCCAACCAAAGCAATGCGACACTGATCCCGTGTTGCAGGCGTTTGGGCAAGTGCTCCGCGTAAACCAGGACTTCGCGAGCCACCTCGCCAGCGCGATCGCCCTGGCGACCGCACCACAGCGAGTCAATTTGCGCACGGACAATGGCAACGAGACTCGGAAACCGCTTCTCGTAGACGACTTTCAAGGGATAGGGCGGAATCTCGCCCACACCGTCACCGCGTCCCAGAGGCAACAAACCGGCGAGCGCCGTCCCCTTCAATAGATCGCGACGACCAAAAATTTCAATCGCCGAGAAGTCAAGCATCCTTGCCAATCCGTGAAGTCAATCAATGTCGAACAATGGCCATTCCGTCTTTGCTTCCATCGACAAAACCAAATGCTGCGCCAAGCCGAATCGGATGATCTCGCACCCACCCGCTGCTGACCGTGAGGATCGGTACCAAATGTTTCGGCTGGAGCGCCTGTTGCGGCAGCTCGATCCAGGGCCGCTTGTAGGGTTTGCGCAACATCGACCCATTGGGCGGAGTTGACGGAAAAAAGCTTCGCTCGCCAGGCCCCTGCCGCGATTTCACGTGGCGTCCTGTGGAAGGCACCCCAATAGCGCATCGCAGAGCTCGTCACGTCGAATCGGCTTGGATACGTAGCCATCCATCCCGGATTCCAAACATTCCTCGCGATCCCCGGGCATTGCGTGAGCCGTCATCGCGATGATCGGAACATGGCGGTCAGTCCCCTGCTCGCGCCGACGAATCTCGCGGGTCGCTTCCAACCCATCAAGTTCGGGCATTTGCACGTCCATCAGCACCAGATCGAACTCGTCGCGCGAAAACGCTTCCACTGCTTCATGACCGTTGTTGGCGACTGTGACGCGGTGGCCCCAGCGACCGAGCAACCCGACGGCCAGCTTCTGGTTTGCGATGCCATCCTCGGCCAGCAGGACGTTCAACTCGCCAACGGAGGTGATCAAGTCCTGCGACGACGCTTCGACGGCTGGCTTCGACGGGCACTGGATGTCAAGCGCCAAGCGAAATGCGTCAAGGATCTCGGAGTGCTTGGCCGGTTTCAGCAAGTTTCGTGTGATCTTCAAAGCCTCGCACGAACGTGTGATGCTCTTTCGCGTCCCGGACGTCAGTAGCAGGATGTTGGTTTCCCGAAGCGCAGTGCGCTGGCGTATTTCACGAGTCAACTCCAGACCATCCATCTCCGGCATTTCAAGATCGGTGACCATGATTTGCACAGTCTGACTATCCGCAGTGGCACGCTGCAAATGATCCAGCGCGGAGGTTCCACTGGCTGCTTCGGCAACTTGCATCCCCCATGTGCGAAGCAATTCGGACATGAATTGCCGCGCGGTAGCATTGTCGTCCACGACCATCACGCGCACGTCTTGCAATTCATCGAGATTGTGATCAGGCGAGAGCGGTTGGGCTGTCTCGAAGAGCCCGGAAAAGGAGAAGGTCGATCCCTCTCCGACCTGGCTTTCAACCCAAATGCGACCATGCATCAGTTCCACCAGGCGCGAACAAATCGCCAGTCCCAGGCCGGTTCCTCCGAACCGACGCGTCGTTGACGTATCTGCCTGTTGAAATTCCTGGAACACCGCATCGAGACGGTCCGGTGGAATCCCGATTCCCGTGTCTTTGACGGCGAATAACAGCTCGGACCCGGGGTGACCTGTGTCGTCGGAGCCGGCGGAAACATCCAGTACAATTTCGCCTTGTCGGGTGAACTTGATCGCGTTGCCGACAAGGTTGACGATGATTTGCCGCAACCGTGTTGCGTCCCCGACAATCCGGTCCGGAAGATCCGGCTGGACTCGCCACGCAAGTTCGAGGTTCGAGGAATGCGCTCTAAGAGCGAGTGACTTCATCGTGTTACCGACAAAATCGCGCAGAGAAAAGGGAATCTTTTCCAGCGTCAATTTTCCGGATTCGATTTTCGAGAAGTCTAGAATCTCGTTGATAATCGTCATCAACGACTCGGCTGACTCGTGCACGGTTTGCAGATAATCACGTTGGTTGGCCGTCAGATCGGTGTCCAATACCATTTCGGTCATTCCGATGACGGCGTTCATCGGCGTGCGAATCTCGTGACTCATGTTCGCAAGGAAATCGCTCTTGGCTCGGTTGGCGGCTTCTGCGGCCTCCTTTGCCTCTCGCATTTGCGTTTCGGCGTCACGACGCCAGGTGATATCGGTGATGCTGGCGCGCACCGTCGGCCGTTCACCGGGAAGGGGTACCAATCGGACTTCGCATGGAACCGTTTGATCGTCGCTGCGAAGATGTACCCACTCGAATACGGATACATTTCCCGCCATCGCGGAATTGATAACTTCCTCCGCCATTTCCGCCGAGGAACGACCGTTGGGTTGAGTCGGCGGACTCAATTCGACCGGACTGCATTGCAGCAGCGAATCACGATCGAGTTGAAACAAATCGAGCGCGTTTTGGTTGGCATCGACAAATTTTGCATCCTCGAGGTCGAACATCAAGATCGCTTCGGGCGCGTGATCGAACAGCAGCTTGACGTGCGTCTCACTTTCCTGGATGACTTGTTCGTAGGCCTTTTCGGTCGTCACATCACGTGCAATGGCGTAAATCGATTCCTCGCCTTCCGCGATTGCCGGACAACTCCATTCCAACCACCGCAGCGAACCGTCTTTGCAGATGTAACGGTTCTCGAAACGTACAAGGTCACTCCCCTCACTTAATTGCGATACCACGGCCATAGTCGTTTCCCGGTCATCGGGATGCACAAACTCGATGAAAGGGGTCGCCAGGATTTCTTCGTCGGTATAACCCAGAGTTTTGGAAAACATCGGATTGATGTTGCGGAAATAACCATCGAGTCCAGCGACACAAAGAAGATCGAGTGAGTTGTGAAACAGATGGTCGCGCTGCTCACTGGTTTTCCGTCGCTCAGCCTCGGACTCGGCAAGCTGTCGGTTCAATTCCGACAACTGCAGACTGTTGAGTTCGGTCTCGACAATCCGACCGAAATCCTGAAGGAATTGGCGCTCGCGATCATTGAACTCGCGCGGCTGTCGATCAATCAGGCAAAATGTGCCAAGCAGGCTTCCATCGGTTGCCCGTAGCGGTTGCCCGGCGTAAAAACGGATGTGGGGTTCACCGGTGACCAACGGATTTTTGGCGAAACGAGGATCGTCCAGCGCGCTCTCGACTACAAATAACTCGTCCCTCTCGATTGCATGACCGCAAAAAGAAATGTCTCGTCCGGTTTCCGTCGCATCGAGCCCGTAACAGGACTTGAACCATTGTCGCGCGGTGTCAACGAGGCTGACCAGCACGATCGGTACCCCAAAAAACTCGCTCGCCAGTCGCGTGAATCGATCAAACCGCTCCTCCGGCGGCGTATCGAGAATCTGCAGCTCATGAAGCGCAAGAATCCGCTGGGCTTCGTTTGGTAGCTCGGGTGGCGGCTGCATCGGTGCACGAAAAGAGAAAGGATAAGCACATTCACGTGGGATCACCGCACCCCATTCTACGGGGGTCGCAATTCAATCGCAAACGACTTCGATTCAGCAAGTCATCTCAGTGATGATGAACGGATGTGTTCCCCGAAGTCGGAACATGGAAGACCGATCATGGAAGACCTCTAATGATCGAACGGACGTTCACTTTCTTCGTTTGTAGTCGGGAAGTCGTCGGGGATTTCGGTCAGGGTGACTATGCCGGTTGCCGCCCACTGAGTCCCGCGAACCAACGTGGTGATGAATCCGACGCATTGCATGGAGTAGTCTGCGTGTCCCATCGGCGTGTGGAAAACGCGCCCTTTCCCATAATCGATCGTCATCATCATCGGTTCGTGACGTCCGGTCCCCTTGAACTCTTCGTCGGCGAAAGCCGTTGCCAGGATCGTCATGTTGTTGGCCGGCCCACGCAGTTGCTGGTAAAGTTCGTCCTTGGCATGCATCCAACTCCGCGGCAATCCCTTGGTGATTGGGTGCTGAGGGTCTCGAATCACAATTTGGTATGGGTGTTGGGGGCCGTGCGCTCCGCCACGCCCGGGCGTGTCATCGCGCACCGTGTCGCCTGAGTTGTCGATGTAGACGTAGGGACCGGATTTCTCTGACCGACCGCCCCACCCGCCCAGGCCGATCATCTCGTTGTACTCGCGCCAGTCTCCAAACGAATTGTCTGCGGCGTGAATCACCACCAAACCTCCGCCGCCGCGGACAAAGTCCACCAGTGCTTTCTCGGTGGCCTCGGGCCACCTTGCCGCGTTGTAACCAAAGTTGCTGAGCACGACGTCGTAGTCGGAGAAATTCGGTTTGAAATCGGGATCGGACTTGGGCTGCTTGAGATCCTCGTAGGTCTTCCCGTCCTCGAGCGGGAACTCGTTGAGCAAGTCGCCTCCGTTCCACGTGTATTTCGTCCGCTCGACGTCGACACTGAATCGACCGGTTTCCTCGAGGTATCGTTTCATCATGACCGTTGTCTTGGGCCACATCGAGTGATTGTTCTGTCCATCGATGATCAGCACCTTTAGTTTGTCGTCGGCGGTGCAAACCGAAACCGCCATGACGGAAACCAGAACAAACAAATTTTTCCGGACGAACGAGCGAAGCATTTCGGGGACTCTCAAGGGGAACAAAGGTTCGGAGATCGACGGGCAAACATTCTACAATGCGGCGCGGGGTTGTTCCTGCGCGATTCACTTGGTCGAGCTCGATTGATACTCGGCGATTGCCTCCATCGACTCTTTCAACCGGCCGTAAAGATCACGATAGATGGGAAACAATTCGTCGTAGCTTCTAGCCGCCTTTTTGTCCGGGGCTGTTTCATCGGCAACTTTGATGGTCGCCTTACACGCCGATTCGATTGTCTTGTACGCGCCGTCCCCGACTGCTGCCAGCAGTGCGACACCGTACGCCGGTCCCTGCTCGACTTCGAGCGTTGTGATCTTCTTGGCGAACACGTCCGCCTGCATTTGTCGCCACATCGGATTCTTGCTGCCGCCGCCCGATGCTCTGATCTGACGAACCGGGACGCCAAGTGACTGAATGATCTCGAGACTGTCGCGTAGCGCGAAGGTGATGCCTTCCATCACGCTTCGCGTCATATGACCGCGCGTGTGGGTCAGGTTCAATCCGACGAAGCTGCCTCGCGCATTGGGATCCGCGTGCGGCGTCCGCTCTCCGTTTAAATACGGCAAGAAAAGAAGACCGCCGCTGCCGGCAGCAATCTTTTTCGCTTCGGCCGTCGCGGCGTCGTAACGTTTCTTGTCCGGAACTCCCGCCAGGTTCCGTATCACCGAATCGACCCACCATTGCAGTGAACCGCCGCTGGTCAGATTGACACCCATCATGTGCCACTTTCCGTTAACCGCGTGACAAAACGTATGCAGCCGGCCGGCCGCATCGTATTGCGGTTCATCGCTGTGAACGAACATCACACCGCTGGTGCCGATTGATGTGCTGAGGACCCCTTTCCGGACGACCCCGTTACCAACTGCGCCGGCGGCGCAGTCCCCTGCACCGCCGACCACTTTGCATTCGGTGGAAAGGCCGAGCTGTTTCGCAGCCTGCGGTGTCAACGTCCCGGTCACTTCGTCGCTCTCGACGACGCGTGGCAATAGATCAAGATCGAGGTCTAACTTGTCGAGCAGTCTCTTTGACCAACGACGCTTCACGACATCCAGAAAAAGCGTCCCGCTGGCATCGCTCACTTCGGTGACATAGTCGCCCACCAGACGTCGGCGGATTTCATCCTTCGGCAACAGAATCTTTGCCAATCGATCGAAATTGCGTTTCTCGTGATTGCGCATCCAAAGCACCTTCGGAGCCTGAAAACCGGTGAGCGCCGGATTGGCGACCATCTTGATCAGGCTCTTGCGACCGCCGGCGGCCGCGGTGATCTCATCGCATTCGGCTGCGGTTCGTTGGTCGTTCCACAGCAGCGCGTTGCGAATCACCTTATCGTTCTTGTCAAGAAAGACCGAACCATGCATTTGTCCGCTCAACCCAATCGCGCGGACCGAGCCGGGCTTAACCTTGGATTTACGCATGACAGCGCGTACGGTTTTCACCGTCGCCTTCCACCAATCCTCCGGATCCTGTTCCGTCCACCCCGGCTTGGGTTGATGGAGCGGGTATTCGGCGTTCGCCTCCGACACGACCTCGCCGGAAGCATTGACCAGCAGCGTCTTGGTACCACTCGTTCCGACGTCGATCCCGAGGTAATAGCTCATCTTTTCTCTCGAATCTCTGGTTGATGGCCTGCGAGGCAACTCTGTGTTGAACTGGCGGTCACTATAGTGCGTAACAGCCTCCACCTGTAGCGATTGGCGGCAAGCGGAAGACCTTCATTTCACCTCGGGCGGCGTCATTGTGAATCAAGAATCGTATCGGATCGACCGCCGAGAGCTGATCATCGGCTCGGCGGCCGCGATCGCCACGTCGACCGCGGGATGTCGCGGAGAATCGGAGACAGGTCCTGCCGAGGGTGCGCCGCGTCGCGACGTGCCTCTGAGAATTGCCCTGAGTGGCAGCGAACGGGACGCCGAGGCGATCGCTCGCGGCTGGGGGGCGATCTCCGAACAGCCACTTCGGATAACCACGATGGCCTTCGATCGCACGGAGTCCGATGCGTTTGCAAATACGCTATTGGAGGAAATCGCCAACAGTGACCTGGCGATCTATCCACTCGCCTTTATCGCCGAGGCAGTTGCCGCGGAATCGATCGTGACGCTCTCGGATGACGACTTCGAAATGATGGAGCAGTCCGCCGGGAGCATGGCTCCCGCGCTGCGCAATGGTGCTGCGCGATATGCCGGCGATAATGTAGCCGTGCCACTCGGCGGTTTGTTGCCAGCGATCCTCTCGAATGAAGAATTCGAGCCGGTGCAGAGCTGGGATCAGTACGACGAACTCGTAGAGCAAGTGTGGAAGGGCAGCGCCGCCGAACCGTCCGCCCCGGGATGGGCCGCGGCGATGTTCTTGTGGCGATCATCGGGAATCAAAAGTTGGTTGTTCGGACGTGAAGACCTTCAACCGCTTGTTGAAACAGAACCCTATGTCGAGACGCTCGAGCAAATGGTCTCGACCCATGCCAAGTATGAATTCAAGCGGCAAACTCCGGCCCAAGTCTGGGAAGGTGTGACGGCGGGCCAGTGGCGCGGTGGAATCGGATTTCCAAACGTGCGCGTCGAGAGCGACGGCGAATTCCGAATCTTGAACCTCCCGGGGACCAGCGATATCTCCAAAGTCCTGTTGGATGGTTTTTCGCCAGTAGTTTCCTTGTCGGCCAATTGTCGTCAGAGCGCCGCCGCGAAACAGTTCATGCAGTGGATCTGCGGTGGCGAGGGAAGCCGAGCGATTCGGCAACAAGTTCCCGGCATGTCTGACATCGTCGGTTGGGACCGTGACGGTGGGGGTGACGACGCGATTCTGACACAAAGCAGCTACGACCAATGGCTGGGGCGACGTCTCAATGCCCCCGTGACCCTGCCGTGTCTGCAGCTTTTGCGTGCCGGCGAATACTACGGTGCGTTGGACCAACAAGTCGGACTTGCACTCGATGGCGAAGTTTCGGCCGAATCCGCGTTATCGGCGGTGGCAGAGAAATGGGCCGCGATCACGGGCGAGGTCGGCAGGGATAGGCAGCTACGTTGCTGGCGACGTGCCCAGGGCATGCGCGCGTGAGCAGCGAGTAAAAAAAACCACGCGGTCAACCCGCGTGGTTCGTGATTCCAGGGTCCGAACAAAATCCGGATCAACCTTTCTCCGATTCCGTCTCTTCAGGCTCGTTAGCGGCAGAAACTGCTTCTTCGGGTTCGGAATCGCTCTGCTGCGCTTTGGGCTGTTCGTCGTCAAACGAAGGGCGTTCGGCCTTGCGCTTGACCCGGTCGTTCTTGCCCACCAGTTCGAGGATGGCGCGATCGCCCGCGTCGCCGAGCCGAGGCGTGGCGAGGCGGAGCACGCGAGTGTATCCACCCGGTCGATCGACGTAGCGCTCGGCGATCGTGTCGAAGAGAATCTTGGCTGCTTCTTTGTCACCGATCAATTGAATGATGCGACGTCGCGCGGCGACGACCGGAGCGCGGGCATTGGCCCATTTTTGCCAGTCATCACTTTGCCGCCATTTCTTCCATGCATCACTTCCTCGCTCGGCGTCGGTCTCGTGCTTGCGGGCTTCCTCGGCCGCAGGCAACGATTTCTTGGCAATCGTGATGCACTTTTCCACCAGCGGACGAACTTCCTTGGCTTTATGCAGTGTGGTGGTGATACGACCGGCAACATGCGGCGCGTTCTCATCGTATGTCGCATCCCGCTCGGTCAGAAACAGGGCGCTGGCAAGGTTCTTTAGCATCGCTTTGCGATGGCTCGGGCTTCTACCGAGCGTGCGGCCTCGTCGTCGGTGACGCATGGCATCAAGTCCGTCAAAGTGTCAAGTGAAAGGGATCGTAAACCAGGCAGGTTAAAACAGGGGTTGGTTGGGGACCCGCATGCCGAGATGCAGACCGTATTGCGAAAGCTTTTCGCGAACCTCGTTCAGAGTCGTATCGCCGAAATTGCGTACTTCCAGCAATTGATCTTCGGTCCGCTGAACAAGGTCACGCACGGTTTGAATGTTCTCGCTTTCCAGGCAATTGTTGGCTCGCACCGACAATCGCAAATCAGCAAGGGTCATGTTCAACTTGGCTTCGAGTTGGGCTTCGGGCGAACCCGCACCGCCGCGGGCAGCCGAGAAGATGCTCGGTCCGAGTTCGCGGTACTGGACAAACGGATTGAGGTGTTTGCGAAGAATCTTCGCCGACTCGACCAGGGCCATCTCCGGATTGACTGATCCATCGGTCCAGATTTCGAGGTTCAGCTTGTCGAAATTCGTCTTCTGGCCAACCCGAGTTTCTTCGACTTCATAACGAACTCGCGTAATCGGGCTGAAGACCGCGTCGATCGGGATGATGCCGATTTCGTGGTCGACGCTGCTGTGCTCGGTACTGGGTACATAACCTCGGCCGTTTTCGACAACCATTTCCATCATGAATGGAACATCTTCGGTCAGCGTCGCGATCACGTGGTCCTTGTTGATCACTTCGACGTCGGAATCGGTTTGGACGTCCGCACCGGTGATCACACCCGCTTTGTCGCTCTCGACCGTGATCACCCGAGTCGCTTCGCTGTGGTTGCGTACGACCAGACTTTTCACGTTCAAAACGATTTCTGTGACATCCTCCATCACACCGGGGATCGTGGTGAATTCGTGCTGGGCTCCGCGGATCTTGATCTGGGTCACGGCGCTGCCGACCAGACTACTCAACAACACCCGACGCAGGCTGTTTCCGACACTCGCGCCGAATCCACGTTCGAAAGGTTCGGCCGAAAACTTTCCGTAGGTTCCGGTAAGCGTGTCGCGGTCGACTTCGAGTGAGCTCGGCAATTCCATGCCGCGCCAACGAATGTGCATCGTCATAAGACCTCAGTTCTGGGTAACAGATGTTGGAGGTGGTGGTGTGTGGGGTCGCCAATTGGAGCCGAACGAATGCTGGGTTCGGGTGAGTGGTTTTGTTTCGTCGCGGCACGGCTTGGGTGCCGATCAGCTCGCAATTAGACGCGTCGCTTCTTACGAGGACGGCATCCATTGTGGGGAATCGGAGTTACGTCTTCGATCAACTTCACGTTCAATCCGGCCGATTGCAGCGACGTGATGGCGCTTTCGCGACCCGATCCAGGACCTTTGACACGGACTTCGACGTCACGCATGCCGAACTTGGTTGCTTTTTCCGCAGCTTGTTGTGCGGCGCACTGGCCCGCGAACGGAGTACTCTTGCGGCTTCCCTTGAAGCCGCTCGTGCCGGCGCTTGCCCAGCAAAGAGTGTCGCCTTTGGGATCGGTGATCGTAACGGTGGTATTGTTGAAAGTCGCGTGAATGTGGGCGATACCGCTGGTCACGTTGCGACGAACACGTTTCTTCTTGTTGGTCTTTGCCACGGCAAAGTTCTCTGTTTCGTTGGTAGGTGCTTGAATGAATCGGATGGGGGCGAACGTACCTCCGTGACTAACGAAGGTCTTTCACCCCTTTCTTGCCGGCAACTGTCTTACGCGGTCCCTTGCGGGTGCGGGCGTTTGTCTTGGTACGCTGTCCGCGAACCGGCAAACTGTTGCGATGGCGGATGCCTCGGTAACACTTGATTTCCCGCAGTCGCCCAATGTTCTGTGCCACCGAGCGGCGCAGTGGACCCTCGACCGTGTAGTCACGTTCGAGCAGCGCAGCAATTCGGCCCAGCTCATCCTCATGGATGTCGCTCGCCTTCCGCGTTGGATCGATTCCCAACTTGTCGCACGCTTCACGCGCGCTATGAAGACCAACCCCATACAGGTAGGTCAATGAATGCTGGATCTGTTTGTCGTTAGGGATATCGACGCCCATCAAACGGGGCATAACCTGACTCCGGTGAAGGTCCGAGACGTATTGGGTGGGGGCAACGAGTAATCAGCCACGGAGGGCAACCCGGGCCACCGCTGAGAATCACGAAAATATACCGACCGGCCCCCTTTTTGCTCAATGGGGACGGGGGGGCATTTTTTTCAAGAATTTCGCCGAGTCATTCTGAAAAACTCGGTTGGTACGTCATCTCGAGCCGCTGCAATGACGCGAGTTTGTTCGATTATCTCGAAATCGGAAAGGTCGATCTCCAGTTTTGTGTCGCCAGAAACACCCGACCAGACACGGGTCAGGAAGATCTGGGAGCATTTCGGCAGCAATTGCCGGTAGATCTCCGCACCTCCCACCACAAACGCGGGGGTTGGACGATCGCTGCCCAAGGCCAATCCGATCGCTTCCTGCGGCCCGGATGCCCGCTCGACCCCCTCGGCGGACCACGCTTCATTGCGGCTGATCACAATTGTCCGGCGGCCCGGAAGCGGTCGACCGATCGAGTCGAAAGTCCGTCGGCCCATGATCAGAATCCCGCCCATCGTCAGCTTTTTGAACCGGCGCAGATCACTGCTCAGCCGCCAGGGCATGTCCCCGTCGCGGCCGATGACTCCACTCGGGGTCATCGCAACGACTCCGGTCAACGGAGGCTCCGTCGTGCCATGCCGGTCTCGAGCCGTGCTGGGACCTGCCCCCGTGGGGTCGCTGGTCAAACTGCCACCGGTGCCTTGATCCGAGGATGGGGATCGTAGTCGATCAGGGAAAAATCCTCGAATTTGAACCCGTCGATCGAATCAGGCGACGAGGTGATCTGCATTTGCGGCAGCGGACGTGGGTGCCGCGTGAGCTGCTCGCGGGCCTGGTCAAAATGATTCCGGTACAAATGGATGTCGCCAAAAGTATGCACGAATTCGCCCGGCTTAAGCCCGCTTACCCTGGCCATCATCATCGTCAGTAGCGCGTAGCTGGCGATGTTGAACGGTACTCCCAGGAAAATGTCGGCGCTTCGCTGGTAAAGTTGGCAGGATAGACGGTCCCCGGCAACGTAGAACTGAAACATCGTGTGGCACGGCGGCAAAGCCATCCGCTGGACGTCGGCAACATTCCATGCCGACACGATCAGCCTCCGTGACTTTGGATTGTTGCGAATCTCCTGCTCGACCCAGGCAATCTGGTCGATCGTGCCGCCGTCGGGCTTGGGCCAACTTCGCCACTGATGCCCGTAAACTGGTCCGAGGTCGCCGTTTTCGTCCGCCCACTCGTCCCAGATGCTGACCCCGTGGTCTTGTAGCCAGCGAACGTTTGTTTCACCCCTCAAGAACCACAGCAATTCGTAAATGATGCTGCGCAGGTGAACCTTCTTGGTCGTTAGCAGTGGAAAGCCCTCGGACAGGTCGAATCGAATCTGCCGGCCGAACAATCCGCGGGTCCCAACGCCGGTACGGTCATCGCGATCAAGCCCATGATCCAGGACCTCGTCAAGCAGTTGCAGGTACGCTCGCATCAATCACACAAGTGTTCGAGGTGATGTCT
>JAHELS010000182.1 GCA_024644085.1 Rhodopirellula sp.
TGACCGATTACCGCGCTCAGGAAAACATGGGAAAGCCGATCACGCCGATTGTCTCGAACAACTCGAACTTCATCAAAGGCGGCGGGTCCGACGCGGTCTTGATCTCATGGGATGACGCGGTCACCCTTTTTCACGAGTTCGGCCACGCCCTGCACGGGCTGCTCTCGAAGGTCAATTATCGCACCCAATCGGGTACTTCGGTCGCCCGCGACTACGTCGAATTCCCCTCCCAGGTCAACGAGCACTGGCTCGAAACACCTGAGATCCTCAATCGATTTGCCGTACATTACAAAACTGGCGAACCGATTCCAAAAGACCTGCTACAGAAGATTGAAAAAGCAAAAACATTCAACCAGGGATTTGCAACCGTCGAGTACCTTGCCAGCGCGCTGGTCGACATGAAACTGCATCTTGCCGGTACCGCCGACATCGAACCCGACCAGTTTGAAAAGGAAACGTTACGGGAAATCGGAATGCCCACGGAGTTGCCGATGCGACACCGCACGCCGCACTTCATGCATATCTTCAGCAGCGACAGTTATTCGGCCGGATACTACAGCTATCTGTGGTCCGATGCATTGACCGCGGATGCGGCCGAGCGGTTTGTCGAAGCCGGCAGCTTTTATGAACCGGAGGTCGCCAAGAGTCTGCATGACAGCGTGATGAGTGTCGGCGACACGATCGATCCGGCAGAAGGCTTTCGACGCTTTCGAGGACGCGATGTCGATACCAGCGCCCTGCTTCGTAAACGAGGGTTCCCCGTCGATTGATCCAACGTGGCCCCAAAGTGGCCCCGCGACGCCGTTCGCCGGTCAAGCAATAAAGTGGCCCCGCGACGCCGTTCGCGGATCAAGGCTTCTTCTCTTTCTCTTGGCCCAAGGCGCTAGTGATCGGCATAGTGGCACGTTTCGTTTACTCCCGCGCGAGCGGCGTCGCGGGGCCACTTGGTTTACTCCCGCGCGAGCGGCGTCGCGGGGCCACTTGAAATGCACTTCCCGCGCCGGCGGCGTCGCGGGGCTACTGTTTTATTTCAGGTTGACTTCGATGCACCCGCTGGATTCTCGGATTTCGAATGACCTCTGCAGTGGTTGGCGGTTGATGGTTTGAATGCCGGTTGACAATTCATATTGCCAGCCGTGCCAGGGGCAGGTGACACAGCCGTTTTCGACGCTCCCCTCGGCCAGCGGTCCGCCTTGATGAGCACACATCCCGTCGAGAGCGTAGAGCCGCCCGTCGTGACGAAAGATCGCCAGAATCTGTTCGCCGCTGACCACTTCGATCGCACTACCCTCGGCCACGGCGCCGCTCTGAGCGACCTCGACCCAGTGGTCCACATTGTCCGCGTGTTTCTCGCTCATTTCGAATCGTGACGGGTCGTTATGCGGGGCTGGTTTGAGCGTTACAATCGGCGTCATCATTATTTGTAAGGTCGATGACACCCGCAAAGGAGTATGGCTGTGACTCAGGAACTCGTACAACCCGCACGCTGGCTGGCAGGCTCGAGTCGATGGCGCGGGATCGCGATTTGCCTGCTCGTGATGGGACTGTTCGTCACGGTACCGCAAATCGCTCAGGCACAGTCCAACGAGGAATCGGACGGGGAGATCATGAAAATCACCGAAATCGAAGGAATCTCGGAATACCGGCTCGAAAACGGTGTCCGTGTTCTGCTGTTCCCCGACCCCAGCAAAGAAGTCGTGACCGTCAACATGACGGTTTTCGTCGGATCACGCCACGAAGGATACGGCGAGGCGGGAATGGCTCACCTGCTCGAACACATGTTGTTCAAGGGGACTCCGACCCACGCCGATATCCCCAAAGCGTTGAAGGATCGCGGGGCGGGCCGGTCCATGAACGGAACGACATGGATGGACCGAACGAACTATTACGAAACCCTGCCCGCGACCGGCGACAATCTCGAGTTCGCGATCCGCTTGGAAGCCGACCGGTTGGTCAACAGCAACATCCTCGGCGAAGATCTGGCGTCGGAAATGACGGTCGTGCGCAACGAATTTGAAAGTGGCGAGAACTCGCCCTTCCGAGTTTTGATGCAACGGATGCAGGCGGCGTCTTATGAATGGCACAACTACGGACGCACCACGATCGGAAACCGCAGCGACATCGAGCGTGTCCCGGTCGTGAAGCTGCGAAAGTTCTACCGCAAGTTCTATCGGCCCGATAACGTGATGGTCGTCGTGGCGGGGAATTTCGAGCCCGACGAAGCGCTCGGTTATCTCGACAAGTATTTCGGCGCCCTGCCCAAGCCTGAAGAACCGATCGACGATACGTACACGGTCGAACCGCCCCAGGACGGAGAAAGAACCGTTGTCGTCCGGCGGGTCAGCGAGATCCAGCTGGTCGGGTCCGCCTATCACATTCCATCGGGAAGCCACCCCGATTATGCAGCGGCCAAGGCGCTTGTTTACGTCCTCGGCGATGAACCTAGCGGTCGACTCTATCGAAACCTTGTCGAAACCGAGGTCGCGTCGAACGTTTATTCGCTCGCATACGCTTTCGCCGAGCCGGGACTCTTCATGGCGCTGTCGGAAGTACCGGCGGCCGGGTCGATCGAGCAGGCGCGTATGAAACTGATTGACGTGATGGAAAACTCGTTCACCGAGGAACCGGTTACCGAACAGGAAGTGCAGCGGGCGATTCAACAGATTTTGAAGACACGTGAATTGGAAGCTGCCGACTCGGACAAGATCGCTGTTTCGCTCAGCGATTGGGCGGCCCAGGGTGATTGGCGACTCTATTTTCTGTTCCGCGATCAAATCGAAAAACTGACCCGCGACCAGGTCCAACAAGTCGCGGAAAAGTATTTCGTACGAAACAATCGCACCGTTGGATTGTTCATCCCGACCGACGAGGCACAGCGAATCCAGGTACCCGAAGCACCGAATCTGACGGAAGTCCTGGAAAACTACAAAGGTCGCGAAGCAGTTGCCGCCGGCGAACAAATTGATCCATCCCCACTTGCCATCGAGCAGCGGACCGAGCGTGGTGATCTCGTGGGCGGGATAGAGTACGCGCTGTTGCCCAAGAAAACACGCGGCGAAACGCTTTCGTTGATGTTAACTCTGCGATTCGGCAAGGCCGATACCCTGCAAGACAAAGTCGGGGCGGTCGAGTTGTTGGGCCTGCTGATGTCCAAAGGAACCGACAAACTTGATTACACGCAGCTGCAGGATGAATTGACACGGCTGCGAGCCGAAATGTCGATGAATTCGACGATCGGATTGCTGCAAACGACGATCAAGACAAAACGAGAGTTCCTGCCCGAGGTCATCACTCTGCTCGGCGACATCGTGCGACGACCCCGGCTCGACGCGAACGAATTGGAAGTCATTCGGCGACAAGTCGTGACCAGTCTCGAAAAGGGAACGACCGAACCACAATCGCTTGCACCGCGAAGCGTCCAACGGTCTCTCTCGCCCTACGGGCCCGATGACATTCGTTACGTCCGGACGATCGAAGAAGATATCGAGATGTATAAAGCGGTGACGGTCGACGAGATTCGGTCACTTCACGCCGAATTCCTCAGTAACCAGGCGGGCGAATTGGCAGTGGTCGGCGATTTTGACCCCGATGAAGTCAAAGCACTTTTGAAAACGCAACTCGCCGAATGGGAAACCTCCCAAAACTACGTTCGTGTCGACCGTGATCCACATCCCGAAATCGACGGTTCGCTCGATGTGATTGAGACACCCGACAAGGCGAACGCATTCTATTACAGCAGCCAACAGTACACGTTGGACGACGATGACCCGCAGTATGCCGCGTTGGTTCTCGGCAATTTCATCCTCGGTGGCGGTTCACTCAGCAGCCGGCTCGGCGAGCGTGTCCGACAACAGGAGGGTTTGTCCTACGGGGTGCGCAGCGGCGTGACGGCGCGAGCCAAGGACGGACGAGTCGACTTTACGCTGTACGCGATCACCAACCCGCAGAACAAGGACCGATTGATCGAAGTGATCCGCGAGGAACTTGATCGCATCCGCGACGAGGGTATCACCACCGAAGAGTTGGAACAGGCAAAGGTTGCCTATTTGCAGGCCCTGCGCGTGCGGCGGACCAGCGATGCCGCGCTGACGGGCGAGTTGCTCGGGACGCTGTTCAACGAAAGAACCATGAAGCACTATGCCCAGCACGAAGAACAAATCAAAGCGGCCACGGTGAAGGATGTGAACGACGCGGTGAAGAAATTCATCGTTCCCGACAAGCTCGTGATGGCAATCGCCGGAGACTTTGCCAAGAACCAAGGCGAAAAAAGCGAATAGATCCTTGCGGGGTGGGCACTCCGCCCTGCATGGATTTGCCACAAGAATTGGGGGAAGAACCGTGCTTGGGTTTTTGCGGAAATTGTTTGCCGGTTTGGGGACGCCCAAACCGGCGGGGCCGCCCAAGCGGATCGCAACCATCGATGCGCATACCAACCTGATTTCAGAATCGGCTGCCTGGGAAGATGGAAACCTGCGGGTGACCGCCTCATCGGCTGAAACTGTCCGCTTGTTTGAATTGCCGCTCAACAATCTCGATCAATGCATGCTCGGTCTCCGCTTCCGAATGTCCAGCACGGACGTCATCGGCGGCGTCGTTCCCGAAATCTGGGTAGGTGTCGAGGGCTTTGGCGAAGCATTCTCGAAAGGCTTGAACTTTCGGCTGCAGGGCACCAACGATTGGACAAGCTGTGAGTTACCGTTTTACCTTCGCGGCGGGCAAAAAGCGCAGCACTTGAAGATGAACCTGGTCTTCGAGGGCGCGGGAACCGTCAACCTGCGAGAGATCGAACTTCATTCAACTCCGCTCGAATAATAACGTTTGTCCCGTAAAACCAAGCCGTAGGCCGGACCGAGCTCTGCGAGTTCCGGCGATCGATAAGCCGTTGCCCGAACTCGTAGAGCTCGGCCCGGCCTACCGCTTGTGTCTTCCAATGTTGAGCCATTTACAAGCACGCAGCCTTAGCAAGTGATTGCGTTTTTCAGGCTGTTGATTCACCTGGCGCCGCGTTCGAAATTTTCGAACACCAAGCGCACATCAAACGTTGCGTCCGCATCCCGAACGTCAAATCGATCGCTGCGGAATCGCACTCAATCGCCACTAAGGTGCGGCCAATTCGTCGACCGGTGCCAATTCATCCACGGCCGGTGCGGCGACCGCGGCCGCCTCGAGATCGACGGGCGCCAATTCAGGTGGTAATCCCGGCACCGCTTCTTCCTCGACGCCGACGATACTTCGAAGCAGCTCAATCTGTTCCTGGAGACCTTCCACGAACTTTTTCTGATCGTCCATTTGCGGGTCGTTCAATCCTTCGACGATCGGCTCAAAATCGTTGATCCACGATTCGACCAGAGGCTTCTTCTCGTCGGTGACCGAGGCGAGCAGCCCGCCGGGGTTCCGCGTTGGCATGCCGGAGGACGCCTTCCCGCTAACGCCAAGATGTAACTGCTGGAGCACATGATTCAACTTGCTGCGTGAGGCTCGCACCTGGGGCGGTTGGGGTTTGGCTTGCGCTACTCCCATCATTCCCCCCATTCCCATGCCCATCCCCATTTCCATTTCCATGTCACCCATTCCCATGCCCATCGCATCCATGTCGTTCTCGTCATACCCTTCGTTCATCATGTCTTCCATGGGCTCCCCGCCCATTCCGCCGCCGGTGCTGCGAGGCTTGGGTGTTTCGGTCGTCTTCTTCAGAAAATCTTCCGGCTTGGGCGGTTGGTTTGTTGCGGGCTTGGGGCGTTCGAGCCCATTCAGCCGGGTGAGTTCCGATTCGAACGCAACGAGTGCACGTTTCGACCAACTCGCCAAAACTCGCTCGGGGTCGGTCACCTTGTCCTTCAATTCATCTGACATCGAACCGAGACGTGACGCCGAATAAAGTGCGATCAGATCCGGCGTCGCCTCTTCGGTGCTGATGGTGACCAGCTTGACGCCAAGCGATTTGTCGTCCTGGGGTCGCAGCGAGTCGATGATATCGACGGCATACCGCTGCAGATACGCATGCGCCCGGGCTGGTCGGCCGTCGGGTGGTTGCGAGTCAAGGAGTTCGGTCATGGCGGTGACGAGCGTTGCTTTCTCCGCATCCGGGATCTGGTTGAATCCCAGGTTGGCGTGCCGGTGCAAACCGGAAAGTGCCGCCGCTCGGACTCCGTCGACATTGTTTTCATCCTGGTACAGCGCCAACAGGATTGGCAAAGATTCTCGCTTCGGCACCGGCGGCGTCCGTGTTTGAGGGTTTGTCGGTACGCTATCGAGACGACCGAGAATCAGCACAGCGTTGATCCGGGCTGCGGGATGATGATTCCCCTCGGCGACTTTTTTCATTCCTTCAAAAACGAAGTTTGCCAACTGCGTTGCGATCTGCGGGCGATTGGATCGCTGGGCGCGAGACAACAAAGTGTTGGTCTCATCGGCGAGTTCCGAAATGTGCTTGACACCATCGGGTGCCGTCATCCTTGCGGGAATGTAGAAGCCAAAGTAGCCGCGGGCCATGTTTGGATTCCCTCTGCCTTGCTGGGCAAAAAGCTTCGTGGCGCCTTGGACTCGTTTGACCGTTGTCTCATCACCCAACGCTTCGTGCATCGGGATCGAGTCGTAAGGGAAGTTTGCATTCTGGCCTGATGCTGTCGTCGCCAAGATTGCCAACATCCCGGCCGCGATGAAGATCGCCAACCACAACGTCCCCCGGCGTTTCTGGTGATTTGGCGCCGCGACGCAGAGAGCTCCGACGCGACGGGAACGGCAAGGACGGGGGGCCGGATTGTGTGTCGACAAAGGTCGGATGCTCATGAGCGGGTCACCGTAGGAGCGTATTGCCGGCTGTGATGTCGCCGGTCGAACAGAAAAGACTGTGCCCAGTATCTCCGAAACGACCCCATTTCGTCAAATAAATTCGCCCTTTGGCGGCGTTTGGGCCGATTCCCACAGCGGGTTATTCGCTTTGGCGCCTCGCATACGAGGCTTTTCGGGCCGGGATGCGCCCGCAAAGCCAGATTCAGACAGTTTTCACCGTGATTTCCGGCCTCGGACCGCCTGACGGCAAACACGTCTCTCTTGACGCTTTGACCCTGCAATTCGTAGCGTTCGACCCAGGATGCCCCGGACTCAATGCCGACAGCTCCGCGCGCCAGACATTTTGGCTGCTGGCGCCACCCTCACGCTGCTCAAGGAATCGAGCTGCTGCGAAAGAGAAATTCCAAGTCGACGCTGAAATACATTCTGCCGCTTCTCGGAGTGGTTGGGGTGGTCGGCTGCGCGACGTGGAAGGATACCACTCCGAGCGAGATCGAGGTCGATTCGCGGAATACGGCAACGCTGGGTAGCCGGAAACAGGTTTTGCTCGATGTCGAATTCGTCAACATCGCCACAGATATCGGGGACCTCACCGATGTCGAGGACGTTGACCAGTCCAACGCGTATTGGCAGTGGGTCGATGAGACGGCGGTCGATGTTACCGCACGCCAGCGGCTGATCGCGAACGGAATCCGGGTCGGTGCAGTGGCCAACGAGGAAAGGTTTCGACAACGGCTCGCTGCGGCCAGCACCGAGCAGGACGTCGTTGAAGAATTCCTCAGCCGCGCGTCGGTCGCCAGTGATGTCTCACATGGCGAGAAACGAATCCCGATGCGCTTCGGCCGTCGCTACGAATTGCCTCTCCGCCAACCGATCGAAGGAAGTCACGTAGCACTGGTGAGGCTCGAGGGCGAAACAATCGGACGCACATTGAACCACGCCCAATACTTTTTCGGGATCACAGCGACGCGCGCAGCCGGGCAAAAGCAGGTCCATTTGAAGTTTCGACCGGAAGTCCACTTCGGTGACGCCCGCCAAAAATGGATCAGCAGCGAATCGGCGATTCGCATCGACACCCAGCGAGATTCGTGGTCGATCCCCGAACTCGATATCGAGTTGAAGGCCAGCGAGGGGGATCTGCTAGTCTTTGCAGCTGACACTCCCGTGAGCGGTTTGGCCAAACACATGCTCTCGGGTCAAGGAACCCATCACGACCCCCAACAAGTCGTCGTGCTCGTTCGAGTCGCACAGGTCCCCTCAACAGTCGACCAGCTGTGATGCGTTGGTTGCAACCGATCTCTTGCAGGATCCAGGTCGCTCACTCGGGCTCACTCGAACGCAACCCCAGCCGCAAACTCCGACGTGCCTACCGATCGAAGGTGGACTTGTTGCGCAGGATGTGGTGGTAGTGTTGCGCGAAGCGATGTGATTCGTCGCGGACGTATTGCAACAACCTCAATGCGAAGGCGCCGCGGCTCAGCCGAATCGACTCGGAATCACCGGGGCGAAAGATCTCTTCTTCCTTCTTCGCCAACGAGATCACGGTCGGCGGAGTGATTTCCTGGTCCCGGAACGCCGCCATTGCCGCGTTGAGTTGACCCTTGCCGCCGTCGATCAAAAGGATATCGGGAAAGGTATCGCCATCGTTGCTCAACCGGCGAAACCGCCGCGAGACGACTTCGTAGATGCTGCGGAAGTCATCGATTCCGCCGACGTCCTGGATACGGAACCGACGGTACCCCGGTTTGAAAGGCAAGCCGTCGATGAATTGGACCAGACTTGCGACCGTTTCGTTTCCGCCGAGATGTGCAATGTCGACACCCTCGATGATGCGCGGAGTCTCGTCGAGGCTGAGGACCTTTTTCAAACCGGCCAGGCCCTTCGTCGGATCGATGTAGAAAACCTCGGGTTGCGCATGTGTGTCGAGTTCGCCCCGTTCCTCCAATCGCTCGAGCATGTTGATCTCGTCCCTCAATACGGCAGCCCGCTCGAAATCGAGCGCCTTGCTCGCCGCCTGCATCTCGTTTCGCATTTCCTTCAACAGCCGTGTCTTCCCGCCGTCGAGGAATGTCTGCAGTCGCTTGATGTCGCGCCGATAGTCTTCCTTGCTGATCCGAAAGTTACAGGGAGCCGTGCATTGCTGGATATTCGCCAGCAAACAGGGGCGAAACCAATTCCACCGCTCGTCCGACTCGCTGATATCAAGCGTGCAGGTGCGGAACTTGAAGATCCGCTGGAGCACTTGAATCGCGCCCCGCAGCGCGCCGGCGCTGGCGAACGGACCATACAATTTGACACCACTCGACTTGGGCTCGCGCGTCACTTCCACGCGCGGGAACTCCTCGCGAGTCGTGATCATCAGGTAGGGAAAGGTCTTGTCGTCCTTCAGCTCTTTGTTGAACTTGGGTTGGATATCCTTGATCAGCCTGGATTCCATCAAGAGCGCGTCGACTTCGCTTTCGCAACTCACAAAATCAATGTCCGCAATCTCCTGGATCCACGTCGCGGTACGCTGATCTTCGGCCGCGGCTTTCAGGAAATAGCTGCTCGCGCGGCTTCTCAGGTTTTTCGCCTTGCCGACGTAGATCACACGAGCCGCCGAATCTTTCATCAAGTAGACGCCGGGCGATTGCGGAAACGATTTCACCTTCGCCGCGGCATGATCGAATCCGACCGGGTCGACGCCGATGTCGGGTGTCGCTCCCTGTGTTTCTTCTGAGGACTCTTCAGCGGACATCCGACATCCGGATCATTGGTGAGATAACTCTTCGAGTTGTGATACAAGCACGCAGCTTCGTAGGCCGGACCGAGCTCTGCGAGTTCCGGAATGGTTTTAAGATTCGTAGGCCGGACCGAGCTTCGCGAGTTCCGGAATGGTTTGAGATTCGTAGGCCGGACCGAGTTCTGCGAGTTCCGGAATGGTTCAAGTGATTGCCCGACCGCCCGATGAACACAGACCGTGATTGCTTAGGCCCGTGACTGGCCTACGGCCAAGGTGAGCCGGCGGCTAGCCGCGGGCCGCAAATCTGAACCGTTTTCGACCGAAGGCCCGACGCTAGGCACTGTCCCGTAAATGATGAAAGGCGAATTGGTGAGCCGACGACGCTTGCCGCGGCCGCAAATCTGAACTGTTGTCAACGGAAGGCCCGACGCTAGCGCGTTCGGCTCACATTTGCGGGACAGTGCCTAGCGCAGGTCTCGTATTTGGTGGACAGTGCCTGGCGCCATCGGCATGGAATCAGGTGCAAACGCATCCGCAGACACGGAGTCTGGCTCGCGTTCGGTTCTCTTTTGGTTGGCTCGTTGCCGCTAGGATTTTTCTTCGAGTGCTTTCAATCGCTCCTGAAGTCGCTCGATTTCTTTTCGCAATTCTTCGATCGAGTCAGCGCCGCGCGACGGCGCGTTGAGTTCGATCTCTTTCTTGCTCGGTGGCGGTTGAAGCGTTTCGAGTGAGGGAGGATCGCTCTTCAGTTCATCAATCGCTTGATCGACCTCCTCCTCGAATATGACTTGTCCGATCGGTTCGTCGTCACCGAAAGCCATCTCGTCATCGTCGGCAGGCTCCTTCTTGACTTCCTTTCTCGCCGGCTTGGCATCGTCGCGCGTCCCGAGGAAACCACCAAAGACGGAACCGAAACCGTCGAGCACGCCGCCGGCATCCGATTTCTTGTTCGCCGCAGCACCGGGCAGGCTGTCGGATGCGGGATCGACCAGCGTGATATCGGCACCAACCAATGCCCCGTCGCGTACCAACTGCAGCGCGAATTGGTCACCGACATTTTGTTGTGCTAGTTCCTCGTCAAATCTCGATTGGTCCCACACCAGTCGTCCGTCGATGGAAACAATTCGATCGCCAGCCTTCAAACCGGCAGCAGCAGCCGGAGAACTCTCCGCGACATCGGTCACAATCGCACCTCGCACGCTCTGTGAATCGGTCACGGTGACCCCCAGCGAAACAGCTTCGCTTTTTCTGCGCACCGGTTCGACGGCTTCGGGTGCAATGGCTGGTTCGAGTGCAATGGCTGGTTCGAGTGCAATGGCTGGTTCTACGGAATCACTTGCGGGAACTGGTTCGCCTCGATCCGCAGCGGTTGTCCCTGCGGGCGTCGGCTTAATTTGCCTCAGCTCGGTCTCGGCAACGGGCAGCGCCGGACGTATCTCCGTTGGGATCGACTCCTCGGCACTCGCCTGGGCCACCATCGATCTCGATTGCGATGACGCAACATTGGTCGATGGTTTGTAGACAAGCGGGATCGAAAACGTTGCGGTTCGACCGCGCCGGACAATGGTCGCCTCGATCTCGTCGCCGCCCTGACGACCACGAAGCTGCCGGGCAATGTCAGCCACCGTCGGTGTCGGTTTTCCTTCGACCGCAACGATCACGTCGCCCGTGAGCAAACCGGCGTCACCAGCCAACGAATGAGATCGAATCTCGGCAACCTCCAATCCCGCCATGCCGCTTCGCGATGGCAACACCTGGATGCCGAGCGTTGGATCGCCCGTCTGCGCTGACGCGGTCGATGCGATGCCGGGCTCGGCAAGCTCAGGTTGGTTGCCGGAAGTGATCGGCGAAAGAACCGATTGGCCGTATCGATTCGCGTCCACCGGCCTCCGGGCGGATGCGTCGGTGTTTGGATCGGATTGCGGGTTGAGCGGGCTGACACGTTGCGGTTGGATTCGACGTTGATCCGGTGAAATCTGTGTTGGCGGTCGACTCTGTAACGCTCCCTCTGCGTTTTCGGCATTCAATTCAGGTGACGGAACTCGTGGTGATTCGAGCGGCAAAATCCGGATCGGTAATCGGTTTTGAATCCGGCGCAGGATTCGTTGAGCATCGCACTGCTGGCTATCCACGATCATCCACGTGAAAGTGGTCGCCACGGCAAGGAATACAAGATTGGTTCGTCGTAACATCCAGCTGGTTTCCATTCTGCTTTTGGAGGGAGTGTGGTGAGGAAGGATGGATCCTCACCTCTGTGGGACGACTCGAGCCGTTCGTCCCGTCCGTGCGATGCCGCAGCTCCCAAAGATTCCCTATCGTGGTGCAGCAGACCCCGCGAGTGGCCCCTATGATAAGCCTTACCGGCGAGAAGAAAACGGGCATTTCGCAATGCGGAATCTTTAATTTCTACCCATTTTTCCAACCTGGCAGGCTGAATTGACCGGCTTTCAAACTCGCTCCGCTCCGCTGGAAACTTTGGAACAATGCCTCCCCCGGCTGCTCCAGAACCTCTCGCTCGCACGGGCCCAGATTGTGATCGATCACCTCCGTGGCGTGATCCAGACGGGTGAGCGCGACCGGATCGTCTTTATCGACGCATCGCCCCGGGATGCGACCGACACGCCGGTGGCCGCTGTCATTGCTATCCGGCAGCCCGCCTCCAACGAATCGGCGCCGCCGACCGATTCCGCAACGATCTTGCACGCTGGACTGCTCGCACACCGCGACGGTGACGACGCCGGTGAGATCATGACCGAGCTTTCGATGGCCGTCGAAGCGGAATTCGATCGCCGCGGCACGCGGTTCGTACAATGGGCCACCGATCCTGCCGATTCGCGAGATG
The DNA here is from genome assembly GCA_024644085.1 of Rhodopirellula sp. Lineage (GTDB taxonomy): Bacteria > Planctomycetota > Planctomycetia > Pirellulales > Pirellulaceae > Rubripirellula. The sequence goes on from JAHELS010000182.1 coordinate 12,357, forward strand.
ACTCGATCGGGCGATGGTGCGAAGCATTCGGATTCGCGGAAGTCGGGACGCTCCAGTACCTCGGCGGGCCAGTGGAGGCGAAGTCCTCCCCCAGCGGTCAAACCGACGTATCACGCGGTCAAACCGACGT
>JAHELS010000183.1 GCA_024644085.1 Rhodopirellula sp.
GGAGCCGTAACAAATTCTTCGCGATCACCTCGGCAAACCTTCCCGATGAAACTTCTTGAACTCCAATCCACTTTGCACAAGGAAGTGCCGTTATGACAAGGAAACTCCCTCTTTTCGTTGCTGTCGCCGTTGTAATGATCGGTTTTTCACCGACATCCCATGCGGCTGGACCATTCGCGAAACTACGTGGCAATGCTTGCTGCGACGCCGGCTGCGATGCTGGAGCGTGCGAAACCGATTGCTGTGACGCAGCCCCTTGCGGAGAGCCCGCATGCGAAGCGGCTAAGTGTGATGCGGCTCCCTGCGATAGCGTTTGTGATGCGGCGGGTGGCTGCGACAGTTGCTGCAAGCCTTGCAAGAAAGAGTGCTGCGAGCCTCGTTGCAAGTACGCCAGCGTGTTCGGTGGCTGGAACATGCTTGACGAATACACAGGTCGACGCCAACTGCCGCCTCAAGAATTACAGGGCACCTTTAACGATGGTTGGGCAATCGGCGCCGCGAAGGGGCGACGAATCAATTGCGCCCTGCGTGGGGAACTCGAATTCGCGTTCCGCAGCAACACCGCTGACCAGTGGACCGTCAACGGCGCGACAACTGACTGGAGCGGGCATCTGTTCACCTATTCCGGAATGGCCAATCTGTATCACGACTTCAACAATTGGGAACTCGGCGGGTTTTCGCCGTACATCGGCGGCGGAATTGGATTCGCGATCTTCGATGGCGAATTCAACACGGCCGCAACGACGTTTGAGATTGAGGACGAAGCGTTTGCGTACCAGTTCATTGCGGGCGGAAGCAAGCGAATCAACTGCAACGTCGATCTTTTCGCCGAGTATCGCTTCTTCGGAGCGACCGAGGTTGAGCTCGTCGATACGGGTGCGGTTCCCGATGACCGGTTGGGCCAACTCGAGCCTGAGTTCCACAACGTCTTTGTCGGTCTTCGTTTCTACCGATAAACAGATGGATTCCAGACACTGACTCACTGGAAGCAAAGAAGGTCTCACAGGTTGTGGCCGGTTCTCGCGAACGGCGTTTCGGTAGAACCGGATCCATGCGAAAAACAGTCACAGCCTGTTGCTGCCCCTCGAAAACCGTCGCGAGTGGTCGGATAGGCCGGCTGCGACTGACTTTGAATGGCGCACGCAACGTAGGTTTGGGACACGCCTGTTTGCCAGTGGAAACGGTCGGGAATCATTGACTCGATCGAAAACTCTTCCGGCATCGAATACCCGAGTTCGCGACATGGTTGAAACCTCATCAAAGCCGATTCGTGTCCTGTTGATCGAGGACAGCGAAATCGATGCGACGTTCGTGACTCGGCTATTGAAATCGAATCCGGAATTGCAATTCGACGTCGACCGTGTCTCGAAACTCGCCGACGCGCTGGTTCGACTTCAGTCGGATGATTACGACGTCACGATACTCGACCTCTGTCTGCCCGATGCGGAGGGCCTCGATTCGTTCGAGCAGATTCGGGCACTTGATGCGAGATTGCCGATCGTTGTTTTTACCGGTCTGGACGACGAGGATCTGGCTCTCCGCGCGATCGAAAGCGGTGCCCAGGATTTCATGGCCAAGGGACACGTAACCGGCCAGATGTTATTCCGCGCCGTGCGGTTCGCAATCGCTCGCCAGCGAAAAGTGATGGGCTTCCAGGCCGCTGCCGACAACGATCCGCTGACGGGAATGCCGAATCGACGCCATCTGGAGTCGCAGTTCTCGGAATTGCTCGAATCGGCCAAAGCGAAGAGCGAGCCGATGTCGATCGCGCTGATCGATGTTGACCACTTCAAGAAGGTCAATGACCGACATGGCCACTTCATCGGCGATGCGGTGCTGAAAGAAATTGCCGCGATTCTGACCGATACGTTGCAGCACCAGATGTCGGCCGCCCGGTTTGGTGGAGAAGAATTCGCGCTGCTGATGCCGGGCTATTCACTCGATCAGGCCTGCGCCGTCATTGATGCGACCTTGAAGCGACTCGCCGGCACCCCGATGGTCTTCGACGACTTGACAGTCGGCGTGACGGCAAGTGCCGGCGTGATCGATGTCAAACCGGACGATTCCTGGGACGAAACCTACGTTGCCTGTGATGTCGCTCTTTACGAAGCGAAGTCTTCCGGGCGAAACCGGCTGATCCGTCGCCAGTCGAAGCGGGATCGCAGTTCGGTTTGACGGCCATGACGCCGTCGCAGAGTGTTCGCTCGCCGACGCCCTCGGTGGAATCGATGCCGGATCACGATGGAATCGAGGACGGATCGCGATCTCGCTGGGGTTCTAACAGTGCCTACCTACCAGGCTTGATTATCGTCAAGTGGGGCAAGTTGGGCAATTTGCCCCTCTGCTTCCGATCGACGTTGACCCTGCACCGAGCTTTACCGAGAATCGAGCCTGATTGTTTAGCTTACCCGAATTGCCCTTTCACCATTGCTGATGTCGACTACGTCCACCGATTCCGAACTCGCCCTCTACTGCCGAAGTACGGCGGAGGCTGCCAGAGCCGCCTCGTATCGACTTGCCTCGCTCGATGCCTCAGTCAAGAACCGATGGTTGCTTGCCTCGGCCGAGGCGTTGACGTCGTCGACCGATGCGATCATGCGATCCAATGCTGAGGATCTCGCGGCTGCTCCGACTTACGGACTCAGCGATGCAGCGATTGATCGACTGCGATTGGATGCGGCGCGAATCGAAGGGATCGCCACCGGACTTCGCGAGATCGCGATGTTGCCGGATCCGATTGGCGAGATCATCGACGGATTCACACGTCCGGGAGGTCTGCGGATCCAGAAAAGGCGTGTGCCGTTGGGAGTGGTTTTCTTCATTTACGAGAGCCGTCCCAACGTGACGGCGGATGCGGCCGGGATCTGTGTTAAGAGCGGTAATGCGGTGATCTTGCGTGGTGGCAAGGAAGCAATCCACAGCAGCACGGCGATCGTCGATGTGCTTTCACAGACGGCCAGGGAAACGGGGGTTCCCGAGCACGCGGTTCAACTGGTCTCGACAACGGATCGGGCGGCTGTGGGACATTTTCTGTCGCAAGGGGAATTGATTGACGTTGCGATCCCACGAGGCGGTGAAGGGCTGATACGGCGAGTGGCACAGGAAGCGACGATGCCGGTGATCAAGCACTACGACGGCAATTGCCATGTCTACGTTGATGATTCGGCGAATATCGAGATGGCGGCAAAGATCATCGAAAACTCCAAGTGCCAGCGGATGGGGGTGTGCAATGCATGCGAATCGCTGCTTGTTCACAAGGCGATCGCGGCGCAGGCGCTGCCGGTGATTGCAGAGCGATTGCGTCAGCACGGCGTGGAAATGCGAACCGACGACCGTGCGGGCGAGTTGATCGGCGACGCACTTCCGGCTACCGAGGAGGATTGGTCGGCAGAGTACCTCGGTCCGACGATCAGCATTGCAATTGTAGATTCGCTCGAACAGGCTGCGGATCATATCAATCGGTACGGTTCGCATCACACCGACGCGATCGTCACCGAGGATCTGCGTTCGGCGGATACATTCACTCTGTTGGTGGACAGTTCGGCAGTGATGGTTAACGCCAGCACTCGATTCAACGATGGTGGCGTATTCGGATTGGGAGCCGAAATCGGTATCTCGACCGACAAATTTCACGCAAGAGGCCCGTGCGGGTTGCGCGAATTGACGACCTACAAATACATCGTCCATGGCGATGGACAAATCAGAGAGTAGCCGGTCAGCCGCCGAGGTTGGCAGTCAACAGGAAGACAGAGGACGAAGGATATGTCCGAGGAATCACTCAGCCAAAACCAGGTCGAGAGTCTGCTCAAAGCGATGGAAACGGTCGAGGGCGGCCCTCCGAAGCCACAGGCACCGAAGTTTTCGTCCGAAAAGAGCCCGACCGCGTCGGCTGCTTCGCCGAGTATCGTCAGCAAGACATCCTCGCGAGTGACGGCCTACGATTTCAAACGGCCCGAGCGTGTCGGCAAGGACCAGATGCGGGCGATGCATTCGCTGCACGAAACTTTGGCCCGTAACTTCGGTGCCTCGGTCTCCGGCATGTTGCGAACGATGATCGAAGTCAAACTGCTGAGCGTCGACCAATTGACCTACAGTGAGTTTGTTTTCAGCCTCGATAATCCAAGCTGTTTCAATGTTCTGAAACCTGCGCCGCTTGACGGCAATTGGATTCTCGACATCGCCCCGGCTTTGTCCTACGCGATTATCGACCGAATGCTCGGTGGTGATCCCCATCCTCAAGAGACGATTCGCCGCCCGCTGACTGAAATCGAAAACCGATTGATTGGCCGCGTGGTCGACGTTTTTCTGACTCAATTGAAAGTTGCCTGGGAGAATATCACGGAACTCGATCTTTCGGTCGAAAGCGTCGAAAGCAATCCGCAGCTCGTTCAAATCGTGCCGCCCAACGAAGTTGTCATACTCGTCGGATTCGAGGTGTTGCTCGGCAAGAATCGCGGCATGCTGAATTTGTGCATCCCGTTCAACACGATCGAGAACTTCAACTCAAAGCTGTCACGCAATGGTTGGGTTGGTTACGGAAAAGGAAAGCCAACCGACGAGACTCGTGGAAAAATCACAGCGAGTGTTGACGCCGCGCCGGTGGACATCGTTGTGACCCTGGCGACATCGAAGATCCGGACCGGAGATTTGCTCGATCTGTCGGTCGGAGACATCATCACGACTGAAAAAGAAGTCAATGATCCGCTCGAATTGGCGGTTCAGGACGTGCCAAAATACAACGCCCGAGCCGGTGCGTTCAAAGGCAAAAAGGCGGTCCAGATCGAATCGGTCATCGAAAAGCCGGGACCAAGGGAGAAGTAGTCTTTCGCCGTTGGCATCGGTCGTGGCCTCGCCCCGGAAACGGCAACTGCCTCGCAGCAACAGTCGCGCGAGGCAGTCAACGTGGGCAGAGAGAAGTGATCCGAGCCGCGGGGCTTAGATCATTTCCTTGAGTCCCTTGAGGGGACGAATCGTCAGCTTCTTGCTGGCCGGCTTCGGCTTGAGCCAGATTTCGGTCCCGTCGGCCGGGTTGCGGCCCTTACGCTTCGGCTTGGCGGGGACATCCTTCAGGACGATCTTGCACAAACCGGGAATCGCGAATTGACCGGGACCGCCCCGGGAGATCGCTTTTTCAATTTCGCCTGCCAACGCGTCGAATACTGCGGCGACGTCTTTTTTCGACAACTCCGTTTCTTCTGCAATGTTGGCCAGGATCTGAGTCTTCGTAGGTGCCTTCTGAGCAGCTTTTGCCATTGGGGGAGAACCTTCTGTGGGGGGTGGTGATTTGGGTCGTTCTGGGCGTGATTGGTGCTCGCCCAGGCGATTCACGTCTCCTCAGTCGCCACGCCTGTGGGATGCGGAAGCTGGGGACCGTGTTTGCTTAGGGCAATGTGTTATGCGGCAATTGGCATCGTTGCAACCCGACTTGGCCCAAAAGACCCCACGTTTTTCGGGGTTTTTGGCCCAAAACGGGCTCGCGGGCCCCATTTCACCGCTGCTCGCGCCCATGAAGCCCGTCGATGAGCCCAAGCGGGAGCCATCTCGGGGGCCGCGAAATCGACGCGCAGACCGTAAAAAACGGTTTAAAGCTCGCCTTGCAGAACGGCGTCGATGGCTGACTCGTCGAGGCTTGCCGTTTCGGATTCGGTGGCCAGAGAATCGGCCGTGGCTGAGACCAATGTGAGATCCGAGGCGACGTTTCGCATCGCCTCGTCCACACCCCGAGCACCGAATCCAGTGCCGGACGAATCCTCGCTCGTGGATTCACCCAGCCACACATCGCCGTGCTCGAGCGGCAACACGGTGGCATCGGTTCGCGTCGAAACGAGGTTGCTTACCGGCACGAAGAGATCAGTTTGCGTTGTTGCGCCGGCAGCTATTGACTCTCCTTCGGCTTGCAAGCCACCGAGTGACAACACACTTGAAGACGCTTGAGTTGCTTGCACAGCGGGTGGTTGATCAACATTGGATGAGCTTGCCGGCACAAAGGCTTCGCCTTCGGGGCCTGAGGTGGCGTCGGTGGTAAATGTGACGCCACTGATTTTCAATAGCTGAATCCCGTCGACGACGCCGCGGCTTTGAACCCGTGCGTCGGTGCGGGTCGGAATGGTTTGCGGGACAACGGGATCGGTTGAATCGGGAGCCGTACCGTGGATCGTGACGTTGTCACCGGTGGTATCCAACTCGACCACCGGGTTGCTGATTGTGTCGGCAGCAGTGGACTTCAGAGTGATCAGGTCGGTTTGCCCCGGCTCGACGGCCGTCAAGATCGAGTTATCGGACGTCGATCCGAGCCAATCGCGAATGGAAATGAATTCGGGTCGCAGCGCGCCGATCTCGACGTCGACGGTCATGTCGCCGTCTTCCGCAGCGCTGGTCACCGAGATTTGTCGTGGACTGGTTGCCTTCTGGAAAAAAGGAATGGCGGGGACATCAATGGTGTAGTCGCCCGGCAGAATGCCAGCGAAAAGAGCCGTATCGGCCTGGTAGGCAAGTGGAAGTTGAACGTTTTCACCAAGCAGGTTGGTCCCCCGCAACATGATTCCGTTAACCTGCCCGGAGACCGAGACGGCACCAAAATTCACGCGGATATTTCGTTCGGTGAAGTCTGAGACTTCGACATTGATCGTGCCGCTGCTGGACAGCGCACTGCCGTCGCCGATGCTGTACGCGAAGCTGTCATCGCCGGTGAAGTCGGCGGAGGGAGCGGTGTAAAGGATTGTCGTTCCATCGATCCGAATGCTGCCGCCAGCAGTTGTAGGTGACGCGGCAGTGTTGATTGCCAGTGTTTCATTCAGGTCAACGTTGGCGGGCAAGTCGGTGAGTGAAAAGACGAGCGATTCACCGGCACCGCGGTTCAGTACAACAGTGAGATCCGCGATTGGCGGCGGATCATTTACTCCAGCGACGGTGAAGGTTGCCGTTGCGACCGAGAGCCCGCCGCCGGTATCGCGAATCGTGTAGCTGACTTCTTCTACGTCGGCGAAGTTGGCCGCCGGAGCGTAGAAGAACTGGGTCCCGTCAGCACTGACTCGGGCCGATCCGCCCTGCGTGGGAACACCCACCGAATCGATCACAAACGTTTGATTGTCGACGTCGCGCGTGTCGTTGCTGAGCACGTCGAATTCGGCTTCCGGGTCGTCCTCGGTCAGATCGAAGGAATCGTTATTGGCGGTAGGCGGGTTGTCGGCCGGCGCGACCGTCACCGTAACGTTGACGACGTCGGTGAGCGATCCGTCGGTAACGGTGTAGGTGAATGTTTCGGTACCGGTAAACCCACTCAGCGGCGAATAGTTCAAGGTTTTTCCGCCGCTGTTGATCGTCACGCTCCCGCCGTTATTTGTTGTGCCGACGTTTTGTATCGTCAACGAGTTGCCGTCAACGTCAATGTCGTTTGCCAGCACGTTGAGCGTGTTGTTGGTGGAATTCTGATTCACGTTCAAGGAATCATCGACACCATCGGGGGCATCGTTCACCGGCGATACCGTCATGGTGACACTGCCGTTTTCCTGGACACCGCCGCTGTCGCTGACCCGGTATGTGAACGTCGTTTGTCCGTTGAAGTTGGTCGCAGGTGTGAACCGCACCACGCCGCCATCGAGCGTGACGCTGCCGCCGCTGGCGGGCTGGGTAACCGAGACGACCGAAAGGGAACCGCTGCCCGAAACAATCTCGTCATTGGCCAGAACATCCAACGCGGTAGCACCGGAGTCTTCGGCAACGGTGAACACATCATCGCCGACGGTAAAGCTCTGTCCGATCGCCAAGGTGGCGCTACCGAAGGCGACCGACTCGGCCGGAATCTGGTTGTCGTTCAGATAAAGCAGAATCTCACTGTTGCTTTCGTCGGCGGGTTCGCTGCGGATATTGACCGTTCCGCTCGACAAAGCTTCCATGCGAATGGTGGCGATCAGACTCTCGGTGACGTTGGTGGCAACGATGGAATCGCTGACCGCACCAATTTCGTCGATCAATCCAGTCGAGAACGTTCCCTTGCGAACGATCGGGAAGTCGTCGTTGTATTCGATCGGCGACCCGGGTACCGGACGAACCAAGCCGCTGTCGAACAAGATGTCGGTGTAAGCGGCGAACACACCCGGTTTGGGGCCGAATCGGGCATCCGCGGCGATGAAGTTCAACAGGAACGATTGCCCCGCAGCAATCGCCGTGATCGGATTGCCCTGCAAATCAGTGAGTTGTAGTTTGATTTCGGCAAGGGGCGCGCCGGCGACCGCGACTGTGAAGGATTCCGAGCGGGTGTTTCCTGCCGCGTCGGTTAATTCAAGCGAGAACGTATTGTCGCCAAGTTGGCTGGACTGGGGCGTCCAATTGACCACGCCCGTGTTGCTGTTGATCGTCGCACCGTTGGGGGCCGCTGAGAGTGCGTAGATCAATCCGCTGCCCTCTTCGGGGCTGATCAAGTCAGAAAGGTAGGCACGACCGACGTTCCCGCGAGTGTTGGCACTGGCGACGACCGAATCGGGAGCGGTCGAGTCGTATTGGATCGTCAGGGCCGGCGACAGGCCACTGGTGTTACTTCCCGAACGTTGACGGGCGGCAATTTGGTAAGTCCCGTCACCAAGGGCCGCGATGTTGCTGGTAGTGATCGCGATGCTCGTTCCGGTTGCTAATCCGGTGCCGACGACCGAACCGCTGGCGACATTGATCAATTCCACGGTCGAGCCGCTGGCGACGCCGTTGACCGCAAAGGTCAGCGAACCGGCGTTGGTGATGTTGTCGCTGTTGCTGGTTCCCGAATCGCTGCTGGCCTGCAGATCAACCGAAGTTGGTGCCGAAACCGATTCTCCTTCGAACAAGAACGGCACCGTTTGGGTATCGCTATCGCCCGATGCGTTTCCAACAACGCCCGGGCCGGGTTCCACGCCGACCTGCACATTGATCGTACCGGTGAAACCGCTGGCCGGCGTCACCGTTACCAAACCGGTGGACGAATTGACCGAGACCGTGCCGTTGGCGGGGTTTGACTGCGATGTCGCGAAGTAGGTGACGGCATCATTCTCGACATCGACGCTCGACAATTGCAACTGAGCGGGGGTGTTGGCAGGTGTCGGTGCTGGCGTGGCAATGGCATTCAAGAAAGGCTGGCTGTTGGCAGTATCGGCAGCAGTTGTAATCAGGACCGTTTCCGAGTGCGAGTTGCCATCGGTGTCGGTCACCGTGAATGTCACGTTGGTGGAACCGATCCCGAGTGCCTTGAGCATGACGACCGAATTCTCCAAGTCATTGAAGACCTCGATCGTTTCGATGGTGACGTCGATGTCGGGCTTTTGTGAGCTACCAACGCCGCGAGATTGCGGAGTGCTCGTTCCGCTGATTGCCTCGCGAACGTCAAACCCTTCAACTAATTGACCGAATACCGAGTGATTGAAATCGAGGAATCGAGTCGGAACCTCGGTAATAAAGAATTGCGAGTCGTTGGTGTCGTCACTCGATTTTGCGTATGACAGAACACCTTCCCGGTTGTGCTGTAAGTCGGGATGAAAATCGTCGTCGAACGTTCCCAGTGACGATCCGCCGGTTCCCGTTCCGGTTGGGTCGCCCCCTTGGATTACGAAGTTATCAACCACTCGGTGAAAGATAATGCCATCGTAGAATCCGACCGGCTCTTGATTGGCGAGTGCAATCACACGGCCCGACGCGACCGGAGCACGCTGTTCGAATAGCTCGAACACCATGTCGCCGTAGGTTGCCATATCAATCCGAATCGACCGGTTCCCCGAAAGCACGGTGGCTTCGAGCAAGGCGGGATTATCGATCGAAACGGTCACCGACTGAGGACCGCCGTCGGGATCGTAAACGTCAATCGGAACGTGACGCGGAGAACCGATGCGGACTGTCCGGTTGCCGATCGGCTCGAAGGTGGGCTGTTCACTTTGTGGAATCGGGACGTTACTGCGTTGGCTGAGAGTGTCGAGTGAGAGGACACCAATTTCGCGTGAGCCGTCGGGGAATTCCCAAGTGGGGAACTCAGTGATGCCTTCGGCGATCCCGATGTCGTTGAGTTGCCGTTGGGAGTTGGTTACCTCGATGAACGGCAAATTGTCTTTGCCATCATCGAACAACTCTTTCTGTTGCGTACATGCCGGACACCAATGGGCGCCGAAAAACTGGACGCCCGCGTCGGCCAGGTCCGTGGCGAATTGAACCAGGTCAGGTGCCAACTCACCCTCTGCCTGACCGGCGGCCCGGATGATTCCCGTTTCGGCCGGGGCGCTTGTTGTCTGTGTTTCCGAGCCATCGGTGAACAGGAGTTCGAGATCACCTGCGAGTAGCTGACGCTTTTCGAGGGGCTCGATCAACAGTCGGCCACGCTTGGGGTCCGCCACTTCGCCGCCCCCGATGATCCGGTGTAGCAACTGTCGCATGATTCGGCGGTGGGGTTTCGCGGTGGAATGATTCGACGGTGAACTCATCTTGTATCTGCAAAAAAGCGAGTTGCTGGTTGGACTGGGTACATCGTGTCAGGCATCGACGTGTCATCGATTCTCGTCGGCACCCCACAAGCGCCCGGACAAACAAATCCCTTACGACCCGTAGGCTTTACCTGGACGGAAAACATCGCGACCCTCGGTGTGGCGAAAGGGACGGAGGAATTCATACCGAAACGCGGAAATTACGCGAAAAGAGGGTGCCAGCACAGAAAAAGTATCTTTCAGACGCGCTGAAACCCCTGCGTGTTCCCCATTATAGCCAGCCGGGGGGAGCTTCCAGCCTTTTCCCATGCCCCGGCAGCCAAACCGCCGATTCCCGCGGCGATCCTGTGGGATTTGCCAGCGGAGTCGGGATGATGCTATTTGGCATCGTGCCCACCGCCGGCTACCTCGAGACGATTCGCATCAGCTCCTCGCCAGACATCCGGAAGGCAGCCTCATGCGGACAGGCGTAAACACAGCTCGGCCGACCGTCGATGCTGCGGCACAGGTCACACGTGGTGGCCCGTTGCTGGATCACAGGTAACTCGATCCCGTCGCGTACTTCGTACACGCGTGCCAGTTTCCCTTTTTCATTGACTTCCTGTTTGGGGAACCCGTGCATGTTGATGTTGCCGTAGGGGCAGTTGTCGGCGCACAGCCCGCACCCGATACAGTAGTCCTCGATTTCGATTTCGAGCGAGTCACCGTTGCGGTGAATCGCATCGACCGGACAGCCGACCAGACAGTAGGGGTCCATGCATGAGCGGCAACTGCTGGCGACGAGAAACTTGTCAAAGCGAAGCCCGTCGCGAATCAGCCTGGTCACGCCGTCGTGGGTGTCGGCACAAGCCTTGGTGCACTCGTCGCAACGTGTGCACCGTTCGAGGTCGAGCACCAGCAAACTCTGGGCGAGATACAATCCCTGGTCCAGGAAATCGTCGGCATCGGCTTCGACCGCTTGCAAGCGAATTCTTGCCGCTTCGTCTCGTTTCAATATCTCCCGGGCGCCGGCCGCCATGACGGTCTTGAGATCCGGGAACTGTTCCAGCAGACTGCGAAAGTCCGAGCCCCGGATACGAATCAATTCGACGTGGTCAAGGGCTGAGCAGGTTGCCGTTCGGACGCCGGGTCGCAGATCACCGCCAAGAACATCGGTAAGCGTATCACCGATGCTCCCGAGCAACCCGATTTCGCCGAATCCGTTTCCAGGTCCGAGGTAATTCAGCACGCGTTCCCCGCGCCCGTACTCCTGGGTGACTTTGACGAATCCAAGCCGCGTGACGTAATAGTTGTCTGCGATGTCGCCCTGCTGAAAAATCGTTTGTCCCGGATCGACCGAAACCAGGTCCACTTTATCCCGCAGGTAGACCGCAGCTTTCGCCTTGGATTCCTCGTCAAGGGAATCGAAGATCGGCAGCGACGTCAGTTGTCCGGTCAACGAACGTTCGCGGTAGACCCGATCGAGTATCTCGCGGCTGACGGCGTTGCGCTGCAGCATGTACAGAACATTTCGCTTGATCTCGAGCACCTCGGCGTCCCTGGTCGCGACGACGGTGGCACTGCGGGGATAACGGTTCATGCACGTCATCTCGCCCAGGATGACATCGTTCTTGTCTCGAAGGATCCGTTGGTCTTCCGCAAGTGACGCGCCTCCCACATCAGCCAACTTCGCAAGCCCGCCGACCTTCTCGGCAACCGCCTTGAATCCGCCGAGCATTCCGAACAACCCACGCTCCGGCTTGTTGCGGACCTTTCCTCGCGTGATGCTCAAGAAAATCTCGAATTCGCCGTCGAGAATGATGAATGCCGTGGAGCCGTATTCGCCTTCGCGGCACAGGACATCTCCTTGCTTGAGCACTCGTCGGACAACCGCCGCCCCGTTGAATTGCAGGAACTTGTAGGGGATGCCGGAAAAGAGAGGATATTTGTTCGGGTCGCTGACAAGCTGGTCCGC
>JAHELS010000032.1 GCA_024644085.1 Rhodopirellula sp.
GTGGTGAATCCCAAAGTGGTGAATCCCAGAGTGGTGAATCCCAAAGTGGTGAATCCCAAAGTGGTGAATCCCAAAGTGGTGAATCCCAAAGTGGTGAATCCCAGAGCGGTGAATCCCAGAGCGGTGAATCCCAGAGCGGTGAATCCCAGAGTGGGTCGACCTCCGGGGATGAGTCGGCTTCGGACAGTTCGACGGCGACCGATCCGTCGCGGACCGGCGATAATTCCAACGCCGGTACCGGTACCGGTACCGGTGCTGAGGGCGCGGGCGAGGCGGCAGACTCGGCCCGGCCGCCCGATCCGGTCAATCTTGACTACGCCAAGCGTGCCACGGACATGGTTCTTGACTATCTCGATGAGACTCGCGACGCGCCGGACCGCGAGTTGTTGGAGGAGTTGAACTGGACCGAAGAGGACCTGAAGCGGTTTTCCGATCGGTGGCGAAACGTGCGCGAGATGGATTCCTCGAGCGACACACCATCAACAAACCGGGATATCGAAGAGGCGCTCAAGAGCCTCGGTCTGCGCCCGCCGAGTGATGCGCCGGACCAGGTACGTGAATCGGCCGATCCTCTGCGTGGCGTTCGTGACTCGGGGAACCGCAAACCTCCGCCGGCCGCATTCCGCGACGCTTTTGACGCCTTCCGCCGCGCGGTCGGACGCCAATAGAGGCGGGTACGCGCGGCCGCATTGGTTGCGGTATTCTTCCAGCAGGATGGTTCTCTCTCGGCTGGAAATCTGAAGAACGAAACGATGCGGACTCTTTTTCAAAATGCCAACCTCGTGCTCCCGACCGACGTGCGCGTCGGGTCACTGCTTGTCGAAGACGGGCGAATTGTCGACGTCGATGCAGGGAAGAATGTGGCTGTCGATGAGACGATCGATTGCACCCGTCTGCACTTGATGCCGGGTGTGATTGACGATCAGGTTCACTTTCGTGAGCCCGGATTGACACACAAAGAGGATCTGCATTTTGCGTCCCGGGCTTGTGCTGCCGGCGGCGTTACTGCGTTTCTCGAGATGCCGAACACCAAGCCGCCGGCGATCACGATCGAGGGCGTTCGAGCAAAGGAACAGCTCGCGGCGAAAAAGTCGATTGTGAATTACGGGTTTTACATCGGTGCCACCCCTGACAACGTTGCCGAACTGGCCAAGGTGGACCAGGTCCCAGGGATCAAGATCTTCATCGGCAGCAGTACAGGGAATCTGCTTGTTGACCAGCAACAGGCGCTGGAGAAGATTTTTGCCGAGACGAGTCTGCCGATTTGTGCCCACTGCGAAGACGAATCGACGGTTCGGGCCAATGCGCAGCGTTTTCAGGGAACGCATGATATCGCGGACCATTCACGGATTCGCGACGAGCGGGCCGCGGTGATTGCCACCAAGCGAGCGACGGAATTGGCGCGGCGCCATCGCCATCGATTTCATGTGTTGCATGTCTCGACCGCCGCCGAGTTGCCGCTGCTGGCCAATCCCGCGCCCTACGTGACGGCCGAAGTCTGTCCGCATCACCTGTTTTTCAATGTGGATGATTACCCGCGGTTGGGCAGCCGGATCCAGATGAATCCCTCGATCAAGACGGCGGCCGATAACGCTGGATTGTGGCAGGCCCTGTTGGACGGCACGATCCAGGTCATCGCGACCGACCATGCCCCGCATACCCTGAACGAAAAGTCGCAGCCGTATCCTGACAGTCCCTCGGGGTTACCGGCGGTGGAGAACAGCCTCGCCCTGATGCTCGACCGGGTCGCTGCGGGCCAATGCTCGATCACCCAAGTGGCATCGTGGATGTGCGACGCACCGGCTCGCGTTTGGGGAATCGTCGGCAAGGGTCGGCTCGAACCGGGGTACGACGCCGACCTGGTGCTCGTCGATCTGGATCGTCAAAAGACCGTTCGTGACGAAGATCAGTTGACGAAATCTCGCTGGAGTCCGTGGCACGGCGTGACCCTTTGCGGGTGGCCCGTTGCAACGTTCCTCGGCGGCAGCCGTGTTTGGAGCGCCGAGGACGGATTCGACGAGAGTTTTCGCGGGCGAAAACTTCGATTCGATCACAGCCGAGGTGGCTATTGGCAAACGCCGGGTGGAATTGGCACCGCATGATGACTCTGCTTCCTGCGAATGGACTACAATTTGACGGTTCGCCACCTACATTACGGAGCCCCCCGCCGATGATACGTACCGCTGGATTGCCGATTCTCCTTTCATTCCTTTGCGCCGTTGCCCTCGCCGAGAAACCAGCCGAGAAACCAGCGGAGACACCAAAGGCTGATGTCGATGCAGACGTGACTGTGCTGTATGACGGCGGCGATTTGACAGGCTGGGCCGGACGCGAAGATTTGTGGACGGCGGAAGATGGTCAGATTGTGGGCCGAACCACGGCCGAACATCCCATCGACGGAAATACCTTCCTGGTGTGGCAGGGCGGCCAACCGAATAACTTCGAGCTGACGGCACAGTTCAAGATTGAAAGCGGCAATTCGGGAATCCAGTACCGCAGCAAGGTTATCGACGAAGAAAAGTTCGTTGTCAGCGGTTATCAGGCGGACATTGATTTTACCAACAAGTTCGCGGGGATCCTTTACGAAGAGAAGGGACGCGGGATTCTGGCTCAACGTGGCCAGAGGGTCACCATTGACAGCGATGGAAAGAAATCGGTCGATCAGTTTGGCGACGCGAAGGCTTTGGCCGCCGGCATTCATCCGGGCAAGTGGAACGATTTTCGCGTCGTTGCCGACGGCAATCACTTGCAACATTTCATCAACGAGACAATGACGGCGGAAGTGATCGACCAACAACAGGCCAACGCGGCAACCAAAGGGGTGATTGCATTGCAAATCCATGCTGGACCGCCGATGACCGTGCGTTTCAAAAACATCAAGATTCGCAAATTGAATTAGCCCGCCGCACAGCCTCGACGATCGATCGGCGCGGATTGCGGGTGATTTCGTTGATGCGGTGTCGTTACCCGGGCTGGACGGGTATCGTCGCAGCGCCACTAGAATGGTCGCAGGAGAAGTGGATGGCGAAGTCAATTTGGCCGAACGATGATCAAACCCAGACGCTGCTCGACGCCGCAAGGTTGGGCAGCGAAGATGCGGTCAATCGGTTGCTGGAGAAACATCGCGCACCGGTCCGCCGGTTGGTGCAAATGCGGCTCGATCGCAAAGTACAGCGCCGAGTTGACGTCAGCGACGTCGTTCAGGACGTCATGATCGAGGCCAGCGGTCGATTGCAAAAGTATCTCGACGACCCGGTCATGGCATTCCATCTCTGGTTGCGCCAAATCGCCTGGGATCGCATCATCGATACGTACCGGCGGCATCGGGGAAGCGCGAAGCGTTCCATGGATCGCGAGCAACCGATGTCCGTGCCCGCGTCGCCCGACCATTCGACGATGGAGCTCGCCGTGCAACTGTGTGATCCCGGTTTGACACCCGCGGCTGCGGCGACGCAGCGCGAGATCGCCGGGAAAGTCGAAGCGGTGATCGAAATGCTGGGCGACCAGGACCGGGAGATCATCCTGATGCGTCACTACGAGCACCTTTCGAATCTCGAAATCGCCGAAGTGCTGAAACTGAATCCTCCGGCTGCCAGCATGCGTTACCTCCGCGCCCTGCGCCGGCTGCGCGAACTGCTCGAGCAGCAGGAGGTTGACACCAGCGGCGAGTCATCGGGGTGAACGAGTCCGAATCGGGCGCTGAGACTCAGCGAGACCAGCGGCTCGCGAACATTCTCTCGGATGTCGCCGATGCGGTGGGACGCGGCGAGATCGTCGACTTGCAGAAAATTTGCGACGACCACCCAGACCTTGCGGACGAATTGCGCCGGTTGCTTGGCGCGGTGCTGGTCACCGACACGGCTGGAATCGCGCGTCACGAGGAACCGGGTATTCACGACTCTCCCGGTCGCTGGAAAAGTCTGACATTGCCGACGATTGTCGGCGATTACGAGTTGACCGAGGAACTCGGCCGAGGCGGCATGGGTGTCGTCTTTCGTGCCCGGCAAATCAGCCTCAATCGCGAGGTTGCGGTGAAGATGATTCTCCGCGGCCGCCTCGCCAGCGAAGCCGACCTGCAACGATTCCTGACCGAAGCGTCGGCGACCGCGCGGTTGAAGCATCCCAACATCGTGCCGGTATACGAGGTGGGCGACATCGACGGTCGCCCATTTTTCAGCATGCAGTTGATCGAGGGCGAAACGCTGTCGCAGCGAGTTTCGTCCGGACTGATGTCGCAGCGAGAGGCGGCGCGGATCGTAGCCGCCGTCGCGAGGGCCATCGGTTTTGCCCACAGCCAAGGAGTGTTGCACCGCGATTTGAAGCCCAGCAACATCCTGATTGCGAAGCACGGCACTCCGATGATTACCGACTTTGGCCTTGCCAAAGAATCGGGATCCAGCGCGGATTTGACGCGAAGCGGAATGCTGGTCGGAACGCCAGCATACATGTCACCGGAACAGGCGGGCGGGCGCCGCAATTTGATTGGCCCGGCAAGCGACATTTATTCGCTCGGCTGCATGCTCTTTTTTGCGCTGACCGGTCGCAGTCCGTTCGTTTCGGAATCTCCGATGGAATTGGTCATGCAGGTCATCGAACAGGACCCGCCGCCGCCGCGTGCCCTGCGACCCGGGCTTGACCGTGATCTCGAAATGATCGTGATCCGCTGCCTGCAGAAGCCGATTGATCTTCGATACGAATCCGCCGAGGACCTGGCGGCGGATCTGGAAGCCTATTTGTCGGACGAAAAGGTGTCGGCCCGTAGCGGTCGGTTCAACCAGGTCGTCGCACGCGTGTTTCGCGAAACTCACCACGCTGCAGTACTCGAGAATTGGGGCACGCTCTGGATTTGGCATTCGATGGTACTGCTGGTCGCAGGCCTGTTGACCTGGCAACTCGATTACAACGGAGTGACCGAGCGTTGGGTTTACGCGGCGATGTGGACCCTCGGGCTCGGCGCCTGGGCCGCCGTTTTCTGGAAACTTCGTCAACGGATGGGACCGGTTACCTTCGTGGAACGCCAGGTGGCGCACGTCTGGGGTGCCAGCATGGTCGCAATTGGAATGTTGTTTCCCATTGAATGGTGGCTCGGCTTGCCCGTGCTTTCCCTGTCACCCCTGCTCGGTGTGATCAGCGGCATGGTGTTCATCATCAAGGCGGGCATGTTAAGCGGAGCGTTTTACGTCCAGGCTGCGGCGCTGTTTGTCACTGCAGCGATCATGGCGATCCTGCCTGAGTACGCCCATTTGATTTTCGGCGTTGTTGCGGCAGGCTGTTTTTTCTTTCCTGGATTCAAGTACGCTCGCCGTCGACGTTTCGATCGCAGCGAAGCGTGAGCAGCGAGAGCTCGGGGCGGCAATTGATCCTCAGCAAATGGACTCCGCTGATACCACGTGTTACATGCATCGTGGTGGGATCCTTGTAGAAGTCGCCCGACGCGTAGCGGCTGCCATGAAAGCTGGGGCCCAACAGCGGACCGGCCAACGGCAAGCGTCCCTGGCCGCCGTGGGTGTGGCCGGCGAGCATCAAGGTTACGCCTCGTTTTCGAGCCCAGGAAAGTTGATCGGGACTATGACTGATCAAGAATCGCAACGGTGTGTCTGCCCGTTCCTCGGTCCCCAATGGTGGCAAATCCGGCCGCCTGAACCAGGGATGCTCATTTCCGATGATCTGTAGGGGTACTTCGCGAAGTTTCGCCGGATAGACTTGCGAGCCCAGATCGATCCAACCGGAATCCACCATTGCGGCCCGGGTCTCGCCCGGGTCAGCAATTCGCAAGTCATGATTCCCGAGCACGAAGAAACATCCATCGCTCGCCCCGGCACCCGAGAAGATCTCGGGGATCCATTTCACACACGGCTGTTTGTCGATGATGTCCCCGGTAAGCGCCAGGAGTTCGGGTTGCCATGCCGTTGCCCGATCGACGACGAATCGAGTGAAATCAGCATGCACGTGACCGGTCAAATGAACGTCGGAAAGGTGCGCGATTCGATATCCGTCCAGCGCCGGCGGCAGCCCCGCGACGGGCAACTCGATCGTCTCGATGCTGAGATCGAACATCTGGTTCATTGGCAGCCGAGACTGCAGACGACATCGCGTGCTCAGCGACAAATCGTTTTCGATTTCCCCTTGGACTTCGACCACTTCGACACTTCTCGGAGCAGTGACCCATTCAAGTCCGAAGATTGGGCGCCACAGGAGCCAGGGAACACCAAGAAAAGGCCAGGTCGCCAAACAGAGCCATCCGTAGAGCATCAACGGTGTCGGGATGGGTATTTCCTCCGGTCTACCCTGAAGCACGTCGATGATCATTTCGGGATAAAAATAGACAACCGTCGGAGGGAGCAGGATCGTAAACGCAAAGAAGAGCCTGACGATGGTCTTGATCACCCATCGCGGCAGACCGAATCCATTGATGCGGTTGTAAATCGAGAGATTCAGCCCGAAGTGGCCGATCAGTACGGCCAGCGAAATGATCCACCACAGATAGGGACTCATGACTCGTCTATAGCGCCTTGGGTCGCATGTAGTGAATCAGGTTCAAAGTACCCTCGTCCAACTCACTCCACACGACATCGCCGAGCTGAAAAATGGCGATCGCAGCCGTTGGCATTTCGACACCCTGGTTCGACAGGTGGCTGACCAGATGAGCCATTCCTGGATTGTGGGCGACAACCATCAATCGTTGTGCGTCACCACCGTTGCCGAGAATCGTTTGAAAAATAGTTTCCGGTGATGAAAGATAAAGTGACTCGGAGAAAGATATTTCTGGTTCCGAAGTCCACTGAGCCGTCATCAGTCCAACCGTTTGTCGCGTTCGCACCGACGAGGAACTGAATATCACGTCCGGAAGCAACTCGATGTCGGCGAGCCAGTTGGCCATCCGCGGCGCGTCACGCTGGCCGCGGCCGTTGAGCGGACGATCGTGGTCCGCAAGCGACTCGTCACTCCAGTCGCTTTTGGCGTGCCGCATCAAGATCAGAAACCGGCCCGATGCCGGCGGACCATCATTCGTATTTGTCGTATTCATCACGAGTCTCGTCTCGGCCTATAATGTCGCGACCCGCTCTCTGTGCGGCATGTTTATGTGAATCCGTCAACGCTATCTGTGATCCGATCATGAACCATTCCAAGTCGCTGGTTTGCTCCCAAGTTTTGACCGCGGCCCTGACGACCCTGATCATCGCATCTGCCAGTTGGGCGGATGACTGGCGCGGTTGGATGGGCGATCAGCGGGATGGAGTGTACCGTGAATCGGGAATCATCGACGAGGTCCCTTCCGCAGGTCTCGACGTAAAGTGGCGAGCACCGATCCAGGGTGGATACGCGGGGCCTGCGGCTGCCGACGGACGTGTCTTCGTATTCGATTATGCGAAAAAATCGGGGGAGACTATCAATAATCCCGGCCAACGCGCCAATCTGGAGGGCCAGGAACGTTTGACCGCGCTCGATGCCCGCAGCGGAAATGTACTGTGGCATCATGCCTACGACTGTCCGTACAGCATTTCCTACCCCGTCGGACCGCGCTGCACGCCGACGGTCGACGGCGATCATGTCTACATCCTCGGCAGCGAAGGCGACCTCAAGTGTCTCGGAGCGAGCGACGGCGATGTGGTTTGGGCTCGAAATCTCAAGCGTGATTTTGCTGCCGAGGTTCCGATGTGGGGATTCGCGGCGCATCCGTTGATCGACGGCGAACTGCTGTACACGATGGTCGGGGGATCGGGCCAGGGGATCGTGGCGTTTGATAAGCGAACGGGGGAAGTCGCCTGGAAGGCACTCGACGCCAAAGCAGGCTACTGTCCTCCATCGATCATCGAATCGGGTGGATCGAGACAATTGATCGTCTTTCATCCAGCGGCGATTGTCAGCCTGGATCCCGGGAACGGGAATGAGCACTGGAGCATCCCGATCGAGCCATCTTATGAAATGTCGATTGCCAAGCCGGTTGTCGATGGGAACTTGATGTTTGCAAGTGCCATTCACACCGAGGCGGTCCTGATCAAGCTCGCATCCGACCGCGTCGCTGCGGAGGAAATTTGGCGAGGCGAGCCGAAGAACGCGGTACACAGTGGCACCTCGACTCCCATGTTTGTTGATGGTGTGATCTATGGAACCGATTGCAACGAAGGTAGTCTGATCGCGGTCAGCAGCGAAGATGGTTCCCGGCTTTGGGAAACCTTTGAAGCGACCAAGCCGGGCGAAGAGAGGTTCATTAAACATGGCACCGCGTTCCTGACACGAATCGGCGACAGTGACCGCTATCTCGTGATGAGCGAAACGGGTGATCTTCAAATCGCTCGCCTGACCGAAAAAGGTTACGAAGACCTCGGGCGGTTTCACGTTCTCGAACCAACCAGCGAGTGTTTCGGGCGCTCGGTCGTGTGGAGTCACCCCGCCTATGCCGACCGGACCGCGTACATTCGCAACGACAAGGAAATTGTCGCCGTTGACTTGTCAAAGAAGTAGTTACCGCGTCCGAGAGAATCGCACGCGTGAATCCATCAGTAGTTGAGCGTGGTGATGACGCCGCCCTGTGTTCGTTCGGCGTCAAACTCATCGTTGTCCGATGCGAACCGATCATGGCCCGCGACGGCTGAAAGCGAGAGCCGGTCGTTACATTGCCAACGAAGCTTTCCACGCACTCGCCAGGTCACTTCGTCGCGATTGATCGCCCCCGTGAAGTCGGGGTAGTCACGGCCGCCTACGCCCGCCTCCGGCACGAAGCTCAGTTTCGACCCGAGCGCCAACGTAGCGTCGGCGTAGAGCGTCAGCGACAAGTAGCGAAAGTCCGCGCCATCGGTGTCAGCATCTTCGATATCCGCACCGAGACTCCATTGAGGAATCCAGTCGCGGTCGGTTTGAAAGAACCGGCTGATTCCGCCCGTGATACTTGTCCCGTCGAGCGAAGTGACCGCCGGATCAATCCCATCGTCGTCGAAATCTGAAAAACTCGTCGTCAAGTAGATGTAGATCACGTCCAAATCGGGACGAATCGTGATCAAGGAAGCAGTGATCGCATGCCGGTCGGCAAATTGATCACCATCTAGAAAGTCAAGCGAGTAGACGTAATCAAGGCGGCCGATCAATTCGCTTTCACCCAGGGAGAAATCTCGTTCGAGGAACGCACCGGGTTGGATGTTGGCCAAGTCAAATCCGCTCAACTGTCTTTCATTCAGAGTGAAATAGCCTCGCATCAACGGTCCGATTCGTCCACCGGATCGACTCGCCGCGATCCATTCGAGTTCCGGCGAGAGGAATCCCTGAAAGCCGCCGGCATCCGAGTTTGTCAGTTCGCGGCTGTTGGGAGTCAACGTCACATTGGAGTTGTATAGAACACCCGATTCCAAAAAGACCCTCAGCCGTTTGAGTTCTGGATCGGCATCACTGTAAAGTTGATTCATCCGCCGGTCGGCGTCATCGTTGCCATCGAAGGTTTGGATTTCGTATCCGACCTGGCGATATTCGCCGACGTCCGATGGTCGATTCAAGGTCCGGGAAACCTCCGAAGCATCGGGAACGAATCCGGCCGTTCGCAGTTCCTCGGCGTACTTGCTGTGCGGAGCAATCTCGAAGACCTGCTGCCGGTGCTCGGTAGCCTTGGCGAAATCGCCCGCCGAGAGCAACAACTCCGATACATCAAAGTGGGCCGCGGCGTTGTGGGGATCAAGCTGAAGCGCGTGCACCACCGCCTCCATCGCCGCATCGGAGTTTCCCAACTCGCTCTCGAGTCGGCCAATCATCCGCCACGTATCGGAGTGGTCCGGCTTCGCAGCCGCACGGCTCCTTAGCACTGATAGCATTCGTTCTTTACCTGCCGATTCGGTCTCAGCGGCATGATCAGCGGGGGTCGAGCTACCGTAAATCCACGAATCCTCGGCAAGACTCGTGTTCCCGATGCTGAGCGTGAGAACGAGCACGAGGCAGCGTTGCAATCGGTACAAGCGTCTTTTCTCCCGTCTTACCCGTAATTGAAACATTCGGTAAATACGTCATCGACGCATGTCCGATCGAGTATGAGGGTTGGTGTGCGAATACGCCCAACTATTTCCTGCTGACGGCGATTGGGATGCGTGCAGACGCGTCGGGCCGCGGCAATCATGAATCGTGAAAAATCACACGACGAAAAGGAGTTCGTAAGATGAAACCCAAATACACAGCTATGATTGCATTGGCAGCCTGTGCGATGGCCACGCCCGCCAGCGCTCAAGTCCTCGGAGGTTTGAACGGCGGTGCAGCCGGCGCGGCTAGCTCAGCAGCCAATGCAAACCGAGCCAAGGCCCAGGCAACGCAGCGAGTACAAGCGCAAGTTCAACAGCGCGTCCAGGCACAAGTCCAAACCCGCGTGTTGAACCAAACGCAAGCCCGTGTTCAGGCGGAAGTCGCTCGGGCCGCAAACATTGCCCACCGCATCGCGGCCCAGGCATCGAACAGGGCGGCCGCGAGCCAGGCCGCTTCCAACGGCTTGAAAATTGGCCTCAATGCAAACGCGTCGGCGCGAGCCGAATCGAATCTCGCTGGCACCAAGCTCGGCGCGCGATCGAACGCCAAGGTTGGCCTGCACGCCGAAACATCGGCCTTGACCAGCATCAGCCAGGAAGACGTCGCTGTTTATGATTCGATCTTTGGAGTTTTCAATCCGCTGCGTGAAAACGAGCCGGAAACCGCCGAGGACGCACAGAATTCGGCCAACAACTCTCAGACCGCGGCGACCGAGGAAACCGCTGCCGATGAGCACTCGACCGAAGAGAACGCAAGCGTTGCCGAGCAAGGCAACGAGGTGCTTCTGTCGTTGGAAAGCTCCGTCGATTTTACTTCTCGCGTCGAAATCGCGGCCCGCCAGCGGCGTGCACAGATTTCCGAATTGCGCGACAAAGCCATCGCAAGCGGAAACCTTCACTTGCTTGCACAGGCCGACGCCATGGAAACCCGATTGGATGCATTCCAAGAGGCTCACTCGAAGGCAGCGACCGACGCACAGTTGGCAGCGATCAATAGATTCGAGGCTGCGAGCCAGGCCGGCGCCGAAGCCGCCGAAGAAGCCAACGAGCAGGCCGAAGCGCGTCACGAGACCGCGCTCGACATGATCACCAAGGCACGAGGTGAGGCCGGGTCGACGGTTCAGGCCAGCGGCAATCTGAATGGATCTGTCGAAAGTTCGGTCGATGTCCCTCGGACTGCGAGCCGTAACGACGCCACCGCCGATGGCTCGGAAGAGACTTCGGGAAGCAGCAAGCTTCGCTAGCGAATCGTTCGCATTGGATCAGTAATCGCACGAAAACCCCGCTCCCAGTGAGCGGGGTTTTCTCATTCATGTAGAGAAAAGGAGTCAAATAACGGCGGAGGCATCGGAGGGGCACTCTGCTGTTTTCTTGGATTGCCAGAGCGAAACTGATACAATTCCGGCATTGCCTGTCGAACTCTATTCTCACAATCCAGGCGTTTGCAATGCACCAGACACGGCGTCCTCCCTCTTCTGCTGTTGTTCCTCCGCCGGTCGAACCACCACCCCTTGCATGGTCATCGCCACCACCGATTACCCGATCCGATGGAATTTGGCGGAGAGCGATGTCGGTCATTGACCGTTTCGGTCGATACTCCATCGTCGCTGGTGTCTGTCTGATCGCGGGATTGTTATTGGGTGATTTGAAGACCGCCTCGATGCAATTCCTCGCGGCTGTCCCCAGCCCGATCGAAGCACGGGTCCTGTCCAGTTTTCCGGCGGACGTGGACCTGTCCAGCGAACGACCTGACGCGATCGATGAAGCAACCGACCTGCCGACGGAGACGGAGGTAGTTCAATCCGTTTCCGAGATCGCAGAGCTTGACGCTGGCCCGGTTTGGACCGAGTTGGAATCCCCTTTCGCCCAGCAAGGCGCCTACCGCGGTGATGTGGCCGCGGCAGAGGAGAGGCACGAGCTTGAAGTAACCGCGGACGCGCCGAGTCCTCACCACGACGAGTTCGCGACTGAGAAAGCGGATGAGGCAGCGGATCCGAGCGAAGACCAAACCGCGACCATGGTCGAGCCTGCAGAAACGCTCACCGCGAAAAAGGATCTCCCTGTTTCAATCAGTGCGTTATCGATGCTGAAATCCCAGTCGTCGATCATGCCCGCTACTTGTGAAGACGGCAAGTGTCCGAAGCCCGGTAAGACACTCGGCACTTCGTTGCAGTGGGCCGACACGCCATCGGACGCCTACCGCGATGCGGGCGAGGACGAGAAGCTTGTTTTCCTGATACACGTTTCGGGGAATTTCGAGATCCCCGGCTTTACGTGAAACAACGCATCCAAATACAGGGCGGGCGCTCTGTCAGACCCCGAAGTTGGCAAACTTTTTGCCAAGCATTTTGTTTCCGCACATCAGCAAGTCGGCGATTTTCGCGCGATCAAGGTTGGTAACCAGGTCCAGAAGAACGGCGGCAACGTCGCCAGCCATTTCCTGACCCCCTCAGGCCGCTTGATTCACAGTGTCACGGGTCCCGTTTCGGCCCAGACGCTCTTGCACGAAGCCAAATGGGCGATCGAGATGTACGCAGAGGCGAAAGCCAAACCCTACAAATCGCGTTTGCAATACGTCGCCTCGGCACACCAGCAGGCCAGTTGGTCACCGCTGAGCAATCAGGATCGAAAGGTTCACGAATTGCTGGCGACCAAGCCGCTGCCCCATTTGCAGCTGGTCTATGAAGAGATCTTCGAGACGATTCTTGGCCAACGTGTCAGCAACGCGGGACCGCGACTGGCCCAGGCTTCTGCGCGGCTCGATTATGCCAGGCGGACCGGTCGTCCAATCCTGTTTGTCTTGCACGATGGTCATCATTGGTCGGCACCCGGATACCAACCGGTCACTCGCCAGCTAATCAACCAGTACGCGGTGATTGTAATGCCGCTGCGCGAGGCGCCGGCGTTGAGTCAGATCACCGGACAACCGCCATTTCAGTCAAATGGGGCCGCGCGGCCGCTGTTCGTTGTCGCGCGCAGCGATTGCGAGCAGGTTCGATCGGTGAGCGGTTCGAGCGAACCTGCTCTCGTCGAAGCTCTGGCTCATGGTTGGGCCGACACGCTGGAACGGCGGCCGCCGAGCGTCGGTGCGTTGGTGCGAGCCCAGCGGCTGCTTCGTAGTGTTCACCCGCCCACCGCCGATCGAATTCGGGATTTGACGATTCGAGTGCGAGAGGAGGCGCAAGCGGAGCGGCAGAAAAAATTGGCGGCGGATAAACTCGCCGCGTCGTAGGTCAACGCCATTTTCGAGGCAATCTGATGTCACGAATACTTGCCAGCACATTGATGGCCGCCGTCGTAATTCACTCGGTCTCGATCGAATCGGCCCACGGCGATGTGATCCGCCTTGATAACGGCGACACAATCAACGCCACGTTGATCCGCATTAGCGAGTCGTCGCTGAAGATTCGGCACGAGATCTTTGGAGAGCTTGAGATTCCACGTGAACGCGTTCGCGCGATCATCCTTGGCGATGCACCGGAAGGCGGCGGGGGTGACGTTGTCGAGGAAGGGGAACTCGAAACCGAACCGGAGACACCCAAAGAAGTCATCGACCGATTGGTCAATCCGGACTTCGGCCCTGACGCGGTCAAAGAACTGACCGCAGATGCGAAGCGACAATCCTCGCCCGAGGATGTGATCGAACAACTGCGCCGCGAAGGTGTCGATTCGCAATTGAAAGATCGTCTGCATCTGATGCTGCCCGGATTCGGAGCACCCGAGGTCCAGGGGTATTTCAATGACACCGTCGGCGGTTTGATCAGCGGTTCGGTAACGATCCAGGATGTTCGCGACGACGCAATCGACGCCCGTGATCAGTTGAAGGAAATCATGGACGACCTCGGACCCGATGCCGTTGCGCTGCGCGGCTACTACGGCATCCTCGACAACTTCATCCAAAAGACGGAGCCGAAGAAAACGGGCGCCAATCGCCCGGCCTCGGCGAAGGAGCCGCGCCCGAGCCTCCCAGGAAAGTCGAGCCTCCCAGGAAAGTCGAGCCTCCCAGGAAAGTCGAGCCTCCCAGGAAAGTCGAGCCCGGCCAAGAAATCCGGGCCCGGTAACCAGGGGGCCGATGAGAGTTCGCTGCCCTCGGTGGATTGAGCTTCACTGTTTGAATATCAAACGGCTTCGTTCCAGTTCAAACGAATGCATCGTCTCACCATCGATCGTAATGCACCGAAAAGTCACTCGCGGGTCGGCGGCGGTGGTGTCGAATTCCATCAGCGCGAATGAGCAGGTTTTGTTGTAGCCCCAGACCAGCCCGTCGGTCTTGACGACGCTGTGCGTGTGGTGGTTGGTCAGCCGCGAACTCTCGAGTTCGTACAGGTTGTATCCGTTTGGACGCGCCGTCACACGCAGGTCGGTGCGGTGGCGATCGGCCGCGATCAGGAAGACACCTTCGATTCGTGCATTCTCAATGTGGCGAAAGATCTCTTCGCGTTCTTCAGGGAAACCGTCCCATGGATCGCGGCTGCCCTTCTTGATGCCGGCGGTGAAAGGCACCGGCGACGCGATCACTTTGAAGGTGGCGCCGGAGCTAGACAGGGTGTCGAGCAACCACTTTTTTTGAACCGGTCCCAACATGGTGCCACCTTCGAGGTCGCGATAATATCGCCCGTCGAGCATGATGAAGTGGACGTCGGCGATGTGAAAGTCGTACCAGCATCCCGGTTGCGATTCGCCTCCGCCGTATCCCGGATTGACCCAGTTTTGCCGAAAGATATTCCACACCTGGCGCTTCCACGGTGGTGAATCGATTTCAGGACCGGGCACGCAATCGTTCGTCGCAAAGTCGTGATCGTCCCAGATCGAGAACACCGGGGTCCGAGCGGTCAATCGCTTCCACTCGGGACGGGATTGACGGCGATAGTAGCAGTAAAGATTCGTGAGTGATTTTTCAGGTTGGTCGATGTAGACGTTGTCACCGAGCATCAGCAGCGCATGCGGATTGAACTTCAGAATGTTTTCCCACATCGACTCCCACTCCGGCACGTAACCGGCACCGCCACCGAAAGCGACCGAGAAGACGCCAGCTTCACCTTGCGCCGGAAAGGTGCGAAACGTGCTCCGGCGGAGCGTGTCACCATCGACGATGACTTCGTACTCGTGCGGCGTGTTCGGCGCGAGATTCGTCAGTGGGATCACGGCCGTGTAATCGGATTCACGGCTTGTCGGTCGCGAAACACCGCTTGCCACATCATTCTTGATTTTGACAGTGACAGTGGCTTCGTGAGATGTGCGAACCCAGATCGACGCGGTTTGGTCGGTAACATTGCCAACCATCGGTCCATGGATCAATCGCGATGGATCGACTTCGCCTTTCCACTTCTGAAAACGCGGCAATGCATGCAGCTTGGCAAGTTGTTCGCGGGGACCAACGATCAATCTTTCAAACGGCAATCCCTTTTCGACCGCATCGCGAGCCGCGTCGTGCGCCTCCTGCACCTTGTCCTGCGCTAACAGACTCAACATCTCGACGTACGCCGACTCGGCTTCGCCTGCAAACGGCTTCTTGTTCTGCAGTGTTTCGGCGACCAGGCCGAACTTACCATTGGCAATATGACGCACCGCGTCTCGGGCACCATCGTGCTGAGCGTGCACGGCCGTGGATAATCCGATGAGACTGCAGAAGAGCAATGCTGAAGTACAGACGATTCGCATGATGTCAAACGCAAGACTGGGAAATGAAAGTACTAAGAATTTGAACCTGCCAAGTTTGATCATCCGAAATCGACGACACAGACGACGCGTGTGAAAGTGGCGAATCGGATTCGGGACGTGGATAGAGCCTTATTTTTTGTTTAGCTCGTGTTGTAGCTCGGTCAACAATTGAGAGCGTGGCATTCGCGGCCGCAGTCGTCCATCGCGTCCAATCACGAGGGTCGTTGGGTAGGCGTTCACTCCATACGCTTTGGTCGTTTTCCCACCCGGAGCGTCGATCGCGATCGGGTAGGACAGGTTGTGGCGTTCAATATCGCGATTAACATCATCGGGATCGTATTGGTGGTCGGTATGAATACCAATCACGACCAATCCGTTCGCCACGTGCTGCTCGTGCAGCATCCGGAGGACCGGGAACTCACGCTTGCAGGGTCCGCACCAAGTGCCCCAGAAGTTCATGACGACGACCTTGCCTCGAAGTTCCTGGATCGAAAGTGGTTGTGTGTGATGCCAGGTTGCGCACGCCAGCTCCGGCAGCGGACCCTCGGTAGTAATCAATTTTTCTTGACGTTTGGATCGTACAGAAATGCGTAGTGCGGGATCGTATGTTAATGTCCCGAATCCGTTTGGATCATCAGCACGAATGCTCGCGATGCCCGGGCCGCGTCTGGACGATGAAACGGTGGCCCGATAATCCACATGCGGAACCAGGCCCGTGAACCGGAATGTCCCGTCGTCGCTTGAGTAGACGATCGCCTGGCGGTACGAGGACCGTCTCGTTCCCTCGCGCAGTTCCATCCAAAGTTGGACGGGAACATGTGCGACCGGATTTTTATCTTCGTCGACGACCATCCCGGACGCGGAACATGCTGAATGCAATTGCAGCGTCAGATCCTTGCTTTTTCGTGTGGCGGTGGTCACGCCAACTTCACCGCTGGCAAAGTCAACGGCGAAAATCGCTTCGCTGCGCGGCGAGAAACTGGTCGGCGAAATCGTGAACCGTCCCGTCTGGTCGGTCAGGGTCAGTTCTCCTTTCCATTGATGGCCCACCACGACATCGGTGGCCGCCTTGCCGTCGGACCCGAGGATCTGTCCCGCAAGACGGGGCCTTAATGAGACCGTCACGGGCAGGACCTGGATTTCCTCTTGGGGCTCCACACGAACCTTCAAAGGAGTGTCCACGATTTCCCATTCGCTGCGTGAATCGATCGTCACGATCAAATCGATCGCGGGACACTTGATCGAATATTCACCGCGTTCGTCGGACGTGCCGCGAGCGACGACGTACCGTGATTTCGGATCGACCACGTGGATCGCGACTCCCGCGGCCCCGTCACCACTTTCCTCTTCAACAATCTTTCCGCGAATCGTTCCCCCTGGAGAGAGCGTGAACTCGGGGATCTCTCGCTGGGGATGCTTCCCAGAGAGGGTGTGCGAAGGTGGCGTCACGAACAGCGAAGGATGTTCGACAAATAGAGTTATCCCATCGCTCGATTCCAATCGAAGATTCCCATACTCCCGGCCGTCGAAGTTAACGTCAATTTTTCGACGACGGCCGTTGTCCAGTCGAATCGTGACCTTCGACTGTCGAACCTCCGCCGGATCGTGATCGCAGTGGATACGAAATCGGTAAACGCCCGCAAGAGGCTGACCATCCTGGGCCGATAATGGCGCGAGGATCACAAACAAGAAGAGGGACGCAAGCGCTGATTCCAGTCGGGCCATGAATCGACCTGCCGAACGGTAGAAGAAAAGAGGTGTTGGGCCAATGATAACAGCCCGCGACGCCATGGTGGGATCGCTTACGGCGAAGCGACGGGCGAGGATTCAAGAAGGCTGATGATTAACGGCAAGAGCTGTTTCTTGCGGCTGACAACCTCGTCGAGTTGGTACAAGTTATCTTCCAACTCGGGATAGTTGATGTCTTCCCAACCATCGACTTGCCGACTCATCAACAGCAGGCTGCCGTTACTCGAGATGTCGGTCACCAGCAGCGCCGAGAAATCGAGGCCATGTTCCCTCGCCAGCCCTTCCAGGCCGCGCGACAGTTCTTGCTTGCGTTGCCAAAACAGATCGAATCCGATTTCTTCGATCTGTGAAATCGAGAAACGTTGTCCTGACTCGCTGAATTCCTTGCAATCTTCGCGGACGACCTGGTCGGCGGTGCAATTGCGGAGCGCCGATCCGACCTGGAAAAATTCTTCGGCATACTGATTCATATCGCCATCACAAAACGTGTCCAGCCATGACAGGACTTCGCGATCCGCCTCGGTCGTGGTCGGTGACCGCAGGTGAAGCGTATCGCTGATGATTCCCGATGCCATGCACAACGAGATGCCGGGCGAAGGAGCGATTCCGGCACGCTCGAACATGCGGGCCACGAGCGTGCAAGTCGATCCGACCGGTTCCATGTGAAGCCGAATGGGATGATTGGATTTGAGCGAGCCGCCGAGCCGGTGATGGTCCAGGACCTCGACGATCTCCGCGTCCTCGGCACCCTGCACTGCCTGGGACAACTCGTTGTGATCGACCAGCACGATTTGAGTCTTCGGTGGGTTGACCAAATCACTCTTGCTGAGCACACCGGTCAATCGCCCACCATCGAGAATGGGAAAGATCGCCTGGGATGAACGGAATACCTGTTGGCGAGCGGTTTCGACCGGCATCTTCGCAGACAACGACATGAAATCCCGGTTGATCACCGAATCGATCAATTGCGCGGCCTTGATCCGCAAGGTGGTGGTCGCAGTGTCATAGGGGCTGTTGATCACCGCCACACCGCGGGCTTCGGCCAATTGCATCAAACCGCTGGACAGCTCGTAGCCGCCGGTAACCACGAGAGCGCGGACGCCGGTTTCGAGCGCAGGCAATTGGATGGTTGGCCGGTCACCGCTGACGACAAGCAGCCGCTCGGCCGGGAACTCACGCATCCGCGATGTGAAACCGCCTGCGCTCATGGCACCGACGGTCATGATGAAGTCGTCGGTTCGGTCGGGGTCGACCGAGTGTTGAAAACTACCGTTGATCACCGAGACCACTTTCGAGAGCGTGCTTCGCACCTCGCGAGATTGCCCCGGGTCCGCACCGCCACGGAGGATCAATTCCAACAGGTCAAGGAGGCTGACAATGCCAACGATTTCGTCCTCGGTGCCGAGGACTGGAATCGCACGCACCTCGTGCTGGTCCATCCGCCGATAGACATCAAAGAAAACGTCGTCTTCTCTGGCGAAGATCGGTTCGCGATGACAGACATTCTCGATTTCCGGTCGGATATCCATGATGATCCGAGGCGCGGGCACATTGGCTTTACGAAGCGCGAACTCGGTGCGTTGGTTGGGCGTACCGCAGCAAGCCGCGATTGCATCGGGACGGGTCGTGCGTCGAAGAAAGTCGGCGTAGGCCAGCGCACTGCAGATTGCGTCGGTATCAGGATTGCGATGGCCGAAAACGTAGACGTTCATGGATTCCCCGCGGCAAGGCGACGCTGGTTCAACGGTTCAGCAGCGCGTCGGCCGCCTCAAGTATCTGCTCCGGTTCGCTCATGCGACCTTGTCCCACTTCGCGGCAGCTGAGCCAACCCGATTCCGGACCGATGATGTGGCAGCCGTCGTCGCGAAGCTGGTCGACGTTGCGCCCGACGGCCGGCTTGGACCACATCGGACTGCTCATCGCCGGCGCGACCAGCACGGGACAGGAGGCCTGAAGGTACAGGGCACTGACGAGGTCGTCGGCCCGCCCGGACGCCAATCTCGACAACAGATTGGCCGTCGCCGGTGCGACGATCATCAAGTCGACCTGGTCGGCCAATTCAATGTGAGGCCCCAGCGGATGATGATCTGCATCGAACATGTCCATCGCGACTGGTTTACCCGACAGCGCCGCAAGGGTGGCGGTGCCGATGAACTCGGTTGCCGAGCGCGTCATCGCCACCCGGACATCGATTCGAGATTGCACCAAACGGCTGCACAGGATCGCCGACTTGTAGGCCGCGATGCCGCCGCCGATGGCAAGCAGGATCCTCTGCCCACGCTGATTCATCGAACAAGACTCGCACAAGGCTTTGTCTCAAAAGGGGTCTGACCCTTTGGAGGGCAAGCCAGTTTGCCAGTAATTGCGCCTTGCCCGGAGAGGGTCAGACCCCTTTTGAGACAAAGCCTAGCTGTGCGCCGATTGCTCCGCGACGGCACCCGGGAACGGTCGCGGCTCATAGGTCGGATGCATCCAGGTCGGGACCTTCGGCTGCTGCGATCGTGGCGTCGAGATCCGGCATCTGTTCCACTTCGTTGTCCATGTTCAAGACGATTTTGTCCTGCATGATTTCCTGCAGCACGATCGACATCTTGTCATGAGTGTCAACGTTGACCAACGCGCGGCTACCCTGGTTCAATTGAACCAGACGCTTCTGAATCAAGGTGCTCAGTTTGAATCGGCCGCCAACTTTGTTGACGATCTCTTCTTCTTTTAGCTCTTCGAGCATGGATGGTTTTCCTTCTGGTCTTTCAGTATTTGACAGATTTCGGCGACCGCGGCGTCGACCGATCCGTTGATGATTTCGTACTGGTAACGATGCATGTATCGCATTTCCGCCGACGCGGTTTCCAACCGGGCGCAAATCGCTTCTTCGCTTTCGGTGTTTCGTGCCCTCAACCGTTTCTCGAGTTCATCCATGCCGCCGGGATGGATGAACAGCGTAATCGGTTTCAATTCTTTCTGGTCGAGAACGGCAAGAGCCCCCTGGACGTCGATCTCCAAAATAACCCACTGCCCGGCCGCCAGACCAGTGGCGACCTGGTCGCGAAGCGTTCCGTACCAGCATCCCAGCCCGAAAACCTCCTTGCTTTCGAGGAATTCACCCGCCTCACGGCGCCGCTGGAATTCCTCGTCCGAGATGAATAAGTAGTCTTCGCCGCTGATTTCCCCCGGTCGAGGCGGGCGGGTGGTCGCCGAAACGCTCAGTTTGAGCGGCAGGTCGCACTGGGTCAGCAGCCTGCTCACGACGGTCGATTTCCCGGCACCACTGGGCCCCGAGATGATGATCAATCGACCCGGCGTCGCGCCGGTTTCTTCGCTCGTGCTACGGTCGCCGTCGCTCATCGAACCTCCCCCATTTTGCAAATTCGGTCACTCAAGATTCTGGACCAGTTCGCGCATCCGTTCAATCGCACATTTAATGTCGACCACGTGAGCCGAGATCTCCGCATCCGAAGCCTTGCTGCCAATCGTGTTGGTTTCCCGGAACATTTCCTGGATGATGAAATCAAGCTTTCGACCGGTCGGTTCGGGACGTTCACCACTGTTACCGGCAAGCACGTCGGTGAACATCGCCAAGTGGCTGCTCAGCCGAGTGATTTCTTCGCTGATGTCGATCCGATCGGAATAAATCTGAACTTCGCGAAGAAGATCGGCTGTTTTCACCTCGAGGCTGTGCTCCTCGAGCACGCGTTGAATCTTGCCTTGCAATCGCGCTCGGTAGGAATCGACCGCCCTGGGCGCGAGTTCCTCGATCAGCCGCAGCCTCCGTGCGACGCCCTCGCAGTCGGACGTCAACGATTCTGCCATTCGCATCCCTTCGGCACATCGCATTTCGTTCAAGTTGTCAATCGCTTTGACGATCGCACCTGAGACAAACTCCCAGAGAGGAGCGTCGTCGCAAGCATCTTCGCGTGAGGAAACGATGACGCCCGGCAAGGTCATTAACGCGGAGAGGTCGATCGTGGTTTGGGTGTTGGACGTACCCGTACAGACCTGTTGAAGTTGTTCGACGTAGGCTCGTACAACCTCGCTGTCGATCGACGGGATGTTGGTGCCCGGCGGTTGTTGCCAGGTCACGTTCAGGTGAACGGTGCCGCGATGGATCAGCGATCTCGAGAGTGCCTCGATCTTGCTTTCCAACTGGGACAGAGAGTCGCTCAAACGCATCAAGCATTTGAATCCGCGGTTGTTGACCGTGCGTACTTCGACATTCAACGATCCGAGCTCGCCCTGGTCGGACGAGTGCCCTTGCCCCGTCATGCTGCGGACGGCTCGAGTCTTGGGTTGCGTCATGCCGTTTGTTGAATGCGTCTTTCGCCGGTGAGCATGAAAAGTGCGTGCGGGTCAAACGGTGAAAAGATAACGCAGAGGGATCAGCGACCCGATCACAGCGGCAGGTGAATCGCCGCAGCACCTTCGATCCTCGCCCTGAACGTCTGTGGTCAATTGTCGGTGTCGACAGGATCATCGGTGTCGACCGGATCGTCGGCCGGAGCCGAGGAATCGTCCGGTGAGGGTTCTTCGACCGCCGAAGTCGCCGGCTCATCGGCCGGGGCAACCGGCGATTCATCAACCGCGGGTGTTCCATCATCCTCTGCGGTCGGTTGGGTCGTTGTCGCCGAATCGCCCGTGTCCGAATCGCCCGTCTCCGAATCGCCCGTGTCCGAATCGCCTGTGTCGGGATCGGGCGTGGTGGGAACCAGGTCGGCCGACGGCGTTCCGGACGAGTCACCTGCGTCGATTCCGCCGATCCCACCAATTCCACCAAGCCCACCGCTGGCGGGCGGAATGATCAATTCGTTTCCGGGCGAGGTTTCGTCGTCGTCGCCCGGTCCGGCGGTCATGTTGGTTTCGGTCACTGCGGTCGGGGTGTGCGTGCCGAGCAACCACATGGTGAAAGCACAGGTGAATCCCCAGATTGATGCCATCACGATGGTGATGACGGTGAAGGTATCACCCGCCTTGCTACCGAACGCGCTTTGGCCGCCCGGTCCGCCCAGCGCGCCGGTCAACCCGCCGCCTTTTCCTTTCTGGATCAAGATCAGCAGGATCAAGAAGAGTGAAAGGAAGCCCATCAGAAGGCCGAGGACGGAGCCCGCGAACGAGCCCAGAAGTGAAATCGTCATTTCCGTTTACCAAGAGCGTGTTTGAGTAGGTGTCCAGAGCGCGGCTCACGCCGCGTTAATGATTCCCAAAAAGTCGTCTGCCTTCAAGCTCGCACCACCAACCAGGGCCCCGTCGATATTCGGTTTGCCGAGCAGTTGCTTGGCATTTCCCGGTTTGACGCTGCCGCCGTACTGGATCCGGATTTGCGCCGCCACATCGTCGGTGAACAATTCACCCAGCAGTTTTCGGATAAATGCGTGCACTTCTTCGGCCTGCTCGGGTGTCGCGGTTTTGCCTGTCCCGATCGCCCAGACGGGTTCATATGCGACGACGATTCCTGCGGCGCGAACCTCATCGAGCTCGGAGAGCGAACCGCGAATCTGCGTTCCGACCACTTTCTCGGTGCGATTGGCCTCACGATCTTCGAGCGTTTCGCCAACGCAAACGATCGGGACTAAATTCCCGGCCAACGCCGCCTGCAGCTTTTTGCTAACCTGAGCATCGGTCTCACCCATCAGGGCGCGCCGCTCGGAGTGTCCGAGAATCACAAAGCGACATCCCACGTCGGTCAACATGCCGGCATTAATTTCACCCGTGTAGGCACCGTCATTGGCCGGGTAAAGATTCTGTGCGCCGAGTCCCACCGGCGTGCCCGCGACCGCGTCGGCCACAACCGACAAATAGACCGCGGGTGGACAGAGCGCGACATCCACCGGCGTATCTTCGCCGATTGCATCGACCACGGCCTTGGCGAGCGCCGTAGCCTCGCGGCTCCGCGTGTTCATTTTCCAGTTGCCTGCAATCAAGTATCGGCGGCTCAAGCTTTTCTCTCCGGCAGCGGTGATATGGTCTTACCAAGCAGTTTCGCCAGCGACTTCATCTGGCGTGCTAATTCGTCGTATTGATCGGGAAGCAGCGCCTGAGGTCCGTCGCTCTTGGCAACCTCGGGGCAATCATGCACTTCGACATGGACTCCATCCGCACCGGCGGCCAGACCAGCCAGCGCACAGGACGGAATCAAATCGGGGCGGCCGGTGGCGTGGGACGGATCGACAATGATCGGAAGATGCGAAATTGCATGAATGGCCGGCACGGCGGCGACGTCAAACAGGTTTCGCGTCGCGGAATCAAAGCTCTTGATTCCCCGTTCACACAACACCACGTTTGCATTGCCCTGGGACAGAATGTATTCGGCGCACATCAACAGGTCGTTGATCGTCGCGCTCATGCCTCGTTTAAGGAGAACGGGTCGGTTCGACTTGCCAACCTCGGTCAGCAGCGCGAAGTTCTGCATGTTCCGCGCTCCAACCTGCAACATGTCTGCGTACTGGCTGACGAGTTCAACCAATCGTGGATCGGTGACTTCGGTCACAACCGGCATCGAGAATTCGTCGCCCACTTCTCGGAGCAACTGAAGTCCCGCCTCGCCGAGACCTTGAAAGGCGTAAGGACTCGTCCGCGGCTTGAAGGCGCCGCCGCGCATCAGATTCGCGCCCGATTTGGAGACGCTTTCCGCAATGCGAAACATCCGGTCGCGATCTTCGACGCTGCAAGGCCCCGCGATCATTCCCAGATTGCCACCGCCGATCTTGACCCCCGATACGTCAACAACACTCGGTTCGGGATGCGCGTCACGCGATGCCAACTTAAAGGGAGGCAATACCGGGACGACCTTGGCCACGCCCGGAATGGCACGCAGCGGTTCTTCGCGAAGCTTTTCCTCGTCGCCGATGATTCCGACGATCGTGCGGTAGGTGCCACGGCTGAGGTGATGTTGCAGACCGAGTGCCTCGACACGCTCGAGCACGTGGTCGATCTGGTCATCGGTAGCATTGCTCTTGAGGATCAGAATCACGGAAAATGCAGGGGCGGCGCGAGATTGAGGGAGTTCCGACGGGCAAATTCAGGCAAGCCGGGCAATGTACCAGCCACATGCCAGCATCGTCGAGGCCAATGACCATCGCACCCGGCGCCGATTTGACCCTCCGGTACTGCCCCACCCACATCGTTTCCTTGCCCGGGCCGGGGGGAGTTTTCCTTGGGG
The DNA here is from genome assembly GCA_024644085.1 of Rhodopirellula sp. Lineage (GTDB taxonomy): Bacteria > Planctomycetota > Planctomycetia > Pirellulales > Pirellulaceae > Rubripirellula. Next base: position 24,562 of record JAHELS010000032.1, read on the forward strand.
CCGGCTGGTTGCTCAACGAAGCCGCCTCGGTTCACCCGTCCAGCCCAGGCACGGCCCTCCGGTACAATGACGCCTGCCTTCGCGGGGTTTCAGGCGCCTGGTCCCACTGGGCCAACCAATCCCCCTTGCATGCCCGCCGTGATGTCCGAACCGAATCGACCCCGCCAGATCATCGAGGCCGCGATCACCGGCAGCCTCGGCACGGTGACCGAGGAGGGAAAACCGTTCGTCACCATGGTGACGCTTGCGGCGATGTCGCCAAGCCGAATCGTGTTGCTGCTGAGCGATCTTGCCCGACACACCCGAAATTTGAATCAACGTCCTGACTGCTCTTTATTGTTGATCAACCGGGGCAGCGGCCAGGGCGATCCGTTGATGGGGGCTCGGCTGACTCTCAGCGGTGTGGTCTCGCGTGTGGCGCGGGGTGAATCGGCCGAGCTTCGAGCAACTTTTCTCGAGCGTCATCCTCCCGCTTCGGTGTATGTCGACTTTCCCGATTTCAATTTTTACCAATTCGTTGTCGACGAGGCCCACCTGGTCGCAGGCTTCGGCCGGATCGAGACCTTTCCGGCAAGCCGGTTATGAGCCATTAGTACGCAATCGTTCGCACAGATCGAGTATTTCCTTTTCGATGCAGGAATGACATGAGTGAATCAGAACCCGACCCGCAGTCAGTCGCGTCCGAAACCGATTCCAAGGACGTGATTCGTCCCAAGAGTAAAGTTCAATCGCCTCAGGATCGCGACGGCCGCCAGATCGCGCAGTTCGTGACAACGATCAAGAACGCTGAAGAACAGGTTGGCGAGCACATCATCCAGGCGCTTCAACACGAGGATACAGTCGCAGTGATCACGACCGTGGCGATGGGAGCCGACGGACAACAAAGAGTCATTTCGGCTGCCTTGAATCCCGATCGAATGCAACAGGTTCAGGAGATTCTGCAGGCGGCCGAGGAAGAACGCGAAGAGGAAGAACCGTGCGTCGGTTTCCACTGCCTGGTGAAAAAGAAACCAGCAGATTCCTGATTCGGAATGCGGCGACCACGGTTACCCTTTTCGGCGTCGTGTTCGTTCAGCATCGTTTCGGGCTTGTCGAAGCCGATGGTGATCGTTGAGCGGTGCCGAAGCGTTTCGAGCATGTTCGTTTGCGTGGCCGCTTGACGCCATCGAGCGCCCTCGACCACTGGACTCTAGGATGTAAGCCCGGCCAATTCGGCGGCGCGGCGAACACGCGTGATACCAATGATGTAGGCTGCGGTCCGCATCGAAACCTGGTCTCGCTGGGACGCCTGCCACACGTTCTCGAAAGCCTGATTCATCGTGTGATCAAGTTCCTGTCGGACGCGGTCGAGCGTCCACCGATAATGCTGGCGATTCTGGACCCACTCAAAGTAGCTGACCGTGACGCCGCCCGCATTGGCCAGGATATCGGGGATGACCGTTACACCACGCTTTTCCAGTTCGGCGTCCGCTGCCGGATGAATTGGGCCATTGGCCGCTTCGACAATCACCGGTGCCTTGATCTTGTCGACGTTCTCATCCGTGATGACTCCACCCAGCGCGGCGGGAATCAACACTTCAACATCCTCGAGCTCCAACAGCATGTTGAGCGGCAGTTTTTCGCAACCGTTGTAACCCTCGAGCAGCCCACGCGGGTGATTGAGCTTGTGATGCAACAATTCGGGAATCTTCAAACCGTTGGGATCGTAATAGGTTCCTGAAATGTCGCTGACCGCGACGATTGAAAACTGCGACTCGTGGAGGAACTTCGCGGCATGGGCCCCGACGTTGCCGAACCCCTGGATTGCCACTCGTGTTTTTTCGGGGTGATGGCCCAGTCGTTTGGTCAACTTGAATGTCAGCGAACCGACACCGCGACCGGTCGCCTCTTCGCGTCCCTTGGCGCCGTACTCCTCGACCGGTTTTCCAGTGATCACCGACGGATTGAATCCGTGATACTTTTCCCATTGGTTTCGGAACCACGCCATCACCCGGTGATCGGTTCCCATGTCGGGCGCCGGGATGTCTTTGTCGGGTCCGACGATATCATGAATCTGGTCAACAAACGCGCGCGTCAAACGCTCGATTTCGCGCTCCGACAAGGCGGAGGGGTCCACGCCGATACCACCTTTTGCGCCTCCATAGGGCAAGTCAACGACCGCCGTCTTCCACGTCATCAAGCTGGCTAACGAACGCACTTCATCCAGATCGACTTCGGGGTGATACCGCAAACCTCCTTTCATGGGCCCGCGGTAATGATCGTGTTGAACGCGGAAACCGACATAATTCGAAATGCCACCGCGATCGCGCTCGATAGTGACCTGAACCTGCACTTCACGATGCGGCATCAGCAATGCTTCGCGCAGATCGCCGTCGATACTGAGATGCTCGGCCGCGACGTCGAAAAAATGTTTGCTTGCTTCAAAGGCACGCATGAGCAGTCCCCGCAAATAGATTCCCTTAGCCCTCAGAATACCACGCATGCCGCATGGCGTTCATCACGTCTACTTCCGCAACCGTTCTTGCACCGCCCCTTCAGGGCGCTTGCTATGCCGAACGGCGTAGCGGCGAATCGTCCGCCGCCAACTTCCGTTTTGCATGTTCGACCCACGAATGTACTTGTGCAAGCGACGGGGGGGACACGTCGTGCAATTCGCTCCGGGCCTCACGTGAATACGCAAAGTCGGCAATCTTGCGATGCAGCGTCTCGGGCTGGCACGCCCCGATCTCGGCGGCGCTTGCGTAGCCTGCACCGGTCAGTAGCCGGGCGTCGTCGGCCGCGAGTTCCGGTAAGTCACAAATCAGTTGCGTTTGAGATTGCCATCGACGCACGGTATTGGGAGTGACCCAATGCGCGCCGATCCGTTTCGCCATGTCGCTCGCATCACCGGCGATAAAGTCTGCGATGCGATCGATTCCAATCGCCTGGAAGCTTGAAGCGGTAGCAGGCCCGATCAACGGCGATGCAATCATCGGATCGCTCAGCGAGAGGCCCCGCCGCTCCGAGTCTTTCCCCGCAGGTGATGGGAACGGCACTGTCGCCGGCTGGTGATCGATGGCAGGCAACGGCATCGAATCGGTCGCGCGTCGAAGCGCCCGTTGCTTCTTCCATCGCTTTTCGTCGTTGTAAACTTGAATGACGCGGCCGACGATGTCGACTTCCGCCGGTAAGTGTTCCTTCAACTTGCCGAGCCGACGGAATTCATCGACCAATTGCTTCACGGCATGACGCTCGAGTTTGTACTCGGCTCGGACCATCCACCATCGGAACGGACTTTGGATCGTCGCGAATAAGGTAGGAATGAACAGTCCTCGGTGCGGCAAAGCTTTACCGCGAGCCGCCTCAGCATCGGCGGCGGCCCGTTCGAGGACGCGGGCCCATCCGGTGAGGGCAAGACCGAACGACTCGGACAACGACATGCGCGCTGCGGCATTCAATCCGGCTGCGGGGTCCTCCATGCCACGCAACAAGTCAAATCCATCCAGCACCGACGTGTACCGCCGGTTGGCAAATCGGGCGCCGTGCAAGATTGCCTCCCCCAGCCAACCGGGCCGATCGGAGAGCTGAAAAACGACGCGCATCTCGTCGCGTTTCCAATCCTTGAGAATCCGCGAGTAAGATTGCCGGATGCTCGCTTCAATCGGACGGTGCAACACCGCCTCGCGCTGGCAATGTTGCGTATGCAGAGGTTGAAACGGGTCAGTGAAATAATGACTCAACACGCCGGCGGCGTGCGCTGCATCCGAAAACCGATCGGATCGCAGATACCGCTGGAGACGGTCGTACCAAAGGTGGGCGACGCGCGGCGCGCCGCCCCAGTAGCCGTCAGTGACATGCACGACGTGGTTCTGGAAATCGCGGTACCGTATGTCCGGATCGATCGCGCCGGTGAGGTAGCGGTTGTGGTGGACAAGCAGCAGTTGCACCAGTCGCTCCCCAGCCTCGGTTTGGACCATGGGAAGCGCATCGAGGGCAAAACAGTGATGTGTACTGTGGCAGCGCGTTGCGCGAAGGATCAAACCAAGGGGACTCTTCACCAGAATCTCTCGCCGTGAGGTGGGCGATCAGTGCAACCAACGGCAGCTGCATCACGCGGCGCCTAGTGTGCCGGTCGAAATTGATTCACAGCAAGATCGATCCGCGGCGGGACCGAAAATCGGGACCAATTTCTTCAGCGCGGTCTTCGGCGGACGATGTCACGTGTCCACGAGATCAATCGGTCAACTTCCTCGGGCCGCGGATCCGGCGCGACACCCGTGAAGTAATCATCCTGAATCCCCAACAACCTGCGGCGCTTTCGTGAAACTCCCGGGTCAGCATCGAGAAAGCCATCGGCCAACTCGAAATCGCGATCCCACAGGATGGCGTCCGCCAAGGCAGTGATCAGTGGTTCCCAGAGACGAATGTCTCGGCATGATTCGTCGGGCAACTCTTCAAGCATCTCCGCCCAACTTGCGTTGCTGCCCTCCTGCGGACGATACAGCAAGGTGTAGGCATCGAGCACAAGCGGGCGCCACGGTGGCGGATTTACGGTGCGATCGTCCTCGTCGTCGTCGGTGTCAGGCTGAATCGACAGGAAATCGATTTCGATCGCAATCTGGTCGCGAATGTCGGCGAAGATTGCTGCGATCGTTGCCTCCAAGGTCGATGACAACGGGATCGCTGATTCGGTTTCAGTCAATAGATACCGAGAGACGTCGTGCAACATCGCGATGCGCTGCGATGGGCTCAGAGCGTCATAAACCGCAATTCCCGACTCGCACACCGCGCGAGCCTCCTCGACATCATCGTCGAGGTGGATCAGCAACGAATCGATCATCGCGTCGATGGCATTCCTTACCAACGCCGCTTCTGCGCCGCGCAGTGTCCGATCGCCCCGGCTTGTGTGCCACATGGCAATGAACTCCCCCCGCTGTTGCCGCACCGTGGCGCGAACGCGCCGGGTGCAAACAGATAATGTCAGCAACGAATAAGTCGCCGACATCATAGTCGAGTCAAACGGCCGTGCGCGCTCCGGTGCTAAATTTGTCGAGCTTCGCGCAGTCGCAGATCCGTAAGTCCTTGCTGGACAAGATGCTTACAATTGTCGCGGTCGCAGCAGCGCCCAAGCGGTACGCATGTCCCGTCAAGAAGCCTGGGAAACCGGTTCCTGACCGAATGTGTCGTCGGTTTCGCGGCGTACCGGGCGTACACGAGGACGTTGTCGCGGTTCGGCCGCTTCGTCGGGACCGCTGCTCAGATGCACATCCAACTGTGGATAGGGGATGCCTATGTTCACCGCGTCGAGTTGGCGCTTGACCTCGCCGGTCAACGATTCGAGCAACGACCAATAATCTGCTGCGGCGACCCACAACCGGACCTTCCAGATCACAGCGCTGTCGCCGAGGTTGTCAAGGAGGATCTTCGAACCGCGTCCTTCACCGGGGATCGATTGCTCGGAAAACGCCGCTGCGGCTGCTTCGAGGGCTGCTCGAGTCTGGTCCATATCAGCACTGTAATCGACGCCCACGACCACTTCGATTCGCCGGTGCGGGTGAAAGGATATGTTTTCAATCGTGCCCCCGGCAATCGAGCTATTGGGGACGATGATTCGTCGGTTGTCGGGTGTATCCAACGTCGTCGTGAACAAATCGATTTCGTTGACCTTGCCCGTAACCCCTCCGGCATTGATGACGTCGCCGACTTTGAAGGGCCGGAAGACCAGCATCAAAACGCCCGCGGCAAAGTTGCCAAGGGTGCCCTGGAACGCCAACCCGACGGCGAATCCGGCGGCTGCCAATAATGCGGCCAATCCGCCCAGCGGCGCACCGAGCTTTGACAACACGGCGCCGGTCACACCCAGCATGATGCAGTAGAAGACAATTCGGCCGACGAACTTGCCAAGCGTCTCGTCGACGCGCCGGCAAACGGGTCGGCTGATCAGACCCGCGATGTATTTGGCAATCAGATAGCCGACAAAGATGATCCCCAAACCGATACCCGCGGCTACCACCGCCGGCCCGAGTTGGTTCATCGCGTACTCGGTCAAGCCGGAGAAATCACCGTCGGTCATTTTCTGGATCGTTTCCCCGGTTGCATCGGAGATCCCCGTTTCTGTTGTCTCAACGCTCTCTGACACGGTGTTTCCTTTCGTGTGTGATCGGTGACGGCTGTGGGAATTCACTCGCCGTATCCATCCATGTGGGGTCTATAGAAAACCACCCCCGGGGCGTAAAGACGAAACCAGAAGAATCGCGTGAAACTCAGCGGGTCACGATCGGCAAATCGCTCGCGGGGGACGCATTGGCAGAGGCCTCATCGGCACCGATCGCATCGGGATCGCGGTAATTCGAGGCATCAAAATGTCGCGAATAGGCCCCGAAATCATTGAATGCATATTTCTTCGCCCATCGATAGACAAGGCTCTTCTCGGGGATTTCGTCCCCGGGCTGATACTGGCTTCGCCGTGGCGTGACTCGTCGAAGTTCGTCGATGACCTCCATCCGCGCGGTCGTGTCTCGCGCTCCGTGCTTCTCGGCTAATTCGACCAACAGATCAGGCCGCTCCATGATCACGCAGCCGCGCGTGTGCTGGGCCGTCAGCTCACGAAAATCGCGAAGGAATCCTGACTCGTTGAACGTTTCCGCCAGCGGCCGATCGTCGTGAATCGATTCGGTGGCCAACTGTATCACCGGACAGGGTTCGATGTCGCCCCACGGCCCGATGTGGTGCGTGAACCCGGTTACCGCGGGACAAAGTGCGTTTCCAGCGTCGTCGTGGTAGGCGTCGATCACGATGATCGGTTTGCTGGCCCGTGTGTCGACCACGAATTGGCGCACCCGCCGTTGCTCTTCGCTCGAAAGTGCCAATTGAGGATTGGGCTCAGGGCCAACCGGTCGATAGATGTGGAACCAACAATACATCACCCCCATTTCGATCAACCGATCAACCCATTTCTCGTTGACCAGGTCGTCGATGTTGGATTTGCAAACGCTGGTGCAAACGCCGACCAACAACTTGTTTCGCAGCGCGGCTTCCAAGCCACTGAATGTTTGGTTGAGCACGCCGCCGCGACCGCGCCGGGTATCGCTGATGATCTCGGACCCTTCGACGCTGATCAGCGGAGTTACATTGCCCAATCGGCGCAACTCCGCGGCCACCTCGTCGGTAATGAAATGGCCATTGGTGAACACCTGGAAATAAACGTCGCGGTTTGCCTCGAAGATCTTCAGCAAGTCTTTGTGCATGAAGGGTTCACCGCCGAGAATCCCAAAAAAGCTGTTCCCCATCGCCTTTGCTTCGGCGATCGTGCGATTGGCGGCATCGACCTCGATTCGGTGTTGCTTGGCGCCCACGTCGACCCAACATCCCTGGCATCGCAGGTTGCAACTGTTGATCACCGAGAGGTACAGGAAGGGGGGAAAGAACTCGCCCTTTTTGAGCCGTCGCTTGTGACGATGAACGCTCCACAAACCTCGCACGCCGAGCGTCCAAGCGGCTTTGAGCAGCAATCGCTTGTCGGTTTCGAAGAGAAATCGGCGGGCCAAACTCAAGTACATGGCGGGTGTTCGTGTGGTTCGCCGGTGCGGCGTTTGGGGGTAGAAGGGATACTGGGATCAAAAAGAAAACCGGCAGTCTCGGGTGAGACGGCCGGCTTTCGGTTTCTATTCTTCGTTGCGCGAACGAGGATCAACCTTCGTCTTCTTCTTCGACTTTGGTGAAGGCCTTGGCGAAGGCTTTCTTCGAGAAGACAAGACTGACTTGTTCAGCTTCGTCTTCAGTGCCTTCGACCTTGCCCTTGCAATTGTTGCAGCAGAACGCAACCTTCACGCCCGCAACCTTGATCGCGGTTTCGGGATTCAAGTCGCCGCCGCTCAACGGGCATTTCTTTTGCTCGAATTGCTTGGTGGCAACCAATTGATGGTTGGCTTTGGTCGTAAATTTCTCGGTGTTCGCAGCAAACTTGCCTGCGCACCCGCCACAGCAGAAGTAGACCTTGCCGCCCTCGTAATCGGCTGACTTGCCTTCGGTCGCTGGCTTGTCGGCCACGACGCACTTGACGCCTTCGAGATCAACGTCTCCGGCGATGACCGTCGCACCAGCGACGAGCATCACGGCAAAACAGGTGAAAAGTTTCTTCATCATCAATCAGTTCTCCCAACAGGACTTGAATTGTTTTTTAGTCTGCTTCGTGCATGGTTTCCGCCTATGAGGATAGGCAACCCGGTAGCCTTCCGTCAATTATCTGTGTCAGTCAAGTCCCAGAATCATGGTCAAATAGCTGCGTGTTTCACCCCGAACCAGGCCCAACTCACCCGACAGCCGGGTGATTCGATCCCGGGACGCTTCGATTTCCCCTGAATTGAGAGCAATCAGCTCGACCTCGGCGAAGCGTCCCAAACGCTCCACTTCGTCGATCACGACCGCGAAATCGGACAAATCGTCTGGCATCGTGAACAGATGTCGTTTCTTGTGGACCCGTCCCACCGCCCGAAATCCGAGCAATTGGAGCAACTCTTCCAGCTTCGAACCGTCCGCGTCCCCCGGATCGAGCCTCCATTCCAATTCGCGACGTGCTTTGATCTTCCCCGGTAACTTCGGCCCTTTGTAGGTGACCATGGGAATCCCATCGACGCGACGCACGCGGAGCGCCTCGCGTGTTTCTCCGAAGTCGCGGCAAGGGTGGTTGTAATAGGTGTCGTCGTGTTCTTCGACCCGGCCCTCGGTCGCGCCCAAGCCACGCAGACTTTGCAGAAAAACCCCGTCATCGCCGATGAAAAATTTTTGTTCAATCTCGAACGACATGTCTGCACCACCGTGGGCAATCCGAAACGTAGTAAGTGACTTGCCGAATGTTCACGGCTTGTCATCCATCGCTGGTAATCGCCCCAGCGGCGCGGGGGTCCCCTCGCTTGTGATCCATAAATCTCCAACTCGGTCGATCGCAATGGATTCGATCTGCCTCCATCGCGGCAATTCGCGAGTTGTCGGGACCACCGATATCTGTTGGCCGATGGGAGCGTCGCGCTGCGCACGCGGAAATCGAAAGGCTTGGAAATAGTTGGTAAGCCACAGATCGCCCGTTTTCGGATCAATGTCCATCGCAGTGACCATCGGCATCGTAATGGTTCCAACACGTGTGGCGGTGACCCTCTTTTTCGTACGACCCGCGACGCGCGATGGTAACGCAACGACGTACACTCCACAGACCGGCAGCACCGATTTGGCAATCATGACGATTTGGCGTCGATCGCAATCAACGGCAACCGCTTCACAGTCCCGCGGGCCGTCCGGGTAGACGATCGTCAAAGTTTGAATTCGGTCGCAGGTCCCCGATTCAATCGGATCAGGCTCGTCGAGCAAATAGAGCTTGACCGATCGGCGCGTTGCCAGGTTGTCCCCGCAGTCGGCCACCAACAGCCTCGGCGTCCCCTCATCCACGAAGGATGCCATGTCTTCCCAATCTCCCGAAGGGACAGAATCTAAATCGAGGTGACCCGATTTCTGGCCGCCCGAATCGAAGGCATACAAGCGAGGCTTTCCACCAGAATCATTGTGGGTCCAGAAATGACCGTCGCGCCGCCACGAAACTGCCAACCCGCTGCTTTCGGTCACCTCCAAGTCGCTCAGCGAGACCACGTCGAGGACGCCCGAAGGATCGGAATTTTGACTCTCTTCGGCGGAGCCGACCCCACTTTGGGCCATTAACCCTAAGATCAGCATGGTCGCCGCAAGGATGAAACGGTAACAGTCCATCATGACAACAACTAAATTAGGAAAGAGCGTCGGTTTTCGCGCGGTGTGATCTTTCAGCGAAGCGGGGACCGTCCTCAGCGAAGATTGCCGTGAACTTCGGAATTGGTCGGGTACCACTCTTTTGAAACCATACTGTGTCACACTCTGATCCGCATCCCGAATCCGGTTCCTCCCGTTTTTCCATCCTTTGGTGGGCCATCCCGCTGTTGATGCTGTTCGTCGTGATGGTCGCCCTGCAACCGAATCGCCATTCGGCCTCGGGCCCTGACAGTCCGGCCATTGGCAAACCCGGGCCAAGGATGGATCTGGTTCGATTGGCCAGTAACCCGCTCGAGGGTCGCGTCGACACTCTTCGCCGCGGCGAGGTCGCTCTGATCCACTTTTGGGGCACCTGGTGTGGACCGTGCAAGATGGAATACCCGGAACTCGCAGAGATGGTCAAAGACTTGGAGCAAAACGAGAAATTCCGCTTCCTGTCGGTTTCGTGTGAGGCGGGTCGGGGCGAAACGTTCGAGGTTCTGCGGCAGAAGACAGAGGACTATTTTTCATCCGAGGGGATTGCTGGTGCAGTGTATGCCGACCCCCAAGGCACGACTCGACTGAGCACCGCGCAGCGACTTGGCCGCAACGAAATGTTCTACCCGACATCGATTGTTGTCGACGCCGACGGAAACATCGCCGGAGTCTGGGAAGGCTACGCGCCCGGTTCGGTCGATGAAATGAAACTACTGGTCAAGAGATTGCTGGCCGAACAAGTGGCCTCAGCGACTTGAGATCATCGCGACCTAACGGACGAGACGCGGCCTAGGCACTGTCCCGCAAATGTGAGCCGAACGCGCTAGCGTCGGGCCTTCCGTTGACAACAGTTCAGATTTGCGGCCGCGGCAAGCGTCGTCGGCTCACCAATTCGCCTTTCATCATTTACGGGACAGTGCCTGGCGGGTCAAGCGTGCTCGTAGCTCGGCTGCGGCTCTTGGCCCATCGTCGGCGTCGCGCACCGCGCCGGTGACCGCGATCCGATCGATACCCGCCTCAATGACGCGGCCAAGATTCGAGGCGTCAATTCCACCGATCGCGAACGCCGGCAGCTCGATTTCGCCGGCGACCTCTTCTAAAAAAGCTGTCCCAGCATACGACTCGAATTCTTTGGTGCGCCCCGGAAAGACGGGTCCGCAACCAATGTAATCGGCACCATCGCGGATCGCCGCCCGCGCCTGTTCGATCGAATGGGTCGAGACGCCGATCAATCGATCCGGCCCGACGATGCGGCGAGTTTCCGCGACCGGCAATTCTTCCTGGCCAACATGCACGCCGTCGGCACCAGCGGTAGCGGCAATGTCGGGACGATCATTCATGATGAAAAGTTTGTCGTGCGCCCGCGCGATACCCGCTGCCAAACGCGCTCGACCCAGCAGCGTGCGATCGTCCGTGCTGCGATCACGCAGTTGAATGACATCGACGTCACCGGCGAACATCCGTGTCACTTCGTCGACAAACTTCGCTTCGCTCTCTCCGGCATCGACCAACACGTACAATTTCGCCTGGACGATCCGTTGGCGTCGCCGTTGGCGGCACAGGTTTTTCTCGAGTGCCGAACTGAGGTCGTAGCATCGATATCGAATCTGCTCGATGGATTTTGCCATCGAAGGATCAATCGTCTTTCCATACTCCTCGAGGACGCGCAGCGATTGTTGAGTGCGTGACGCTGCGGCCGCCACGACGTCGGTCACGTTGGCCCGGTGGTACTCTTTAGGACCCGCGATTTCGGTTCCCACGTCACCACCTGTATCGCGTGCCGAAAGCAATTCGTCGCGCGGCAAACGGCTCAGTGCCGCCGCCAGAGCGTGCCGAAGCGATTTCCACTCCTGAGTCGATTGCGGGTCATTCAATACGAACCTCGCAAATTCTTCCATGGTGCGCAAACCCTCCCCCGCTCGATTCGCCGAGGCATCGATAATACGATAGATGGATTGCAGAGCTTTGTCGGACATCGAAACCGGGCAGGTGAATAATGAACGCGTTAGGAAAATTGGTTTGTGTCGCCGCCGTGATCGCGGTGCTCGCCCCGTTGTCGGCACAGGATGCACCCACAAAGAAGAAGGCAGCGGAGAAGGCAAAGCCGGTGCGAAGGGTGCCACCCGCCTTCCAGCCGCCCGAGGTCCAAGCCGGACTCCCACACGTGCTGTTGATCGGCGATTCGATCTCGATTGGTTACATGTTGGACGTCCGCAAACAACTCTCGGGAGAAGCCAACGTTTGGCGTCCGCCCACCAATTGTGGACCAACGACGCGGGGTTTGGAATCACTCGACCAGTGGCTCGGGGACCGAAAGTGGGATGTGATCCATTTCAACTTTGGGCTTCACGACCTGAAGTTCATGGGACCCTACAACGAAAATCTCGCTGATCCCGACTCCGAAACGAGCCGACAACAGGTGCCGATCGCCGATTACCGAGCGAACCTCAAGCAGATCGCCGAGCGTCTGAAGAAAACGGGTGCCAAAGTCATCTGGTGCGAAACGACGCCGGTTCCCGAAGGATCGAAGGGACGCGTTGTCGGCGATTCGAAGCGTTACAACGTCGCAGCCGCGGAAGTGATGGCCGAGGTCGGCGGAATCAAAATCGATCCGCTCTACGCGTTTGCCAAGGAGCACGCTGAACAGAAAAAGGCCAACGTCCACTACAGCGCCGCGGGAAGCGAGAAGCTGGCCGAACAAGTCGCCCGCAGCATCCGCGCCGCACTGAGCTCGAATTGAGACCACGAGGCTCTCTTTCCGATCGTGTCTTTCACTCTTCACTCTTTACTCTTCTTCCTTTCGCCCTCGTAGCTCAGTGGATAGAGCACCGCTTTCCTAAAGCGGGTGTCGCAGGTTCGATCCCTGCCGGGGGTGCTGGTCTGACCCGTTTCGAGTGAAGCATCGAGAGGCTGGATAGTGATGGACAGGGTGTTACAGCGCGCGATCCTTCTCCCGTTTCTTTTCCTGACGTTGGTGGGAAAGCCCGATGCCGCGTCACCGAACGTACTGATCATTACGGCGGATAACCTGGGTTACGGCGATCTGCAGTGCTACAACGCCGACTCGAATGTGCGCACGCCCAACCTGGATCAACTGGCTGCCCAGGGTGCGCGGCTGACCAGTTTCTACACGGCCTCTTCCACCTGCACGGTATCGCGCGCATGCCTGTTGACCGGCCGCATCGCGCAGCGGCACCGCCTGGTCAATCAACTACCCGGTGTGGATGGGAATTACGGCGTTGGTTTGAACCAGAACGAGATCTTGATTCCTGCCATTTTGAAAAGTGTGAAGACTCCTTACGCGACCGGTTGCTTTGGCAAATGGAACATCGGTTTCGCCAAAGGATCCCGGCCCACTGAAAGAGGGTTTGACGAGTTCATCGGCCATGTTTCCGGGAACATTGACTACTACCGTCACAACTACCGACAGATGCACGACTTGTACGATGGTGTGAGGGAGTTGCATCGGCAAGGAGAGTATTCCACCGACATTTTCGCTGATGCTTGTATCGAATTCATCACGCGTGAGACCGAGGCGAAACAACCCTGGTTTGCCTACCTGCCCTTCAATGCGCCTCACTTTCCGATGAAGGGAAACAAGCAACCGGGCCAACCAACCAGGTGGCAGGCACCCGATTGGGCATTTGAACCTTACGGTTGGTCGCCGGAGGAAGAAGATCCCTATCGGAGGTTTTGCGCGGTGGTGTTTGCGCTCGATCGTGCCATTGGCCGGGTGCTCAAAGCACTTGATGACGCAGGTGCGTCGGACAACACATTCGTATTTTTCATGTCGGACAACGGCGCATTCATGCTCGGTCGCAGGGGCTTGGATGTCGGCTCGAACCATCCGCTCCGCAGTGGCGGGATCACTTGCTGGGAAGGCGGAATTCGCATTCCCGCAATCGCGCGTTGGCCCACGAGAATAAAACCAGGTATCGTCATCGACCAACCGCTGTGGTCGCCCGATTTGTCGGTGACGACTGCGGCGATTGCCGGCGCCGAGTTGCCCGGGAATGTTGTCTTTGACGGAAAAGACATCACCGCCGTGTTGTGTGACGGCGCGAAGTCGCCGCACGAATCGTTCTATTTCAGCTTCCGCAGCCACAGCGCGGTCAGGAAAGGCGACTGGAAGATCGTTCGCGAGAATCCGGGCGAGAAATGGAAACTCTTTAACCTGGCGGAAGACGTCGCAGAATCAAGCGACCTGGCGAAGGAGCGTCCGAAGAAACTCCATGAGCTGACCTCCATCTTCGATTCGTGGAACGATTCCTTTTGACGATCGCTCGTTTCGCTCTGGTGTGCATGTCGGCGTCGCACCGCCGGCGATTCATCGGGCCTCAAACACTTTCGCTCCGTCGATCCATGTTGCGATCACCTTCGTTTCGCGAATCTCCTCGTCGGTGCATCGCAGCAGGTCCCGGTCGATGACGACGAAATCGGCCCGTTTGCCGACTTCGAGCGACCCGACTTCTTCTTCGGCCCGCATCAACCAGGCGTTGTTGATCGTGTAAAAGCGAATCATCTGCTCGCGCGAGAGCGATTGTTCCGCGTGGATCGGATGATCGTGCCAACGGGCCTGCCGCGTGACGGCGATCCACATGCCGAGAAACGGGTTGTAGGGGTTCACGCTGCGGAGCGACCCGATCTTCTGCATGTGATCGCTTCCGCCCCCGGCGATCACGCCGGCATCGAACAGACTTCGTAGCGGAATGAAGTGCGTGAGTCGCTGCTCGCCAAACTGGGCGACCAGTGTTCGTGCATCGAGATACAGCCAGGCCGGCTGGAGATCGATGCCGATACCGAGATCCGCCGCGCCGTTGATCGCCGCCTCGCTCATGAAGCTCGAGTGCGTGATGGACGAATGGGTTGGCGCGATGGGTATTTCCTCGTTGACGCGCTGGTACGCCTGCACCAGCGCCTCGACCGCGGCGTCCCCCTGGCAGTGCGCGGTGAACGCGAGGTTGCGCCGCGCACAGGCTCTCACCAGCGTTTCCAGCCGCGCCGGGTCGATGTATTGCATGCCCCGGTATCTGGGATCCTCGATCCCGTAGATCGTGCTGATTCCCCACGGCTGTCGGAAAAAGGCGCTGCCGGTCAGCATGCCGCCGTCCTCAAAAACCTTCACGCCAACGACGCCGAGCCGCGGATCGGGCTCGCGAAAGTAGGGGTCCGCCGCGATGGTGTCGAGTCGTTCTTCGATCTCCGCAATCTCTGCACCTGGAGTGAGGCTTCGTGACATTCGCACGCGCAGCGGTAACCGATTGGCGGCGAGAAGTCTTGCGTACTGCGATCTCGATTCATCGTTGCAATTGCGATCGATGATCCCGGTGATGCCCCAGCGAACGTAATCGTCCAGGAGGTCAACGAGGCGGTCATCGCGGTCGGCTTGGGAAAGCGACTTGCGGTCGGAATCTGGTTTTGTATGAAGAATCGAGGCGGCACGGCGCAACAACCCGCTGGGTTCGCCCGTGGCATCGACCAACACCTGGTCGGGATGCTTCAACGCAAATTCCTTGTCGATCCCGTTTTCCTTCAAGGCGAGTGAGTTGGCGCTGCCGTCGGGGCCGGTTCGAAAAGCGACGGGGTGATCGGGGGCCGCCGCATCGAGTTCCGCACGGGTCGGATACCGTTGTTCACGCAGCCGCGTGATGAACACCTGCGAGAGCGTGATCCACTCGCCTTTGGGAACAACCGCGGCGCGGCTGCGAACGTACGCCAGCACATCATCGATCGATTCCATCGATGGGATCTCGTGATCGGCTTCGTAACGGCTTGCGCCCGAGGGGTGCACGTGTGAATCGATCAACCCCGGCAATACTGTGCGACCGTCGAGTTCGACGACGCGCGTCGCGGGGCCAATCCGGGTATTGATCTGATCGTTGGAACCGACCTCGGTGACACGTCCCTCGTCAATCGCCATCGCCTCGACGATCCGGAAATCTCCATCGACGGTGAGAATCGTCCCACCGCGGACGACAAGGAAGGCAGGTTCCGCGGCGATCACGCCCCACGCGGCGGGATAGAATACGAGGGAGATCGCGGCAAGGATTCCCGTGACGAAGCGGTGATTGCAGATCATTCGAAATACGCCGTCGACCAGATTTTGATTGCCCCGCCGTTGCCGCTGGTCGCCAAAAGCGAACCGTCGGGGTTGATCGCGAAGCCGCGAACGGTGTCGTTCCAACGCCGGCCTTGAATGATCTCACCCGTGGCAGCTTGGCGCGACTGGATCGTTTCGTCGCGCGTGACGCTGTATACGATCGAGCCATCGGGCGAGAAAACGGACGCTTCGAAGCAGCGCGCATACGGAGGCGTCGGCCGTTTCCAGATCTGTTTCCCGGAGCGGGCATCCCACATTCGAATGGTACGGTCCCAACCGCTGGTCAGAAACGCGTCGCCGCTCGGTGCGAACACCACGTGGGATGTCATTTCGCCCCCGTCGTGTGACATCGCGTGACGGAGACTTAGCGACGTATCGTCAAAGTTGTACGCCCGTACTCCGCCGCGGTACTCGCTGGTTGCCAGCATTTTTCCGTCGGGCGAAAAATCGAGAAACATCGCGTTCGTGTTCGGGTCAGCACGCGCATTGGCAACGGCCTCCCATGATTCGCAGTCCCATACGAAAATGGTCCCATCCGCCGACGTCGATGCAAGCCATCGACTGTCGGCTGAGAATTTGACGCCGATGACTCGATCGGTGTGGCTTGTGAGGACCGCGACCCTTTGGCCCGTGTCGGCCTCCCAAACTCGCACCGTCGCGTCGCGCGAGCCGGACGCGACATGTTTGCCGTCGGGCGAAAACGAGAATCGAAAGATGTCGGCCTCGTGGCCGGCAAATCTTCGCACGAGGTCGCCCGATTCGATGTCGTACGTTTGAACAAAGCGATCCCCGCAGGCGGCGACCGACTTTCCATCGGGCGAAAACTGCACCCATTGAAGCGTCCCGTCATCGGCATCGATGACTCGCAACGGTTGAAAGGGAACTCGGTCCGATGTACCGGGCGGCTGACCACCCGCCGGGGTCGCCGCGATCATCAGCACGATCGTGGCTGACACGGTGTTGCGAATCGACATGGTGATGGCCCTGGCAAAGAGAGTCCTCGACGTTGCGGTCCAGCATACATGACCGCTGAGGCGTAAGGTTCCGTCCGCCGTTTGGGCGGTCCAAAAACCACGGCCGGCGCAGTGGAATCCTCTCGCCAGCCGAGGCACAGGGGTCGTCGTGGTGCTATGCTCTTGGATCGTGATTCGATTTGCCCCTCGCGAGTCAAAGTGAACGTCGAATTCACAACGCCGGCACGCGACAACTTCTCCGGAGTTCCCGATGCCTACCCGTCCTTCTTTCCTCGCCTTGGTCATGCTGTGCGCCTCGGCAGGCGTCGTCTTCGACGCCCCTGTCTCGAGTGCAGATGTCTATGAACTTCGGACTTACACGGCCGCCGAAGGCAAACTCGACGCACTCAACGCGCGGTTCCGCGATCACACCGTCGAACTGTTCGAGAAACATGGGATCGAGTCGGTCGGTTACTGGGTGCCCACGGACGAGCAACGCTCGAGCAACACATTGATCTATGTCATCAAGCACAAAAACCGTGATGCCGCCGCAGCATCCTGGAAAGCTTTTATCGCCGATCCCGATTGGCAGAAAGTAGCCAGGGAATCAGGCGTCGGAGCTCTCGCCGGTCTTGAATCGGTCTACATGGAGGCGACCGACTATTCACCGACGTGGGACGTCGAGAAGGAAAACGGCGTCGCCGATGATGACGATCTGTTTGAGTTGCGGATCTACAAGGCGGCCGAGGGCAAACTCGGTAAGCTCGACGCACGTTTTCGCGACCACACAATTGACCTGTTCCGCCGCCACGGCATCAAGTCGGTCGCCTATTGGCATCCGGTCGACGAGCCGGCGTCGAATGACACGTTGATCTACATCATCAAGCACAACAGCCGCGATGCGGCCAAGGAATCTTGGAAGGCATTTGGCCAGGATCCCAAGTGGAAAGAAGTTGCGCGGGAATCGGGCGTCGGCCGGCTCGCCGAGCCGCCTGAGTCGATTTACATGCGGCCGACGGATTACTCTCCGATTCGTTGATGTGGGGAAACCGAATTTTGCATGGAAAGTGATGTGACCGTGTCTTCGTTATTGCGGAGGAGTCGCTCGTGAGTTTTGCCTGGATCGACAAGCAACGACTGGGCGAAACGATGCGCGGAACCTTTCTGAATCTAGGCAGTCCTCTGAGTGCTCGGATGGCCGCCCGGACGGGGTTTGACTGGGTGCTGATTGATTTGGAGCACGGCGCCGGAACGGAAGAGACGCTCGCGGCGATGTTGATCGCGGTCGAGGGGAGCTCATGTTCGCCGATTGTACGCGTCGTTTCGAATAACGCCGACAGCATCAAACGGGCGCTCGATCTGGGGGCTGTTGGCGTGATGGTGCCCTACGTCAGCAGTGCGGACGAAGCTGCGGCGGCGGTATCTTTCACGCGGTATCCTCCG
>JAHELS010000441.1 GCA_024644085.1 Rhodopirellula sp.
TCACCGAACTGCGGTACGACCCCCGCGTCCGAAGCATTGATCACGCAACACCTCGCTCCCGGATGATTGTCCAACACGTTTGAGAAGCTGCTGGCCGTCCCTCCCCGTTGGTCGATCGGGCATGCTTGGACGCAATGCTCACCGGCATGCGTCGGCTTGGCAGCCGCGTGCCCCTTCGATGCGCCGCCACCGAACATTCCGGTAGCGCCGGTTGAGGCGGCAACCGCCGTCGCTTTGATGTCCGACGTCGGCATGTGCTGCTGGTAGACCACCAGCGATCGGAAAAACACTGGTCGCACCGCCGGGGATTCAGGATTGTCCCGGCGATAGGTCATCCGCGTACGCAAGCGTACGTGACGGTCATCCAAAGCGGCGTTTTGATTCAGCGCCATCGTGTAGTAGTCGAGGTAGGTTGAGTTCTTGACCGGCACACCGAATCCGCCCGGCAGTTCAATACTCATTCGCCCCGGCACCAATGTCAGCATCGTCCATCCCTGGGCGTGCACCGGATTCTCGAACGACGCATTATGTTCATCCGGCGTGGTTGTCTCGGGGTTCAGTGTCAAGTTTGAGTGACAAAAGAATTCCTGCGACGTCGGCTCCTGGCTGGCGGCATCGACGACGCTCGTCTCCACTCCTGTCAACCAAATTGTCTCGTCCAATCCGGCCTTCGAGGAAAGCCGAATCATGGGCTGGATACTGCGCGGTCCCTGCATTGACATGTAAACGCGGTCCAGCACATAGATCGGCGAGAGCAGCTCGAGCGATCCGCCTTCGGAATCTTCGTCATGCGCTACGACTCTCCCCGTGTCGGAATCGCCCTCTGCAAAGATGACGATAGCGCCGGCAAGCAAGATCAATACGCACGATGCAGTTCGTATGGGATTCAGTTTCATGTCAATGGGCCAGCCACGCGTCCAGGATGCTCGTAAAATGTTGTACGTGTTACTTTCCTCTTTACCACGAATGCTCAGGATAATCATCCAGGCCAAGCAATGCTTCGCTGACATTCTGTGAATCGGGCAGAATCGGAAGCGGATCGGCACTCAACCATTCATCGTCGGCGATCGCGCCGGTAGCGGCTTTCTGCGATCGGCTGAGCGATCCGAGCCAAATCGTGGACTCGGGCCTAATCACGCCATCACTCGTCCTCTGCATTTTGGCTCCAGAAAACTTGGATGAAGATCGACGCAAACTTCTTCGCACCGCCAAGAAGCCTTCGATGCTGGAACCGGGCATTCGGCTCAGTATACCCTCGCGAATCCGCGATTGAAGTTTCTCCCGTCCAAGCCCAGACAGCAGCGACGCGTGTTGATGCTACAGCCAATTCAATCGCTTTAATCGGTCTCTCCCGCCGACCTGTAAGAGGTGAATCGCCGCGCGCGGTTTGTTTGCTGTAACCTCAATTCGACGCACTGAGTAAGTTACGTGCGTGCGTTCGCGCTCTGAGTAGAAGGTCGTCCCTGTTTCGATGCGCGTCGATTGAATTGCAGACAACGAATCGATGGCCAGGCTTGAGTGATGGATCTACGCCAATTCTTCTCCGCGCGATTGGAGACCCTTCGAGAACTCCGACGCCCTATCCTGTGCATGCTTCTGCTGGCGTTTTCGTCGGCCCCGGGTCTTGCCCCGATTCGCGACAACGATGTCTGGGCCCACATCTCGAGTGGCCAGTGGATGTTTGAACACCGCGGGGTGCCCGCGACCGATCCGTTTTCGATCGATGGCCATGAAAAGAGTTGGGTGGCATATTACTGGATCTTCTCGCTCCTGGTGTACGGCGCACACGACGCCCTTGGATTGGCCGGGCTGGTCTTATTGAAGCTTGTCCTCGGGTGGTTGATCGGACTGCTTCTTTTTCGACTCGTGCGTCGGACAGTCCCCCGATTCGAACTGGCAATCGCAATCTGCTGCGTAGCCCTGTTCACGATGTATCCGACGCTCTCATACACGCGGTCCTGGTTGCTCACGATCGCCTTTTTTATCCTGGTCCTCGACCGTCTGCTGATGTTTCGGGAGAGGGAGAGTCTTCGTGGCGCCTGGTGGTTGCCGCTTGTTTTTGTGATCTGGGCGAACGCGCACATCCACTTTGTTTACGGTCTTTGGGCGGTCGGACTATTCGCCATTGAGCCCTTGGTCGATCGTGTTTTGCCAGGCAGATCGAGTAGGGGTTGGACCGAAATCACTCCCATTGTGGCGCGCCGGATGTGCCTTGTCGCCGCATGCTTCGCGGCCACGTTCGTCAATGCGTATGGATGGGGGCTTTATGGAGTGCTGCTCAATTATGGAAAAGAAAGCCAGTACCTCGACGTCGTGTCGGAGTTTCGATCGCCAAACTTTCGGTTCGTGTCAGATTGGACCATGCTGGGACTCGGAATGTTCGCAGTTCTGTTGCTCGGATGGCAGCGCAAGCTTCCGACATTCCTCGTGATGATGTTCGGCACTGCAACCTACGTGGGATTTCAGTCCGCGCGCGACGCTTGGATGCTGACGGTCGTCAGCGTGGCGATCATTGCGAATTTCGATTGGTCGCTGCTTTTCCCGGCGATCAGATCGGACGCGAGAAATTATGATTGGCAATCGGCCGGCGGCGTGATCATGGTTGCCGCGAGCTTTCTGTTCGCAGCCTCGCGTTTCGAGCCCTATTTGATGCGTGAGATGGCCGCTAGTTTCCCGGAAAAAGCCGCAGCGTTCATCGACCGAGAACAACTCGAGGGACCGATGTTCAACAGCTATGGGTGGGGCGGATTCCTGCTCTGGCGTCTGCCAAATCACTCTGTCAATTTGGACGGTCGAGCGCACGTGCACGGACTGGCTGCCGTCGATCAAACGACTAAAACGTGGATGGGCGACGAAGACTGGAAGTCGAATCGCGACCTGCAAAAAGCACGATTGATTGTCGGACCGCGCTCGGCTCCCCTCTCGTCGCTCCTTCGTGCAGATCCGGGATTCGAGACGGCGTATGAAGATGAAATTGCTGTGGTCTTTGTAGCCGTTGATCGGTGACTTTCTAACCTTGCTGCAGGTCGACTTCGGCCTTGGGCTCAGCCGTCGAGATCAGCTCGCGGATTTGCAGGATCAGG
>JAHELS010000184.1 GCA_024644085.1 Rhodopirellula sp.
ATGGGCGGCGGCGGCGGCATGGGCGGCGGCGGTGGCATGATGGGCGGCGGCGGCGGCTTCATGCGAGTTCCCCCGACCCGGATGAAAAAGTTGACCGTTGCCACGGTCTGCCTCGAACATGGCAAGCCCGACCCAAATCCCAAGATGGCTTACAAGATGGTTCCGCTGGAACAGTTCACCGACAACCCGCGCGTCCGTGTGTTGTGCGAAGCGCTCGGTTACGGACAACTCACCCAGAACACGGCGCAAGCCGCAGCGTGGCACATCATGGACGACATGTCATGGCAAGAGCTGGCGGCAAAGAATCGCGTTGAAAGCAAGTACACCGGAAACATCCCGTGGTTCTCGCAGATCGAATTGCGCACGGCGATGGCGGTGGTTCGCGAAACAACGCGAATCGCTGAGGCTCGCAACGCAAGCGAGTCCAGCAGCGAGAACGATTACGAAGGTTAATGGATCGATTGATCCGCTGAACGTTTCGACCCGGCGCAAAGATCCTTGCGCCGGGTTTTTTCGTGATTATTTGTGAGGATTTGCGTGATCACGATTTGACCGTTAGCCTGATGCATGCGTGCAGTCTGCCTGCGCAGGATTCTTCTATGTCATCGGGGGTTCGTTCCATGCGTTCATTGTCAATCACGTTGCCTATCCTCCTGGTGGCCTGCATGGCCTTGTTGGGCTGTCGTTCAGAACTGGAAAACAGCGCCGCGACGTCCATCGAAAGGGTCGACGACCTCGATATCGAAGCGACGCCGGTTTCAACTCTGACCGTCGGAGATCCCGCGCCGCCCATCTCAATTTCACAGTGGGTGCTCGGCGATCCCGTGGACCAGTCGCTCGGCGGCGGCGTGCACGTCGTGGAATTCTGGGCAACGTGGTGCGGTCCATGTCGGGTGGGAATGCCGCACATCAGCGAACTGCAACAACACCATGGTGACGACGTCGCGTTCATCGGCGTGACAAGCGAAGACCTTGATACGGTCACCGGCTTTCTCGAAGAAGAATCGTCTGACGGCAAGCTGTGGAAAGACGTCATCCAGTACCGCATCGCGATTGATGAAAACGAGCAAACCGGAACCGCTTACATGAAAGCGGCAGGCCAAAACGGAATCCCGACTGCGTTCATTGTCGGCCCCGAAGGGATCGTCGAATGGATCGGGCACCCCGGACGGATCGACGAGCCGCTTCAACAAGTCGTCGACGGGTCTTGGAACCGCGATGAGGCGATTGCCGAATTCCGCCAGCAACAACGGCTGAGTGAATTACAAATGAAGCTTCGCGAATGGGCCATGTCCGAGAATTGGGATCAAGCTTTAAGTGCTTTGGATGAGATTGAAACGGAAACGGGTCCTTCGGCCGGTCTGTTGATGACCCGTTTGTCGATTCTTCAAAACGCCGGCCGCGAAGACGAAGCCGCGCCGCTGCGTGAGAAGGTTATTGAATTGGCTTGGGATGACGCGGGTACGCTCAATGGAATTGCATGGAGCATGGCGACGAGCGGTGAAGAGGACCGCCTTCCGCTCGCTCTGCGTGCGTCCGAGCGCGCGGCGGAGTTGAGCAAGAACAAGGACGCCGCGATTCTCGATACGGTCGCTCGGGCCCACTACGAGATAGGCAACCTCGACGAAGCGATCAAGTGGCAGCGACTCGCTGTTGAGCAAAACGACGGCTACCAGGAGATCGACGACACCCTGCAGGAATATCTCGACGAAAAGGCTCGCGACGAGAGCGAGTCGAGCGAGAGCGAGAGCGAGAGCGAAGAGTCACCGGCCGATGATTCGGGCGACGGCGGGGAATCACCGACCGCCGATTCGCCGGAACCCGAAGTCAATTCGCCGGAACCCGAGGCCGATTCGCCGGAACCTGACGCCGATGCGGAATGAGGTCGTTTGCGTGATTTTCGTTCGTCCGGTCTAATTCACCGGTTCGACCGAAAACTCCGCTTTCCGGCCTTTCCCCCGCATGCAATTGCCGATCGTCTCCGAGACTGATTCAACCGCCTCGCCATCGCGTCCCCAGGGGGACGATTCGGCGAGCCGGGGACGGTACGCGGTGATCAGCCTCGGGTGCCCCAAGAATCTGGTCGACACCGAACAAATGCTCGGCCGGTTGGACGAAGACGGCTATCGGATGGTCGATACCGTCGATTCGGCCGATTTCGTCGTCGTCAACACCTGCGGTTTCATCGATTCCGCCCGCGAGGAATCGCTTGGGGCGATCGACGAAATGTTGGCGCTCAAACGCGAAGGAAAGATCCGCAACGTCGTGGTCACCGGTTGTCTCGCTGAGCGGCAACAGGGAAAGCTGCTCGAAGCCCGTCCCGAGATCGACGCGATGGTCGGCGTCTTCGGTCGCAACGAAATTGTTTCGGTGATCGACCGTTTGCAGTCGGGTGTGGACGAGCAACAGAAAATCTTTCGGCCCGCGGCGATTCGTCCGCTGTCCGACGCCGTACGACGCCCGGTCACGCCACGGCACTTCGCCTATCTGAAGATCAGCGAGGGCTGCGATCGGCTTTGCACCTTTTGCGCGATCCCAAAGATGCGCGGCAAGCACTACAGCAAGCCGATCGAACAGGTGGTCGATGAGGCAAAACGGCTTGGCGACAGCGGCGTCCGCGAAGTCGTCATCGTCGCCCAGGATACGACCTACTACGGAAAAGACCTTTATGGCGAGCCCCGTTTGACGGAGCTGCTGCGCGAACTCGATCGCATCGAGTCGATCGACTGGATACGGTTGATGTACTTTTACCCCATGTACATCGACGATGCTCTGATCGAGACGCTCGCCGGGGCGACACGGATCTTGCCTTACATCGATATGCCGCTGCAGCACGCCAGCGACACCATGCTGAAACGGATGGCCCGCAAGACGACGCGAGCGGTCCAGGAGGAGATTCTCGGCCGGCTCCGTTCGCAAATTGACAACCTGGTCATGCGGACAACGATGATCACCGGGTTTCCAGGAGAGACGGACGAGGACTTCGCTGAACTTGCCGACTTCGCACGCCAACAACGCTTCGAGCATCTCGGTGTGTTTACCTATTCGGTCGAAGAAGACACGCCCGCGGCGAAGCTTCCCAATCGCGTTTCAGCAAGAGTGGCGCAACGTCGTCACGACGAACTGATGGCGATTCAACAGCAGATCGCGTTCGATTGGTCGGCCAGCCGAGTCGGGACGGCCGAGAATGTCATCATCGATTCGCCTCTGCCTCAACAGGAAGGCGTGTGGATCGGCCGCAGCCGGGGCGAAGCGCCAGATATCGATGGCATCATCTACGTGTCGGGATTCGAGGATTCCGCCGCTGTCGCTCCCGGGTCAATGATCAAGTGCGAAATCGTCGCTGCCGACGGATACGACCTGATCGCCGCGCCGCTGGATTGATCTCCATGCGTTCCCGATCGGCGCTGGCACATCGGTTCGCCACGGTATTACTCGTCTGCTCAGGACTCATTGGCTGCGAGCGTCGTCGCAGCGACTCTCCGCGGGTGAGTGAGTCTCCGAGCGAGGTGGCTACACCGACTCCGCCGTCATTCACAGAACTGCGCGCCGAGAAACCGACAAGACTGACTCACATCGGCGCTGCGCCCCAGCCCTATGAACATGAGCCGCCACCCGAGGGCGTTGCAGAAGTCACCTATAGATCCGGCGAGCTGGATTTGAAGGCGTGGTACGCCGCGCCGGAAAATCATGGCGAGTCTTTCCCAGCAGTCGTCTATTTCCACAGCGGGCATGCGTTTGGCCGCAGCGACTTTGACGAAGCCCGAGTTTTTCTCGACGCGGGTTTCGCGGTGATGACGCCGATGCTGCGAGGCGAAAACGGCAACCCCGGCAACTTCGAACTGTTTTGGGGTGAATTCGACGACGCTGTCGCTTCGGTGAATTGGTTGGCAAAACAGCCGGAGGTCGATGCCGACAACATCTACACCTTTGGCCATAGCATCGGCGGCGGGTTGTCCGCATTGCTTTCCCTTGCCGATCCGGAGGTCCCAGTTCGTCACGGCGGAAGTTGTGGTGGATACTATCCATCGTCGGTGTTCACCGAGTGGGCCGACACATCCCCGTTCGATGTGAGCGATACGACCGAGTGCGAGTTGCGGACGTTAGCGGCGAACGTCAATTCGATGCGCCGAGATCATCATGCGTACATTGGCGTCGCCGATCCGCTCGCGTCAACATTCAAACAAGGCTACAGCACCCATCTGCACCGTGAGCTGGTACTCGGTGACCATTTCACGAGTCTTGGTCCGTCGATGTTCGATTACGCGAGGCGGATTCATCGTGAAGCATTCGGTGATTCGCGCAAACTTCCACGGCACCTGCAACCGGTTCGCTGGAAGCACCCTGATCGTGTGGCGACCGCAAGCGTAATCGACGACGCCCAACCACCCGAACTCTGGAACGTCAAGGACGATCCGTATCCGCTGGTCATCGAACATTACCCCGGCGAGGTGCGGTGTCCCGTGATGATCATCGATGCATCGCGATCGGAGTCGCGCGGTGATGTGGCGTTTCCCTACGGCTTCGAGCCGATTGCAAAGCTGACCGAACACCCAAATCAATCCACGCACCTCGGATCACCCCTGTGGATCGATTTGAGAATGATGATGGCGACCGGGGGCCATGGATCCGCCAGATTTGAGGTGCTACAGCGCAACAACTACGGATTTTCCAACGACTCGTACCACGGACTCTTTCATTGGCCTGCGACCGGCGAAGTCATACGTGAACCGCCCGGAGGCGGCCGATTGGCGGTCGGTCATGTCTACGACGTCAGTCCGGGCCAGCGCTACGTCGTCGCATTTTCGGATCAAAAGGAGCTGTTGGTCTGGGAGACCGATACCAAAACGCTTGTTGGCCGCTCCCCTTTGCCGTTGTTGTCGGGGCTCGACGGTGAGTATCTCGCGGTCGCGGAATTGGGATTCTCCCCGGACGGAGCCGAATTCGCTGCGGTTCTCGGCCAACCGGGCAAGATGCGACTGATGAACTGGCACTGGATCTCGGGGGCGATCACTGCGAACTTTCCGGTCAACACTGCATGGAGCTCTTCCCGGCCTGCGCGTCGGCAACACCGACGGCAACTGCAGTTTCTCGAAAATGGCCAGGGTTGGCTCAGCGAGTTCGGTCGGATCATTGTGGATCGTGACAGCGGCGAGCGGCGCGGGTCGCTTTTCTTCGGTGCCGATCTCTACACCAATTCGACGCCACGCCTGCTGGCGGGAAACCGGTTGATGTCGGTTTTTTTGCAAGATAAATCGAGTCTCTATCATCACCTGATCGCGACGATCCAATTGCCTCTCGATCGTGAGTAGGGTATTCAAGTTATGCTTTCGGTGGGTGACGAGGGATATCCGGCGGTGCAAAGACACCTTGGCGTGAATCACCTCATCGACGACAACATGGATTCGATTGCTCCCTGGGGCGGTCGGCCGCTCCTCCGCCGATCACGATGATACACCTCGATGAACACTTCCAAGGCATCCATTTACAACGTTCCCAACGCGCTGACGAGCGTCCGATTCATTCTGGCGATCGCGGTGATGGTGCTGGTACCGATGGGTCATTTCATCACTGCGCTGATCGTCTTTTCAATTGCCGCATCAACTGATTGGATCGACGGCTACTGGGCGCGAAAGTATGGGCAGGTCACCAAGCTGGGGCGAATCTTCGATCCGTTCGTTGACAAGATCATCATTTGCGGAACCTTCATCGCGTTGGTCGAGGTCGGGGAATCAGGTGTCCTTTCGTGGATGGCGACGATCGTCGTTGGCCGCGAATTGTTAGTGACCAGCCTGCGAGGAATGATCGAGGGGTCAGGCGGCGATTTCTCGGCAAGCCAACTGGGCAAGTGGAAAATGGTGCTGCAATGCGCCGCCGTGATCGCGATCCTGTTCGCATTGATTTTCCCGGATGTCGGATGGCTGAAACTGATGGGCCAGATTCTGTTGTGGGCCGCGATCTTGCTGACGCTCTATTCTGGTTTCGACTACACCCTTGCGGCAGCCCGTGTCATGAGCGACCAGCCGGCGGAGTCGGAAAAAGATCAGTAACAGCCGCGTGATGGCGGCAGGCTACGATTAATGTTCGAGATCATCCATCTCGCGTTCAACGCCGCTTTGCTGGTCGCGTTATGCGCCAGCGCCGCAATGTGGGTCATCGCAATTCGATTCCATTGGGGCGCGCACCCCATCGAAGCGATTGAATGGATGGTGCCAGCAAGGCGTCGAGCCCGTCCCTTCTGGTCTCCCTTTGATGTTTTCGTGATGTTCGGCACGATGTTCCTCGTGGGCCAGCTCTTGATGCTCCTCGCTGTCCAGCAAGGATGGATCACGCGCTCGCCAGAAACGGGTGCGCCGACGACGGCGACGAGCTTGTTGGTTGCAATGTGGATCAACACGTTTGCGGGAATGGTCGCAGCCATCTTCGTGATCACGTGGCTTCGGTTTTTTAACGCCAACGCATTGAAGGAACTCGGACTTTCCGTTCACCAATCCGATGTCACCCTTGGATTCAAAGCATCGTTGATACTATTGCCCCCAGTTTTGTTGATCAGCGCCGCGGCGACCTACATTGTCCCTTACGAACACCCGGTACTCGACTCGTTGAAGGAGTTGTTCACACCCGGCGTCTTTATCGTCACTTTTATCGGCACCGCGCTCTTCACGCCTTTCATCGAGGAATTGATGATTCGGGTCCTGCTGCAGGGTGGATTGCAGGGATTGATCGATCGGAACGTCGACAGCGACAACCTCTGGCGGCCTCAATCGTACCTGCCGATCCTGGTTTCGAGTTCCATTTTCGCGGCGCTGCACATTGGCCAGGGTGCCGCACCGATCCCGCTCTTCGTGCTCTCGCTCGGACTTGGTTTCCTCTATCGCCAAACGGGCAGCATCACGCCGTCTTTGGTCGTCCACGTCGTGCTCAACAGCTTGACGCTGTTTGCCGAGATGATTCGCTTGCAGACGACGTAAAATCGGCCGCTCCCCCCCACCTTCGCCGAATTCATAACCGGCGGGTTGATCGCCTCCGGAATGCGTGGCGCCATTACTTTCCGTTCTCCGTAACGTATTGCGGGAAAAGATAGCTCGCGGGACCAGTCAAATCTGGGTGAAATCGAGTAGGATATCCAAGTGGATACGAGCTCTCGTTTTGCTCCGACGCACCCGCCCGCCATCGTCGCGTTCGTTCCCGTCCACCCGTTCCCGATCGAGGCAAGGCCCACCCATGCTGAACCTAACATCGCGTGCACAATCCCATACGTGCAACGGCACCACCAGACGCGATTTTCTGCAGGTTGGCGCGCTCGGCGCGATCGGCCTCGGCTTACCCCAGTACCTGGCCGCCGCAGCGCACGGTGATGTCGATCCGTCCAAGGACAAACGCTCCTGCATCATGATTTTCAATCTTGGTGCACCGAGCCAACTTGATACGTTCGACATGAAGCCCGAGGCGCCCGCCGAAGTCCGGGGACCCTTCAAAGCGATTTCGACCAACGGTGATTTCCAGCTTTCCGAGATTCTGCCGAAGCATGCCGAGATCGCGGATAAGTTTTCGATCGTTCGATCCTGTTATCACACCGCGGCGGCGGTTCACGACGCGGGTTGGCAAATGCTGCAAACGGGCCGCCAATTTACTGGCGGAGTTAATTACCCGCATGCTGGGGCCGTATTGCAATACATGCGTGGCCGCCGCAGTGACTTGCCTGCCCATGTGGTTCTTCCCGAGACCATGGGGCGGGGCGGCGGTAACTTGCCCAACGGCCAGGCGGGCGGTTTTCTTGGCAAAGCATACGATCCGTTTGCATTGATGGCGGACCCAAGCAAGGAGAATTTCAAGGTTCCGGACCTGCTGCCGCCGCCAACGCTCGGCGACGTGCGAATCGATCGACGGCGGCGGATGCGTGGCGCGATCGAAGGCCGACTTGAAGAACTCGAAGCGACCGAATCGGCGAAGATGCTGGACAAAAACTTCGAGGCCGCTTACCGATTGATGAGCAGCCAGCAGGCACGGGAGGCGTTTGACCTGACAAAAGAGCCCGAAGCGGTCCGCGAGCGGTACGGGATGAATCGTTTCGGTCAATGCTGTCTGTTGTCGCGACGATTGATCGAAGCGGGCGTGCGGTTTGTCACAATCAATACGTTCCTGACCGTTTTCAACGAGATCACATGGGATATCCACGGCAGCAAACCGTTCACGACGATCGAAGGAATGAAAAACATCGTCGCGCCCATGTACGACCAGGCTTACTCGGCGTTGATCGGAGACCTCGACGAGCGTGGCATGCTGGACGACACGATGGTTTGCGGATTGGCCGAATTCGGACGCACGCCCAAAGTGAATCCCGCAGGCGGTCGTGATCACTGGCCGCAGTGTTTTTCCTGCACATTTGCCGGCGGCGGCGTGCAAGGTGGCCGTGCGATTGGTGCCAGCGACCCGATTGGGGCCGTGCCCGCCGACCGGCCGACGAATCCTGGCGAGGTCGTCGCCACGATTTTCAAAAGCCTTGGACTGGACCTGCATGCCGAGATGCCAGGCCCCGGGGGTCGCCCCTTCCCGCTCGTTGACTTCGGCGTCCGCGAAGTCAAAGAGTTGTTCTCCTGAATGACAGCCCGGCAAACCTCTTAACTTCTCATCAGAAAACGTACCGGACCCAGATGCAACGAATCGCATGTTCATTTTTGGCGACTGCCATCGCTCTCGCGACCGCAAACGCAAACGATCTCCGCATACTGCCGGGTGAATTCACCCTTCACGGCAGCCAAGGTCAACAACGAGTGTCCGTGGTCTCGACCCGCGACGGTCGAATCTCCGCGGCACTTTCCTCCAATGAAGTCCAGCTTGAATCCAGCGATCCCAGCATCGTTGAAATCGTCGATGGCGTCGCAATCGCAGGTGGTGACGGTACCGCGACACTTGTCGCTCGCGCGAGTGACGGGCGCGAAGCTAGCGCAACGGTTAGGGTGGGCGGCGCCAGCAAGGAACACCAGTGGAGTTTCCGCAACGATGTGCAGGGTGTTTTCTCGAAGGTCGGTTGCAATTCCGGTGCCTGTCACGGTGCTCTGGCCGGAAAAGGAGGCTTCAAATTGTCGCTGCGCGGTTACAACCCCGACGCGGACTTTTTGACGATCACACGCGAGGCGCGCGGCCGTCGCATCGAGCTGGCCGATCCCGGCCAGAGTCTGATTCTCGCCAAGCCAACCGGCGCGCTTCCGCACAAAGGCGGGTTGAAATTGAAACCCGATTCACGCGACTACAAGGTCGTTTCTGAGTGGATCGCCAGCGGGGCGGCCGGGCCCGCGCCGGACGATCCAATGCTGGCGAGCATCAGCGTGCTTCCGGAGTCGGCCCTCTTGTCACGAGGCGACCGTTCTCAGGTTCTCGTCAACGCGCATTATGACGACGGGCGCGTCATTGATGTGACGCATTGGTCGCAATTTTCAGCGACCGATGAATCGATCGCCTCAGTCGACGACAAAGGCGGTGTGACGGTTCAGGGTAGCGGTGAAGGCGCCGTGCTCGTTTGGTTTGGAAGCAAGGTCGCGCTGGCCCGCATGACGGTACCGTATCCGCACAAAGTTTCACCTTCTATCTTCGCCGAAGCACCGCGTCGAAACTTCATCGACGACTTGAACCTCCGTCAGCTGGAAACGCTAGGGCTCAAACCGTCACCCCGATGCGATGACGACGCGTTCTTGCGTCGGGCCACCCTCGATACGATCGGCCGGCTCCCCATGCTTGCCGAGCGTGAAAGTTTTCTTTCCCAGGACGAACATAGCCGGCGTGACTGGTTGATCGAACAGCTGCTGGCCAGCGAGGATTTCAACGACTACTGGACCTACCGCTGGTGCGACATGCTGCTGATCAACGGCACGCGTCTGCGGCCAGTCGCTGTGAAGACTTATTACCAATGGGTTCACGATTCGGTCCGGGAAAACAAACCGTGGGACGATCTCGTTCGCGAAATCCTGACCGCCACCGGTGGCAGTGACAAGAACGGTGCAACAAATTTTTACGCACTGCATCAAACACCCGAAGACATGACCGAGAACGCCTGCCAGGCCTTTCTCGGATTGTCGATCGGATGCGCCAAGTGCCATAACCATCCGCTCGAGAAATGGTCCAACGACCAGTATTACGCCATGGCCAATCTTTTCTCTCGCGTACGCGCGAAGGGGTGGGGTGGTGATGGCCGAAACGGGGACGGCATTCGCACGCTGTACGTCGCCACAAGCGGCGAGTTGATTCAACCGAATCTCGGCAAACCTCAGCCACCGGCCCCACTCGATTCCGATCCACTCGAATTCGACGATCCACGCGACCGCCGCGAAGTGCTGGCCGATTGGATGACCGATCCGAACAACCCCTATTTCGCGCGTGCCATCACCAATCGTGTTTGGTCCAACTTTTTCGGCCGCGGACTGGTCGAACAGGTCGATGATTTGCGACTCAGCAACCCCGCCTCCAACGAAGAACTTCTGGCGGCCGCGTCCCAGCATGTTGTCGATGCGAAATTCGACTTGAAGCAGTTGATGAGGACGATTCTGCGTAGCGAAACATACCAGAGAAGCAGCGTTCCGCTGGATGAAAACCGCGACGAAGACAAGTACCTCAGCCGTTACTATCCGCGCCGATTGATGGCCGAAGTCCTGCTTGACTCGATCGATCAAGTCCTGGGGACGGCGACGACGTTTGATGAGGTCGCGTTCCCCGGCGCCGACAAGCAGAAGACCGACTTTTACGGCCCGGGAACGAAAGCGATCGAGTTGTACGACGCAGCGGTCAGCTCGTACTTTTTGAAAACTTTCGGGCGTAACCCTCGCGAGATAACCTGCGAATGCGAACGCAGCGACGAGCCGAGCATGGTCCAGGTGCTGCACCTGTCCAACGGTGAAACGTTGAACCCGAAACTTGAAGACGACGGGAATCTCGTCGGGCGAATGATTGCCGACGGATCCGAAGACGCGGAAATCATTCGAGCATTGTTCCTTTCGGCACTGTCACGGCCGCCCGACGACGGCGAGCTGAAGAATCTGCTTTCCATTTGCGCCGAGTACGGCGACGAACGGGCGACCGCGCTCCAGGACGTTGCATGGAGCATCCTGACAAGCACCGAATTCACATTCAATCATTAACGTTTTTTCCCACGCCATCGTCGTTCGAGTTTCACCCAGGATTCTTTGATACCGCCCAATGCGATACATCATCCTTCTGTTTTTCGTCGTCACTTCGGTCGCCGCAACCACAGCGGCTGATCAGGTTGACTATGTGCGTGACGTCCTGCCGATCCTCGAAACCTATTGTGTAGGTTGTCACACCGAGGATGACGCCGAAGGTGGATTTGACATGGAGTCCTACGAGTCGCTGATGGACGGCGGGAAGACGGGCGTTGCGATCACCGCCGGCGCCCCGGCGAGCAGCCGGATGGTCATGATGGTCACCGGTGAAATGGAGCCACTCATGCCGCCCGAAGGCGAGGAGCGGCCAGACGAACAAGAACTCGAATTGTTGACAACATGGATTGAACAAGGCGCGATTGGGCCAGACGGCGACATGCCGATCAAGCGCGAAATCCGCACGCCGGATATCCAGCCGAAAGCGGGAGTGGTTGTCCCCGTAACCGCCATCGCGTTTTCGCACGACGGCGCGCTCCGCGCCGTGGGACGCTACGGGCGAATCGAAATTCGAAATGCTGACAACGCCGTCGTCGCGGCCATCACAGAGGAAGTCAACAAAGTCAATTCGGTTTCGTTCAGCAAGGATGGGAAACGATTGCTGGTAGCGTCGGGTGTCACGGGCGCTTATGGAAACGCAGCAATCTACTCGGTCGACAATGGCGAGCTGCTCGTTGAAATGGTCGGCCACCGCGACGTGCTTTACGCGGCGGTGTTTTCGCCGGACGAATCCAAAGTCGCCACCGCCGGGTACGATCGCGACATCATTCTCTGGGACGCGGCCAGCGGGGAACCGATTCGCAACTTCGAAGGCCACAACGGCGCGGTGTTTGATCTTGCTTTCTCGCCGGACGGATCTGTTTTGGTCAGTGCCTGCGCCGATGAGACCGTCAAAGTGTGGCAAGTCGACACCGGGAAGCGACTTGATACGCTCAGCCAGCCCGAAGGCGAAGTCTTTTGTGTCGACGTCAGCCGCGACGGCAAGTTCGTTCTCGCCGGTAGCTCGGACAATCGCTTGAGGGTTTGGGCGCTGCGATCCAAAGACCGGGCGCGGATCAACCCGATCGTGGCAACCCGATTCGTCGACGAATCGCCCCTGGTTAATTTCCAACTTTCCCCCGACGGCAAAGCGGTCGTCGTGCTCAGCGAAGCGGGAAACGTCAAAGTGATCCGTACCGCCGATTGGAACC
>JAHELS010000185.1 GCA_024644085.1 Rhodopirellula sp.
CGGAAATGGCTCAGGCACGTTTCTCAGACGACGCGGCCAGGCAGGAACAATTTCTCCGTGCCGTACACGAAGGAATTCAGCAACGAGGAGACGATACGGCGCCGGTGATCGTCCAGTGGGCAAACCGTCTGGCGCGTCGATACCTTGGAATGTCGGAATCTGATCACGAGCTCGCTCGCCTCGATCAAAGTATCGGATGGACGGCCATTCCGCTCTCGACGGACCAAGGTGAGGTGTGGCACGTATCGAAAAAGCGGGACTCCGCCGATGGTGAAATAGCTTCGCTTCTGTACAGCAGTTTTCCGGGCGGCGAATCGAGAACGGGCGTCTATCGCAGCGACGAATTCACTCTGCCGAATCGATTCAGCTTTTATCTTGCCGGGCATGACGGGTTCCCCGATCAGCCAATCCAGCATCAAAATCTGGTTCGCATCCGTGACGCGAAGACGCACGAAGTATTGAATCAGTGGAGTCCGCCGCGAAATGATACTGCGCAGCCCATCCGTTGGGACACCGCCGAGCTGGCGGGGCGCCGCGTGTTCATTGAGCTTGTTGACGGTGATACCGCAAACGCTTACGCCTGGCTGGCGGCGGGGCGATTCTCGGTCGCGGGGCTGAATCCGAGCGACGCGCTTGAGAATCGTCGCAAAGCCGCCGCGCTCGTCTCGGACTTTCGATTGAAAGAGATGCGGCGACCGATAGAGCAATTGTTGTTGAGCAGTGATGTCAGTCGCGAGGCAGCTGCCGCGTACGCACGATCGATCGCGGCCCTGGACCCATCCGGAATTGCGTGGGCGTTGGCAGAATCCATTACGATTCAGAGCGTTGGCCGCGACTTACAGGAAAAGTTAAACGACGCATTGCTGGGTCGCAAACCGATCGATGCATTGGAGATTCTCGCAGGCGTGATGAAAGTGGCAACCGCGGCCGAGCAAAAGCGGGTCGCACAAGAGCTTGCATCGGACCAGGAAGGAATCGGCGTTCTCATTACGATGGTCCAGCAGGGATCCGCATCACCGAGGTTGCTGGTCGACTCCGCGATTGCACCATCCATCAGCACCATGGTCGATTCCGAACAAGCTACGCGAATCGAGAGGTTGGTCGGCGATCTTCCCGCTGAGGACGCTGCCGTGCCCGAGCGCATACTGCAAACAAAGAGTTCGTATGTAGCGAAGCCTGGCGATTCAAACAGGGGCGTTGTGATCTTTGGCGAACAATGCGGGATTTGTCACCAGGTGGCCGGAAAAGGGACTGTCGTGGGACCGAATCTTGATGGCATCGGCAACCGCGGGCTCGACCGAGTGTTGGAAGATTTAATGGCGCCGAATCGCAATATCGACGCCGCGTTTCAGTCGACAGTGGTTTTGACCGATGACGGACGGGTGATCAGCGGTCTCGCAAAGGAAAGAGAAGGGGAGCGGATGGTCCTGGTTGATCAAAAAGGCAAGGAAGTTTCGGTTCCTGTGGAATCGGTCATCGAGCAGAAACGTGTCCGCACGTCGCCGATGCCGAACAACTTTCACGAAACGCTCGACGACGCGAAGATGCGAGACGTGCTGGCGTACTTGTTGTCGCTGACGCGTTGACGCACGGCCCAGCCAATGAATTCGCTTGTGCCGATGATCCGATTGCGCGAGAAACGGCCTCCGAAACGAGTTTGAGGCTGTTGAATTACGCGCACGGCGTCCGTGGTGTGCCTACAATGCGTGAAGTGCGGGTACTCGGCTCGCTGAAGCTGAATGGGTGGAGCGTGAATTCGTGATCGTTAGTATTTTCAACGACGTCGTTGGCCCGGTGATGCGTGGTCCTTCGAGTTCACATTGCGCCGCGGCGCTGCGGATTGGCAGGCTCGCACGCGACTTGATGCGTGGTCGTTTTGACCGAGTCACCGTCGAATTCGACAATGGCGGATCGCTACCGGCGACACACCAGAGTCAGGGATCGGACATGGGTCTCTTCGGCGGCCTGCTCGGATGGAACGCGGACGACGACCGCTTGCCGGAGTCGGGTCGCTATCTCGAGGAAGCGGCAATCGAGTTGTCGTTTCGTTACGGTGATCTTGGTGACCCCCATCCGAACACTTACCGGTTGACGCTATTTGACGGCGACGTTTCGCGCCGCCTGGTGGCAATCTCGACCGGTGGCGGAATGTTCGAAGTGCTCTCGATTGATGACTCAAAAGTATCGATCGGTGGCGATTACGACGAAACGTTGCTGTGGTTCGAACAGCCGATCGAAGTTGATATTGATGTGGTTCGCGCGAATCTGGGCGTCGATGAGATTTCCGTTTCGCGCCGCGAAAAAGGCATGCTCGTACGGCTTTCGGGTCAACAGACGATTGACGATGAAGACTTGTCGCGAGTTTTCGATCTTTCGCAAGCGAAGTCTGTCGATCGGCTCGGCGCCGTGTTGCCGGTGCGATCACGGCGTGGCTTGACGGTGCCATTCCAAAGTTGCATCGAGATGTTGGACCACGACGCTGACCGTGATACGCCGCTTTGGCAATTGGCACTCGACTACGAAACCGCGCGCAGTGGGCTGAGCGAATCGGCCGTCATCGAAAAGATGTGTGAAATCGTCCGGATATTGCGACGGAGTTTGCAGGAGGGCTTGCGCGGCACGCAGTACCAGGATCGAGTGCTCGGGTATCAATCAGGCGGTTTTCAGAAAGCCATGGACGCCGGGCGGTTGATGGACGTGGGAGTTTTAAATCGAGTCGTGCTGTTCACGACCGCATTGATGGAAGTCAAGAGTTCGATGGGAGTGATCGTGGCGGCGCCGACCGCAGGCGCCTGCGCCGCTTTTCCAGCGGTATGTCTGGCAATTGGTGAATCGATGGAGTTGGACGACGCCGAGATCGCCAAGGGCATGATGGCGGGTGGAATGATCGGTGTTTTCATCGCGACACACTGGAGTTTTGCGGCCGAGGTCGGTGGATGCCAGGCCGAAGGGGGATCGGCTGCTGCGATGTCGGCGGCCGCATTGGTGACGTTCGGAGGCGGCACATTGCGAGAGGCCACCGGTGCGGCATCCATGGCGATGCAGAACATGCTGGGTCTGATTTGCGATCCGGTCGCAAACCGCGTTGAGGTTCCCTGTCTCGGCAAGAACGTGTTGGCGGCAAGCAACGCGTTTTCGTGCGCGAACATGTCGATGGCTGGATTTGACGCGGTGATTCCGCTCGACGAAACGATTGCTGCCGCGAAGGCTGTCGCCGAGCGGATGCCGCGCGAACATCGCTGCACGGCGCTGGGAGGTTTGTCGACCACACCGACATCGCTGGCAATCCAGCAACGGCTGGAAAGTTGCGGCTCCTGCAGCGTCTCAAAAATTTCCGTCGAGCGTCCTTCGCGAACGTAGCTCGAGCCAGCCTTCTTTGTAATGGCCGCGGCCTTTTTACGATTCCAAAATGTCCACAACGGTTTGCAGATCGGACGGCAGCGGCGCTTCGAACGTCATTTCCTTTCCTGATTGCGGATTGACCAGTGTCAACGCACGCGCGTGCAATGCCTGACGCTGCAGAAGGGCGGGCTCGCCGTTTCGACGTTGTTTCCCCTGCAATTCCGATTTTGAGATTTCCGAATGTCCAGCATAAAGCCGATCGCAGATGATCGGGCAACCAAGATGAGCGAGATGGACGCGAAGTTGATGGGTTCGACCCGTTTTGGGTTGCAGGCGGACCTGTGTGAATCTGCCGTGTCGTGAAATCACTTCGTAAAAGGTCGACGCATGTCGGGTGGTGAAGTGGCCGTCACGGATTGCCATTTTGTCGCGTTGGTAGGGATGCCTTCCGATGGGCGCGTCGATTAAATCACGATCGCGATCGATTCTGCCCGCCGTGATCGCAAAGTATTCCTTGGTAACTTTTCGGTCGTGAAATTGTTGGCCCAGGTGAATGTGGACTGCGTTCGTTTTCGCGATCACGATCACGCCGCTCGTATCGCGGTCGAGCCGATGCACGATCCCGGGCCGAGTTGGACCACCG
Organism: Rhodopirellula sp.; assembly: GCA_024644085.1. GTDB lineage: Bacteria > Planctomycetota > Planctomycetia > Pirellulales > Pirellulaceae > Rubripirellula. The sequence continues at coordinate 3,986 of JAHELS010000185.1, forward strand.
ACATCCGAGAGTGATTGAAAACGATAGGCCAGTGCGCTCGTCAAAGTTCCGGTCCAGTTTCCGCGGGCCGGATGCACGACCATTCCGGGCGGCTTGTTGACGACCACCAATCCATCGTCCTCAAACAGCACATCGAGTGGGATGTTTTCGGGGACCGTTTCGTCTGAGGTGAACGGCGGCAGACGAAATCGGATTCGTTGCCCGGCACGGACTTTCAGGCTCGGCCGAACCGTCCGCCCATCCACTTCGGCACCCTCATTCTGTACTGCCTGGCGGATCTGGCTTCGGCTGTAGCCATCACAGCTCTGGGTCAAAAAGAGATCGATCCGCATGCCGTCCGCGGATTCGGGAACGAAGAAGGAGCGTATTGCCGTTTCAGTTACCGCCGCGGCGCCCTCGCCGTCTTTCGGTGGCAGTTCCTCGTCATCATCACCGAACAAGTCGGCATCCGAGTCGCTCGGAGTATCCGTGATGGCAGTGACCTTCGAGTGATATCAACAGCTTAGGGGACTGGAGTTCACGGAGTCGGTTGCGACTCGTTTTCGTCGGGTTCGCTCGGAGTTTCCGGCGTGGGATCTTCGCTGCCGGCATCCGTTTCGGTTTCGCCGTTCTCGTCATTGCTGGTCTCGGTCTCACCGGTTCCAGCATTTCCGACCTCGCCCTCAACCTCTGGCGCGACATTCTCCTTGGGAAGTTCGATACCTCCCGGTCGATCGTCGAGGTCCATTTCGTCGTCGCCGTCCCCGACCGAAGTTGCGTCGAATATTGGTAAATCAAAATCAGGTATTTCGGGCAGAGCCGCGCCGCCGGGCAGCGAGGGCGGCAGGGAAGGATCGGAAGGTGAAAAATCCTGGTCGGCAAACCATGCAAGGAATTCTTTGGTTTGTGGATTCGACAGTGTATCGATCCGCTCATTCGCTTTTTTTACCATTGCTTCGGATTCATTGACTTCGACCACTTTTTCATAGGCAGCGATCGCATCGTCGATATTACCGAGTGACTCGGCCGCGCGGGCGATCCCAAAGTGGGCACGCGATCGGAGCAGTTTGTCATTACGACCCTTAGAGATGGCGGTCTTGAATGCCGCCGTCGCGTCGTTGAGCAGTTCTTCGGCGTTGTTACGGTCGGAATACAATGCCTCAATGCCTTGAGTCAGGTATTCCTTGCCCTGGTACAACCGAGCCCAGGCCCCGGCTGCTGTATCCGGATACTTCTCGCTGACGTCAAGTAACACTTCCGCGTCACGGCTGGCCGAGGCCTGAATCAAAAACAGAGTCGCATCGCTGCGTTCCCCGCTTCGCTGGGTGTTGTAGAACGCGAGTGCGATTGCTCCAACGGCAATCACGCCAACCGCCACCGCGATGACGCGAGTATAAGGTTCAACTACCTTATTGATACGATTCAGATAGGCAGCCAAATCGTTCTGTTGAAGTTCGTGTCGTCGTTCGCTTTTCATGGTTTCACTTCGGGGGGACGGCCGACATGGAAGTGGTCGAAGCCCGAAGTATAGAAATCACTTGACTTTAGCGTCAATAGAGCAGGCGAATCACCGTCGGCGCGAATATCGAACCACTTGGATACCGGGGAAGTTCGGCGGGGAGAGATTTGGGATACAGCCCCCACCCAGCCATCTCAATCCTCGTTGTCACGCGTCAGGTGGCCGCTGCGGTTGATCGCCAGCAGCAACCACATCATGACGGTGACTGACCCGGCGATTCCGATCAAACCGAGCAGGCTGACGTTCTGCAGTCCCATGATCGTCTGGGCCTGGAATAGCAGCGGCGGCACCTCCATCGCCAGCATCAGGGACGAACCAAGGAAGACAGCACTGGCCATCAGCCCCAGCACGAGTCGATTGACGGTGGGACCGAGTCTTTGGTGTTCCAGTCTCATCCGGACTTCTCCACGCCGGGCCTGGCGCATCAGCGAGATCAGTTCGTCGGGTGCGGCTTCGAGAAAGTTCTCAGCTTCGAGGTAGATCCGTCGCGCCTGTCGCACGCGACGCTGGGGGCTCAGCCGCCGCGCCATTGACCGACGCATGAAGCTTCGAACCACGTCAAGCGAGTCAAAGCTGGCACCGAGTTCACGCAGTGTTCCTTCGAGCGAAATCAGCATCTTCAGCAGCAGTGCGGATTGATTCGGAAGCTTGATTGCGTGCCGGTGCAGAATCTCGCTCAAATCGTTCAAGGCACCCGTCAGATCGAAGGCGCCGAGGCTTTGTCGTCCATAGGTGCCGATGAATTCGGCCACGTCGACCGCGAGCGTGGAATCGTCCAGTGTCGGTGGAGCGTCACCGATTCGGCGGATCAGCCGCATCAATCGGTGCTGGTCACCGGATGAGATGGCGACCAGCATTTCTTCGATTGTCTCACGAAGGTTTTCGTCGATCCGACCGATCATTCCGAAATCGAGAATGCCGAGTCCGCCGTCTTCCATGATGATCAGGTTGCCGCTGTGCGGATCAGCATGAAACAACGCCTCGTCAAACAGCATCGTCAGATAGACGCTGGCGATCGTTTCACAAAGATTTTGCTTCGTACGTTGACGTTCCAGGTCCGCATCAGTCGGTTCATCTTCGATCAGTTCTGTCGTTGCACCCTCGGCATCCGTATCCGCGGATTCGACCGCGGATTCGACCGCGGCTCGCCGCATCGCTTCTTCCTCTTTCAGGAAGGATGCCAGGGGTTGTCCGATCAATTCGTCCATGACAAGAACGCGGCGGGTGCACAGTGCGTTGATCGGACGTGGAATGACCACGTCCAGATTCTTGCGGTTAAAGATCTCCGCAAACTGTTCGAGGTTTTGACGCTCGCGGGTGAAATCCAATTCGCGAGTGATCATCGGTGCTAACTGACGCGCCATGTCACTCGGGCCCCACGGCGCGAGCGTTTCGACTCGCTCGGCCAACTGTGCGAGACCCGTGAGCACTTCGACATCCTGCAGCATCGTCCGTTCGATATCTGCACGTTGAATCTTCAACACCACGCGTGTGCCGTCATTGAGTACGGCTCGATGAACCTGGCCAATCGAAGCGGTCGCAAGCGGCTCGGGATCGATTGACCGAAAATGTTTTCTGTAATCGCTGCCGAGCTCCTGGCGAAGCGTGACGCGCACCTGTTCGATGCGGTCGGGCCGCACGTTGACTCTCAACCGCTTGAGTTCGTCGCCGAGTTTGGGGCCGACTAAATCGGGCCGGGCGGCAAGAATCTGGCCGAGCTTGATGAATGTTGGACCGAGATCAGTCAACGCCATCCGAAACCGCTCTTCACGCGAGTATTGTGAAAGCGGAACGCCGCCATGATCTTTCAGCACATCACGAAAGGGCAGCCGAAAGTGAGTGAGCCAGTCGGCAAGTCCGTACCGGCGCAGCACCGCGAGGATCTCCCGCCACCGCCTGAGATTGCGGTACAGTTGTGGGATCGCGGTGATTTTCATGTAGCGAGCGGATCCAGAGGGCAGGGTGAGTCCAGTTCGTCTATTGTGATTGCCGATGAGTTATTCGCGTTGGCTGGCTCGATCTTTTCGCCGAGGATCGTCTTTTGTTGTGGACCCAACCTCTGTTTTTGACGCTTCAACTGATGGCCGTTTCGGTGGCCGTTGCAGCGGTTATTGGGATTGTAGGGGCCTGGGCCGTCTCGAACCTCGATGCAACTCGCATTTCAGGGCGTTTTCTGGTCCGCGGTTTTGTTGCATCCATGGTGATCGCCGTCACGATGCCGATGATTTTGCATGCGGCCGCATGGGAAGCGACGGCGGGAAAGTTCGGATGGATGGTCATGACACAATCCGGCGTGCGGGCCGAATCGTCGGGCATCTCTTCGGCTGGCTCGTACGGATTCTTCGCCGGCTTGCTCGCTTGCGGTTGGATTCACGGGCTTGTTGGGGCGGCGATCGTAGCCCTGGCGACGCGGTACGGTACCGAGCGTACACCATCGGTGGTGATTGACCAGGCTCGGATGGATAAAGGTCCCGTGGCGACGTGGTGGCTTGTACGTTTGCCGATCGCGATGCCGTGGGTTGTCACCTCGCTGATGGCGACGGCTCTGCTGGCGGCGACTGAAATGACGGTGGTCGATTTGTACGGTTACCGGTCGTTAGCGGATGAGTTCTATTTGTTCTACGCCGTCGATCCGTCGATGATGTCGCTCGTGATGACCTGCGCTCTGCCGCTCGCTCTCGCCTGTGGCACGTTGGCTTGGCTATTGGTAATGCGACGAAGGCTGCTTGATTCCAACAGCGCTGTGAACAGCCCGTTCATCCCCAGCGATCAAGTCTCGACCGATCCCATCGCGCGAAAGTGGCGCCTCGGATCGACTGTCATTGCGATTGCGGTGGCGGGTCTGGTGATCGTTGTTCCCCTCACCGGCCTGATTGTCAAAGTGGGTCACGAAGTCACCGTCGAGGATGGTCAGGTTCGAGCGATTTGGTCGGCCTCGGCCTGTGCCGAGCGTCTGATCGAAGCGCCGCGTACATTTTCCGCGGAATACTCGTGGACGGCACTGATTGCAATCGCGACGGCAATGACGGCGACTCTGTTGGCTTGGCCGATCGCGGCGATCGGGCGAACGCATTGTCGGTTCGAAGGACTGTTTGATCTAGGAACGGTCGCGATGGTCAGCGTGCCGGGGCCGGTGATCGCGATGGCGATCGTCGCGCTTTTCCAATCCGACATTCCCGGTTTCCGCACGCTATACCAGGAATCGCTTGTTCCGACGATTCTCGCTTTGCTCGTTCGCGCGGTTCCCGTCGCCTACTGGATTCTCAGGGCCGGATATCGCGGAATCGGCACACACGTTCTCGAATCGGCGATGATGGATGGTTCGTTGGCGAGGAGAATCTGGCACATCGACCGGCCGCTATTGCACGCCAATCTTTTCGCTGCGTGCCTCGCATCGGCCGTGGTCGCATCGGGTGATGTGCCTGCGACGCTGCCGGTGATTCCACCCGGTGTGACGACCGTCGGCACCCGATTGTTCGGATTGCTGCACAGCGGCGCAAGGTACCAGGAGGCGGCATTGGCGATTTGGTACGTGGGCGCGGTCGTCGTCATCTCACTGGTTTTGGTCCGGCAGACAATGGCAAGGCGTGTTAAAGTAGACTAACGCGGACTTCTCCCTTCTCCTCCCACAACACGCAGTAATATGCCACGGCTGGTGCTTTCTCTTGTTGTTATCTTTGTCACCGGTCTTTTGCACCAGGACGCGTTGGCCGCCGAGACGGTCCGCTTTCGCGACGGCGAAGTAGAACGTGAAGTGACAGCCGAAATCCTGGTGGAAGCCCAGGACGGCGGATTGATGCTTCAGAGTGATGACGGCCGCATTTGGACGTTACAGCCTGAGGTTATCGACAACCGCGAGTCCAACGGCGAAGATCTGACGCCCATCGACGCCGACGAGATGGAGCGGCGGATGCTGGCCGAGATGAACGAAGAGTTCCAGGTCTATCGCACCGCTCATTATGTCATCGTCCACAACGGCAGCGATGCTTACGCGAAACAGGTAGGCGCGTTGTTCGAGCAACTCTATCGCAACTTCTTCACTTTCTGGAAGAATCAGCGCTGGGATTTGCCGGAACCGCGGTTCCCGCTGGTCGCATTGGTTCTCCGCGATCACAGAGCGTTTCTGAGCCACGCGGGCGCGGAGATCGGCGAGACCGCTGAATCGGTGATCGGCTACTACCATCTGGCCAGCAATCGAATGACCACGTTCAATGTTCCCGACTGGGAGCGAAACGTGGCAACGATCATCCACGAAGCGACCCACCAACTCGCGTACAACTGTGGTCTGCAACGACGATTCGCGGACAACCCAATGTGGGTCAGCGAGGGTTTGGCGACCTTCTTCGAATCTCCCGATCGCCGTAACCCCGGGCGATGGCGCAACATCGGGCGCGTCAATCACGTGAACTTGGCGCGCTGGCACAACTACCTGGGACATCGCCCCCAGGAATCACTGGCGACTTTGCTGGCCGATGACACCCGATTTCGAAATTCGTCAACGGCGACGGCGGCATACGCCGAATGCTGGGCGCTGACCTATTTCTTGATCAAGACTCGTCGCAAGGAATACGTCGAGTACTTGCAAATGCTGAGTGCGGGACGCCCATTGGCCGAAAGAACTCAACGAGAACGGATCGAAATGTTTGAAACCGCCTTCGATACCACGCTCGTGGAACTCGACAAAGACTTCCTGACCTACATGCGCCGGGTACGATAGCCGGCGATGCAGGGCTCTGCTGCCTCCGTGGGCTCTGTTGTCTCTGTCGAAAACTTCCCACCGATCATTGATCGGCGTAGACGAGAGTGCTTTCTTCTTTGGTCAACGGTACGCTGCTTTGATCGCTCGCGACCACCGCGCGCACCAGGTGTGTGCCGGGGGCAACACCGCGAAGCCGTAGAGAGAACGTGAGGTCCTTGCCCGGAGGCAACTCCGTTTGCGGTTGGAATGCGACAAGTCCGCGTCCATCCGTGCCGGCTTCTTTGTCAGAGCTGACCAATTCCAATCCGGGTGGCAACTGCAGTTGGACCTGGACATTGGTGTCGGATTTCGACCCGCTGTTAACGACACGAATTTCATATTCGGTCTCTGCACCAAGTTCGATTGGCCCGCTGGGATTCTTGATCTCGAATGAAAGCTTGGCGAATCCCTCCACCGACATCGTTCGTTCACTTTTAGCGAACACGCCTAGATCGGCTCGAGCGTCGATGACAATTGCCTGCTCACCCTCTTCGACCGGCAACAGCGTTAGCGGCACAGTGCCGCTGCCGCCGGCCGGTAGTTGAGCTAACGACCAATAGACGGCGTGTCGTGAAGGATCGTATTGACCTTCGTAATCGGTGCTGACAAAAGTGAAGCCGCGGTCGAGTTGTACTGCGATTTCAATGTTCGTTGCGTCGGCGGTGCCGGCATTTGCAATGTTCAATTGGTACGTTGTCTGCCGCTCGAGGAAGCGACGAGCCGGTCCGCTGAGTTCGACCTTCAAATCGGGAGCAACGACCTGGACCGCGACCGTGTGTTCAGCGGTCAACCCGTCATCGCCGGTCAAGCGAATGGTGTTCTGAATTACTCCCGGTTCAACCGCTCTCAAACGCAACACCTGGTTTCGGACTTCGCCCGGTGCCAGGCTGCCGAGGCCATTATCGAGTTGCCGCCCCTTGGGATGTTCGAGCCCCTGGGGGACGTCTTCCTGTAGCACGACACCCGTTGCTTCGCCGCTTCCGGGGTTGGAAACCTCGAGTTCGATTTCGAGCTGTTGCCCGATCAGCACTGTTTCAGGTGCTTTTTGAACGATTTTTAATGCCGGACGTGTCGCGATCGTACGAACCGAGGCTGCCGCTTCGAAACTAACACGCGCCACGCTGCCGAGTTCGCCTTCTTGCTCCGGTACCAACTGCATCGTCACAGTACGCTCGTCGCCGGCCTGCATCGCACCGAGCTGCCACAGCAGAATATTTCCTTGTTGCACCGGCGTTGGCGATGCGTCGATCAAACGCATTCCCGCGGGGATGCGATCGTGGACCTGCACGTCGAGTGCTTCCACTGCGCCGACGTTCTGGACCTGAATCACGAACGAAGCCGGCTTACCGACTTTGACTTCGCTCGGAGCACGTTTCTGGATGATCACGCTCGGTGTCTGAGCACCCTCGAGTCGCCGGTCGCCCGGCGCGTCGATCGTCGCGCTTGGATCAATCGCCAGCGCGCTCGGGGGCGGATCCATTGATGTAGGCTGAAGGCCAGGGCTATAGCCTGCGTCACGTGGCAGGCTGGCCATTCGATTGTCGGCTGCCAAGTGCGGATTCGGCCCGAATTGCGGAGCACCTGCACCCGGAACATAAGCGTTGGGTTCACCCGGAGCATACGTGTTGGGTTGAGGGGTCGGAAAACCCCGCGCAACGCCACCCGCCATCGCCGCCGCAGCGGCGGGGTGTGGCTGCGCATCAAATTGCTGTGCTGATTGCCCGAAGTTGGGGGCTTCTTGAGCCAGGCCGATCGGGTCCGCAGGTCGCTCGAATTCCTGTGCCGCCGCGACTTCACTCGGAACGTCGCCGCGAAGCGTGTTGATTGAAGGGTCTGCGCTGCGCAACATGTTGCTCGGATCACCATGAGCAACTGCGGTGGGTGATTGCAATGCGGAATCGCCGGTGGAAGCGTCGTCTTGTCCAGTGCCAAGGGGTGCGCCTTGAACCGATGCCGGGGCATGACCGCTGCCGAAGTCCATCGGTAGGCCTCCGCCAAGCTTGACTTCCGGCATCTCGGCGGAGGAGTGTTGCGGCGCAGCTTCTGTTGGCAAGCCGAGTGCCGATTCGCCCGGAGTGATTTCCGGCATGATTGCCTCGCT
>JAHELS010000442.1 GCA_024644085.1 Rhodopirellula sp.
TCCGGTGGGTTTGATTACACCGGAGAGGATTGCTCGGAGTGGATGCGGGAGGCCGGGTTCTGCCAAACCCACGTGGACCATCTTGTCGGTCCCGATTCGATGGTGATCGGCATCAAGTAGTTCGCGACAAGTGCCGGCGTATTGATCGAAGTCGGGGACTGTCACCGCGTGACGGCTAATTCAGGTGGTCGCGGACAAACTGCGGCAAACGCTGATGGATGTTGATCGCACCGTTTGATTCACTCACCGGATCACCTGGCGTGCTGCGGCCGTCGCGAATGTGTTGTCGGAGCAGACCGATCATCCTGCTCACCCGATCTGGGTGTCTGGCCGCCAGATTGTGATCTTCGTGTGGATCGTCGGCGAGATTGAAAAGTTGCACGAAGGGTGCCTGCTCGAGATCGCTCCAGGAGACCGGCTTGCCGAATTGGTCCATCACGTCTCGCCACGCATCCTCCGATGCAGGCTGGTTGCCGTATTTGCCGGTGGCGCCGCTTCCGGGACAGATACAGAGTTTCCAATTGCCGTCGCGGACAACAAAAGGACCAATCGATTGCATGACCAGGTTTACTCTTGCCCCAATCGCGTTGGGATTGCGGAGCAGATTGGCGAAGCTGATGGAGTCAACCGCCTGGTCGGGACGAACTTGGACGTCGGACAATTCGGCAAAAGTTGCCATCAAGTCGCAAAGACCAACCAGTGCATCACATTTTCCACCGGGATGAATCACGGCGGGCCAATGTGCGATCAGCGGAACTCGCAATCCACCTTCGTACACCGAGAATTTGTAACCGCGATGCCGACCACTCGGATAATGACCTTTCTGTTCGAGCGAGTGAATTTGCCCCGGTGTCGCTTCGAGGATGTTACCGGCGTACGGTGCCGCGCCGTGATCAGATGAAAACAGCACCAAGGTGTTTTCGTACAACGATTCTTGCTTCAACATGTCCAGAACACGTTTGACCGCGTGATCGACCTCCATCACAAAGTCGCCGTAGACGCCAAGATCGCTTTTTCCCTGCCACGCTTTGCCGGGACTCGTGGGTGTGTGCGGCGCGGTCAGTGCCAGATAAAGAAAGAACGGATGGTTGGAGTTCTGGTTTTCGATGAACGACTCGGCTTCACGATAAAAGGTCTCGAGTACTTCGTGGTCCAGGAAATCTTTCTCCGCAGGTCCGATGCGGTTGAACGCGCTCCAACCTTTCTGCGCGGTCACTTCGCCCTGCCAGACGTTATTTCGCACGTAGGCGTAGGGATACATGTCGAGTGAACCCGGCAAAATGAAGCTCTCATCAAAGTCGTATTGAGGCGGGCCAACCTTCATCGGGCTGGTGTAATCAACATTTGTCTCGTTTTGAACCTTGCCGTCTCGGGTGGTCATCACCGTGCCAAGGTGCCATTTGCCGACATAGCCGGTGCGATACCCTGCGGCACGCAGCATCGTCGCCAGCGTGAAAGTGCCCGGATCGAACCGCGGCCCCAGCAACCCCCATGCGCCGCCGGGGTGGCCCTTGCCGAAACGCCAGGGGTAACGACCGGTCATGATGGCGACGCGCGTGGGGACACAAACCGAAGCGTTGGCGTGCGCATCGGTGAATCGCAGTCCGCCGCGCGCCAGTGCATCGATGTTCGGCGTATCGATCCGACAGCGTTCGCCGCCGTAACACTTGACGTCCCCGATCCCGAGATCATCGGCGAGGATAAACACGACATTGGGCCGTGACTTCGGTTCAGCGCATGCTTGATTCGAAACCGCGGCAAAGCAGAAAACGAAAAGGACGATCGGTGTCAGTTGCCCGATCCGACGCATGATGTTTGTCGACTGAACAGGGTTCAAAAGCGAATTCTTTAACGAACAAGACCTAATCGTTTGTCCCCAGCCAAATACACGCGTTTTCGATGACCTTTATCATTTCGGTCTGTTTGTAGACCGGATACGTTTCGTGACCGGGACGGAAGTAAAAGACCTTACCACGGCCGATGTTCCAAACCAGACCGCTGCGGAACCGTTCACCGAGTTCCCAGGTTTCCTCGAAGATCACTTCGTCCGGTTCGGGAACATGAAAAGGCTCGTTGTACATTTCAGTCTCTCTGACTTTGAACGATGAGGGTAATCCGCGAGCGACCGGGTGCTCCGGTAGCATCACCTTGATCGTGCTCGGTTCTCCATCCGGCCGATAGTCGGGAAAGCAGCACCAGGGCAGATGAACAAGGCCGTGAAAGGCTTTCGGGTTTTTCTTGTAGCCGAAGTAGGCAGGAGTCAACAGGCTGCCGTGAATCGGAACGGTTCGTTCACGGGGCGGGGCGATCGTTTCAATAGTGACTTCGTTTCCCTCGGCGTGGGCCGCGAAGTGCCTGCGACCATCCTCGATGCTGCGCCAATTCATGGCTTCGACAAAGGGCCGTGCCCAGTGCGCCGAATGCAACGCCACGAGGTCCAGGTCACCTCTTCGCACGTACTGGACAATCAATTTCGCATTCTCATGGCTGACCTCGCTGTGCCGAACGTGACCCCACCAGAGGATTACGTCGGCCCATTCCAGGTTGCCGGCCGAAAGCCCTTGCTCGGGATCGTCAAGCGAGACCGATCGAAACACCAAGCGTTCATCGCCCGTTAATCGAGCGACGATCTCATTGCCGAGGAAATCATCGTAGGCTTCACTTTGACGCGGCTGTCGCTCGTCCCACACCAGCACATGAACCGGCTCGGCGACTGCGGGCGAGAGTCCCGATAGAAAACAAACCAGCAGCATGCATCGAGTGGTCATGTTCCGTAGATCATAAAAGTAGCCTCGCGGATAGGCTGACAACCTACCAGCCGCCCACGCAAATCTCCACCCAATTGCTGGAAATTGCCATGGAACTCCGGTACCGACTACGCTGTTGATCTTCGTACTCACTCAAAGGTTTAACAACGATGCGATTCCTCGTCTTACTGTTGGCAATGGTTTTCACCGGTGGGTCAGTGCAGGCTCAATGGACCAAAGCCATCGAGCAGATTCCACAACTTAAATCGTTGCCCGATGCAACCGACGAATTGCAATCGGCGATTGACGCCGGCAGCGGCAACCT
>JAHELS010000186.1 GCA_024644085.1 Rhodopirellula sp.
TTGGTCGTACCACAATCCGACTGCTTCGAGTGCCTTGCTCCAGACACTCATCACACGGATCGTCTTGTCACGGTGCTGGGAGAGCAAGTGGTTCACGGCGACGTATTGCAGCACAACATTTTCGTCGTAGGACGCCGATTGGAAATGCTTGTTCATCGCAACGGCTCCTTCGAGCAACTGAATGCAATCCAGGCCGAGGAACGCCGCGGGCATCAGACCGACCGATGAGAGCACGCTGAAGCGGCCACCCACACCGTCGGGCACGCTGAAGATCTCTTCGCAGCCGATCTCCTTGGCCAGGTCATGCAGCTTGCCGCTTTCACCTGTCACGGGGATCACCAGACGTCCGAGCTGGCTCGCGGCGTCCGCTCCAATCGTGCATTCCAGCGTCGAGAGAAACTGACGAAATGCAGCGGCGGTTTCCATTGTCCCGCCACTTTTGCTGATGACCACAATCGCGAATCGATCCTCCGCGGGCGAATCACCGTAACCTCCAGCCGCCAACCGACTCAGCAGGGCCGCGCTGGCGTCGTTGTCCACATTGTTTCCCTCGAAGTACATCCGAGGTTTGCTGCCTCGGGCACCACGTGATAATTCGTTGTGGTAGGGGTCACAACACGCGTCCATCATCGCGCGGGCGCCCATGTACGATCCGCCAATCCCCAGCACGGCCACGGCATCGATCTCGTCGTGCATGCCGTTGGCAACCTTGAATATCCGCCCTAACTCCGATTGCTCGCGGTCTTTTTCGTAAGCCGCCAACTGTTCTTCCGGCAACCACAAGAATCGGGCGTCCAGCGGCTGCTTGGCCGGTGGGACCTCGCCGCTGTCGTATTGGCGGCGGTCCGTTTCCACCATTTCTGTTCGCAGGGAGACAAGTTGGTCCGCCAGCGAATCGACCTGCTGCTGCGTGATACCAAAGTCAGGATCGAGGCTGCCCGAGGGGTCAAAACGAAGAAGGCTCATGGTTCAAGATTTCCTGTGATCGAAGTGGACGCTCCGGTAGCGTAACCAATCTATGAGGTCTCTCGAAGCGGCCCTGATCGGGATCCGTCGATTTGCGGGCATCTTGGGAACATGTCGCCCTGAGGCTAAATTGTGGGTGCACCAATCGCCCTTCGATTCTTCACTCATGTTTTGGGACTGATCCGTTGCCACAAGTCCGACGAAAACCTGTCGTCCTGATCGTCCGAGACGGCTGGGGCGAGAATCCTTACCCGCAGTGGAATCATGCCAATGCCATCCACCTGGCCAACACGCCTGTGTCCGATGCTCTGATGAGGGATTATCCCAACGTGCTGATCCACACCTCGGGCGAAGATGTCGGACTGCCCGATGGCGTCATGGGTAACAGCGAGGTGGGGCACCAAAACATTGGTGCCGGCCGAATTGTTGACCAGGAAGTGATGCGGATCACCCGGGCAATTCGCGACCGATCATTCTTCTCGAACAAAGTCGTCGGCGAAGCAGTCGAGCATGTCAAAGCGACCGGCGGAACACTCCATCTATTAGGTTTGATGTCTGACGGACGCGTTCACAGCGATATCCAGCACGCCTACGCATTTATCGAGGTTGCCAAAGACGCAGGTTTGGGACGAAAACAGCTTGCCATCCATGCGATCACCGACGGACGTGATACGTCGCCCACCAGCGGTATTGAGTTCTTGCGGCAACTCGAAGCAAAGATCGCCGAGATGGGTGCCGGACACGTGGCCAGCGTGATCGGCCGCTTCTATGCCATGGACCGTGACTTCCGATGGGAACGTGTCGAACAGGCGTACAAATTGTTGACCCAGGGATCCGAGCGAACCGCCCCCAGCGTTACCGAGGCGATCCAATCGTATTACGACAATCCGACCGAACCGAATCGTCGCGGCGACGAATTCATCGAAGCAACCAGCATCCCGTACGACGGCACGGCAAGCACCGTAAAAGATGGCGATGCGGTTATCTTCATGAACTACCGCGGTGACCGCCCGCGCGAGCTGACCAAGGCCTTCGTCTACGACGACGCCAAGTGGCAGGCGATTGAAGGGGGCGGATTCGATCGCGGCAAAAAAATCGATAACCTGTACTTCGCTACCATGGCCGGCTACGAAACCGGACTGCCGGTTCATGTCATCTTTGAGAAACCGCCGAAGATGCCCTGCATTCTGGGCGAATACGTCAGCGCGCTCGGATTGCACCAGTTTCGCTGTGCTGAAACCGAGAAGTACCCGCACGTCACCTTTTTTTTCAATGACTACCGAGACGATCCGTTCGGCGAAGAAGATCGCGGCATGGCGGCCTCGCCGCGCGATGTTTCCACCTACGACCAAAAACCGGAAATGTCGGCCGAAGAGGTGACACAGAAGGTACTCGCCGAAATCGAATCGGAAGATTCGGAATTGATCGTCGTCAATTTCGCCAATGGTGACATGGTCGGTCACACCGGTGTGCTCGAGGCAGCGGTCAAGGCGGTTGAAACGGTGGATGCCTGCGTTGGCCGAATCGTCGAAGCGACCCTCGCCAAAGGAGGTTCGCTCGTAGTCACCGCCGACCACGGGAACTGCGAACAGATGATCGATCCGGAATCGGGCGGCCCACACACGGCGCACACCACCTACGACGTCCCTTTGATCGTCGTCGAGCCCGGATTGAATGGCGTCAGCCTGCGGACCGATAGCCGGTTGGCTGACATCGCACCAACGGTACTGGAATTGATGGGGCTGCCGATTCCCGAAGAAATGACCGGCAAGCCACTGCTCGAGGTTTCCGATGTGGTGTCGTGACCGCAGGAAACGGACGCTGTTCCTTTAACGTCCGCCCTGCGCAGTGGCGCCGGGCCTTGCGTTGAAACGATCCAGATCCGAGGCCCCCAGCTAGCGCGGCGGCTCTCACATCGGCGCTGTCGTCTGCGAAGCCCTGCCTAATTCGCCGGATCGTCGTTGTGGGACTCGTCCTGCTTTTGCACCTTTGCTTTTCGACGACGCTCGACGAGTCGCTTGATTTTCGCTTCACGCTCCTTCAGACGACTGACACGTTCGTTGTACTTGTCGAGTTGCTCTTTCAGCCTTTGTTTCTTCGCGTCGAGAGACTGATTCGCGTCGCGCAATCGCTGTTCGCGACGAGAAAGCGATGCTTCGCGATCCGGGAGATTGCTGAGAATGCCGGAGGAGCTTGCGCTGGGATCCACACCCGGACCCAACAGATCGCCGCTGTGGCTTTCTAAACTCACATCCGCAAGGCCGAGCTCCTCGAGATCAAGCTCTGCGAAACCGTCCACGTCATCCGATTCGATTTCACTTTCCGCCTCGACGTCGTCTTCCCAGGAATCCCGCGGTTCGTCCGCGTCGGACGATTCGCTCGTCGCCTCACGCGGCGTCCTGATGCGCATCAGCGCTTCGGGACGAATGAAAATCAAATTCGCCGCGATCATCATCACCCCGAACGTGATCATGCCAAGAAACAGCGCGATGCCGCCGTGAATCGCAACGGCGCCGGCCAACATGACCGGCCGCGTCTTCCGCGGCCAGATCAGAGCGCAGTAAAAGATTTCCCAGAACAGAGTGGCATGGGTCATCGCGGTGAACAATCGGGGATAATTTGCAATCCACGTCATATCGAGCGACTGATACTCGAAGTTGCCCACCGAGTACCAAAGGGCCGTCCCGTCCCACCACGATTGCCCGCGTGCTTTTGCCAGACCACCGAACATGTAAATCACACAGAGGTGCAATTGAAAAAGCCGAGTCGCGACGTTCGCTGCAACGCTTGGAGTCGCATCGGGTAACAGCCACTGCAACCTGCGGTCTTGGCTCCGTCGCTCGGACCACTTGGTTCTCAGCCAACCATCGACGCTGAAGCAACTCCCACAGGGCGCAAGCATCAGGTACATCGCCGAATAGGTCACGATTTGGTCGAATCCGAACAGAGTGCCGATCATGCGATGCAGGTACATCAGTTGCAAAAACCACGCCAGCGGCGCGGTGATCCGGGTGAACAACCCGACAGCAAAGCAAAGAGTCACGAGCATCGTGAACACATGATGCAGCCACAGGATCCATGGACTGCTGATGTACCACAGATAACTGCGGCCAAAATCCGAGAAGCCGAACGCTCCGTCGTGCAGTTGCCGCGCGGTTTCATTATTGATCCATGCATGATCGCCCAGAAACGCGGTTAGATCAGTGGCCAGCACAAGATGCGAGTAGAGCAGCATCGCGCCGGTCAGAATCCGAAGCACTGCGAGCGTGTGTGGCAATCTCGGTGTGAACCAGAATCGCTCCCACGCATCGATGTAGCCACGCAGAACGCCTTGTTGTGCACCAGGCGACAACGACATGCTCATGATGCGTCGCTCCCGCTTTCGACATCGCCGGCGTCGTTGCTCTCGGGTACAACCGAATTGGAATCGACGCCGGAGGAATCCTCGTCATTTACCCCGGTCCTTCCTTCATCGCTCGGACGCGATTTCTCGTGGTGATTGCCGACGCGAATGCGGTCTTCCCGCGCAACCGCAGCACCCTTCGGCGAGGGGACCGTTTCGGGTGGCGATGCGGGAGCGATCAGACGGTCTGTATCCCCCGATTCGAACGGGCGATCGAGAATGACCTGGTACAGCCGCGGATCGGTCAGCTCGAATGGTTCACGTTGGTACTCGACCAGATCGGGTACAAGATGTTCGATTCGCCGAATGGCAACTTCGTGGTCGGGGTGTTCATGGCGAAGGTGATCGATGACTGATTGCCGAACATGTTCGTAGCGAGCCCGGGCGCGGACCCACATTTCTGCCTCGTCGCGATCCGCCTGGACCAATTCAAGTGGCGGGCCGGGAGGGTGGTAAATCTCCTCAAGAAACTCAGTCATCATGAAATGTCGGTGATACAACAGTCGCGGCCAATGCTGCTGTAAATCGGGAATCAGTGTCTCGCTGGTTTCTCCGTCTCGAGCAGTGATCGCCGCCTGGACGAGATGGCTTGGACCGGGATCAGGCGCGAAGAACGCGTATCCGCGATCGATGTAAAGGAATTGACTGTAGCCTTCGATTGGCCCGAAGGCGGTCGCAACCGCGGGAGATTGACCGAGCGGCCCTCGCGTCTGGAAGGACAATGGCGGCAAAACCACAGCCGCCAAATGCCCTACGACGAGAAGACTGATTGCGATCCGAGAACGCGTGGAAAGAAAGGGTCGATCGGCGGTCATTGTGCTCGCGAAGTCGCGGAAGAGGAGGTCCTCTCCACGTTAACCACAGGGGGGGTAATGTACAGTCGTAAATCGTCACTCGTCGCCAACCAAGCGCTTGAAGGGGTTGCAAAATCCACAAAAAAAGCCGCACCCCATCGAAGGGTGCGGCTCAAAGAATCGATCGCCGTGTTTCAGGAACTAGCGGCTTGCAATCGAACTATCGTCGAACGCGAAGGTCAACTCGTTTGTGCTTCCCGCTTCGACGTCAATCGTGCGTTCCTTGCTGATCGTCTTGCCATTGACAACGGCGGAGACACGAATGGTGTATCCAGCCCACTGTTGTCCGGCCTTGAGCGCCTTGGTGCGGAAGGTGCGAACCGAACCGCTGCCGTTGGTCGGATTACCGGCCAGATTGACTTGAGCAGTCGCGGGGACGCGAAGCTTGACAACCGTCACGACGTCCTGAGCCTGCGGCTCGGGCGATGCATTCTCTTGCTCGGAATCGGCCTTGGCAGGCGCTTCGAATTCAACACGCTCGATGTCGCCGGGTCGCAGCTTGATCGACTTGGACTCGGTCTTTTCTTCGCCGTCGACATTGAATTTCGCTTCGACTACATAGGTGTAGACAAAACCTTCCTGCAGGCCGCGCGACAGGAACTGGCGAATCGCACCATCGCTCGAAGTCTGGTGTCCGTTGACCGTGACCGTCGCGTTTTCAGGAACCGCCACCGTCAACATCACTGCGTCCGAGCCGATCTCGACGTCGGTTGAGTCGTCAATCGCAGGCTTGGCAACGGAGTGCGGCGCCGAATCTTCAGCAGGTGTCGCTTCGGATTCTTCCGATGTCGCATCAATCACCACTTCGCCCTCCGCTGCGGTAGCGGTCGCGGCCGAGTCGTCGACGGGTGTTTCGATAATCCGTTCGGATCCAGGGATGATCCTCTCGGATCCCTCAATGATTCTCTCCGAACCTGGAATGATCGTTTCGCCCATCGGGGTGTACGATTCGTACGATGATTCGATCACTGGCGATTCGTAGACCGCAGTCGAGCCCATCGAAACCGATGATACGACCGGGTTGCTGTAAACCACCGCCGTGCTGCCACCGGATGAACCGCTGCCGCCCGAGGATCCGCCGGACGACCCACTGCTCGCATAACCGCCGGACGATCCACCCGAGGACCCACCCTGGCTGCCGTTGTGTGCTCGCCGAGCATGCATTCGCGAGATCAGTCGTCGCAATGGCCCGCCGCCGCCCGAGGACGCGCTTCCGCCCGATGAACCGCTTCCGCCTGACGAAGCGCTTCCGCCTGACGAAGCGCTGTAGGAAACATGATGTGTTGTGTAGGAACCGCCAGAGGATCCGCCCGATGAACCGGATGAACCGCGGCGAGCGTGCCAACGGCTAACCAATCCGCCGCCGGAAGAACCGCCGCCCCAAGAACCATTGGAACCGCCGGACGATCCGCCCCACGATCCGCCGGCCTGTGCCGAATCTGACGAGAATGCGACGATCGATACCGCCGTCGCGAGTGCTAGAAACCGTATGTACGCCATGGTAGCAAAACTCTCTAAACAGCCATTTTTCTTATAAGACCTACCGGCACCCCTGATGATGACGGCTGCGGATTAGGATAGCCACACAGATTAGGCAAACAAGCTGTAATGACAAGATTTCACACCAGGGGTCGTTGGGGGTCGTACGACCGCGATAGCGGAAGAACGCGTCCCCTTAACCACAAAACGCGCTTCTAGCAGCGGATTCTCCCGTTGGATGGGAATCGCGTGGAAGATGAACCCGCAGAAATCGACGCGACGCACCTAGTCGATCCGTTCAATGCTGATCTGGTCGAAATCGGCGGTCCCGGTCGCGCCGAACAGCCCCACCCTCAAGATCGCCTCCCTCGTTGCCGGGGGGATTCGGATCAATCGACTCGAGGGGCGCCACCCGCGCGATCCCCGGAACGGTCCCAACGTGAAGGTTCCCAGATCGCGACGTTGTTGGTCGTACAGGCTGATGGCGATCATCGGCATGGAATCCGAATCGGGACCCTTTCGTACGTCGCGCGTTCGGACATGGCCGCGTAAACGGATCATTGAAACTTCACGACCATCGATTGCGATCCCCTGCAACAAGTGCGATGCGAGTCCGGGTGTTTGATTTGAGAATCGGGCGTAGGCAGTTCCCTGGGGCGGTGGCCCGTCATCAGTCGTCGCACGCATGCGTCGTACCTGGCGTCCGTAATACCAACCTGGAACGTAATCTTCGATGGCAACTCGCTCGCGCTGGGCCGCGATTTCGAAATCACCATTGACGACGCCGGGGTTGGCCGCATCGGGTTGACGTTGACGGGCGTCCTCGGCTTCGCCCGTCATGGGAACAAACAAGGTGGGTCGTAGCGCCTCGCGGACAAGTTTGCCATCCTGCTTGGTCAAGCGATACAACGTTTGCTGATACCGCTCGCCAACCGGAATGATCATCTGGCCACCTTCGCGCAGTTGTTCAACCAGCGGCGTGGGAACTGATTCTGGGCTGCATGTGACAATGATCTTGTCAAAGGGAGCGGCGTCGGGCCATCCGAGGAACCCGTCACCGACTCGCGTTGAGACGTTTTCGTAGCCAAGTCGCTCGAGCGTTTCTTTGGCACGCTGACCCAAATCATGAACGATCTCAATCGAGTAGACGTGATTGACCAACGGGCTGAGAACCGCCGCCTGGTATCCGCTACCGGTCCCAATTTCCAGGACGTTGTCGGTCGGTTCGGGCATCAACGCCTCGGTCATCGCGGCGACGATGAATGGGCTGCTGATTGTTTGCGATTGGCCGATCGGCAAGGCCATATCCAGATACGCGCGCTGGCGCTGGCTTCTAGGTACAAACTCGTGTCGCGGCGTGGTGCGGATCGACTGCAAGACGCGGGGATCTTTCACTCCCGCGCTGGCGATACGCTGGCGAACCAATCGTTCGCGGGCTTTGGCGTAAGGATCGTCAGCGACCGCGTCGCCGGGAATGATCAACCACGACAAGATCAGTACTCCTGCGAAGCTGGGGGTTCGTTGGATGACAGCGGTCAATGAATCGGTGGTCATGATTGGATCAGGAGTACGAATTGAATCAAGAGCGCGAATTGACTCATGAGTACGCATTGACTCATGAGTACGGGGACCGCGTTAACCCTTGCCTGCTCGAAGTAAGACTTGCATCCCAAAGACATCGCGAAACATCCCCGAGTTCTCTCGCATTGCGATCTGCTCGAGTGAAACGTCATCGACGCCCGGTACGTTGACGACCAATTGTCGCCCGTCACGCTGGCATTCAATCTCGCGAATTCGGCCGCTACGGGTATCATCGAGTGCGATGGCGAGCCGAAGGATTGCGGCCAATTTCGCCACTACCACCCGTTCTTCCTGAGGCAACGTGCCATAGCCATCATGCGAAGGTTGGGGGTAAGCCCTGCGATGGTAACGCGCCACCAGACCAACCTGCAACAATTCGTCCTTTGACATTCCGAACAAGTCGCTGTGTTGAATCAGGTAGAGGGCGTGCTTGTGATTGCTGCGCACGTTAACGATCAACCCGATTTCGTGCAGCAACGCCGCGAGGCACAAAATGACTTCGTGTCGGCTGTCGAGTTGATGCTCATCCTGCAATTGATCGAACAGTTTCCGGGTCAGCTCGGAAACGTTGCGTGCATGGGTTTCGTCGAAGTCGAACTTTCGGCCCAACGAGATCGCCGACCGAACAATCTGGTTTCGAAACTCCGCCGTCCAGCTGCCGCCGACCGCAATGTCGTGCAGCAATCCGTCACGCAGATTTGTATCGCAGACGTAAATGTGGTGCAGCGAAAAGTGTTGTGCCAGCATCACATACGCCAACAGCGCCGGTGCGAGCGTTTCGGCCTCAATGAAACTTGCCCCAAACCGCTTGACAATGGCATCCTCATCGAGGTCGAGCACCTTGTCAGTGAACTTCGCCAGCCGTTTTGTCGGCAGGCGGGCCAATTCCGAACCGTCCCAATCCTCGATCAAGTAGTGCGTTGCGAACCGAATATCGCCTCCCAATGCAACCACATTGATTGGCGTGTTGTCCTCGATCTCCTCGGAGATCCGCACGAGAATCCGGCGGATGTGGCTTTCCATCATCGCCCGGCGGCGGGCGGTCCCGGCGCGAACCCCTTCAAGCGTCGTCAGCAACCGCAGCGATCCGAGTCGATAGGACTGGCTGTGCAAAACGTTTCCAGCGCGGACAACGAGCATCTCGGTATTGCCCCCACCCACTTCGACGACGAGCGATTTCCCATCCGCCAATTCGGGATGCGATTTCAAATCGGGCATCACCCCCATGTAAGTGATTCGATTGACCTCGGCCTCGTCAATCGAAACCACATTCATCCCCGTCGCAACAAAAATTCGGTCGGCGAATGCCAACCGGTTGGATGCTTCGCGCACGGCGGTTGTCGCAACAACGCGCACGTCGGCCGGCGCGATCCCATATTCCTGCAACACGCGCTGGTAACGCTGCAGAACGGACGCCGATTTCTCGATACTCTTACGCGATAAGCGGCGGTTCTCGAAAGCTTCGCGGCCGAGTTCCACCGACTGGACCAATGTATCGAGCGTGTGCACCGTCCCGTCGCGATGAATCTCCGCGATCGCCATCCGAATGCTGGTCGCCCCGATGTCGATCACAGCAACCGATCGGGGCGAAGGCGAATCGCCGGAAATCATCGGGCGGATGGACTGGGACATGAATGAATTCCGATTCGGGCGATCCAAGTCTGGAAAATGGCAACGTGTACCCATCCATCATACTGTCGCCAAGAATACACGGCACCGCCAATGTCGCTCCCGTCATGACTTGTCGATTTCGCCGGTGACGGGATTTCGCCGCCAAAAAACTGCCAACACGGTTCCGGTCAACATGCACCCAAACGTGTAGGCAGCAGTCGGAATCGTTGCCAGTGTGCTCGTTCCGTAAAGCGATACCGCCAAAGCCGTGCCCAATCCGGCGTTCTGCATGCCGACTTCTAAGGTCAGCGCCCGACGATATCGCTCCCCAAGTCCAGCCAACCCGCCTACGCTCCATCCCGCCAGATAACCGATTGCGTTGACCATCAGCAGCGCTGCGACGAGCACTCCACCAACGCTGACCAACTTTTCACGGTTTGCCGCGACCACCGTCGCAATGATCCAAAGCAACGCTACCGACGCAAGTGGTGAACTGAATCGTGCAGCGATCTGTTGGACCGTATGTAAACTCTGGGAGACGACGAATCCGAAGATTGTCGGCAGTACGACCAACAGGGCTAGCAACAACGCCGGTTTGGTCAGCGACTGCTGCGACTGCATTCCTGTGACAATCCAGAGCACGGCCGGTACGCTGATCGGCGAAAGAAGTGTCGCCACGCTCGTCAAACTGACCGAATACGCCACGCTACCGCCCGCTGTACTGGTCAAGACATTCGACGCCATCGCGCCCGGTACGCACCCCACAAGAATTACGCCCGCAGCCAACTCTTCATTCATTGGCACCACCCGAGTGACCAACCACGCCGCCGCAGGCATCACCGTCACTTGTGCCGCGACGCCAAGGGCGACCCACCAGGGACGCTCGCGCAGTGGCACCAATTCGTCTTGCCGCACCAGCGTCCCCAGAGAGAACATCGTGATGACAATCAGCGACCACAACAGCAAGGGCGTTGATGCAAACGGGTCCAGCCCGAAATCATTCGCCGGCCAAAAGAATGCGATCCCCGAAGTGACGACGAGCCAGAATAACAGCGAGCGAAAGATGTGGCTCATGGGTCGTTGTCGATCACACCAAAAGATCGCAGGGCGGCCACCGCTGCTTCGCCGCCGTGGCATCGAACAGCATTCCAACCACATTCTCGCGCCGCGTCAACGTTCTCCTGCTTGTCGTCAAGGAACAAAATGCGCTGGACCGCCACGCCGCTCGCTTTCTCGGCAGCCTGATAAATCAGGTGATTGGGTTTCATCGATCCAACCTCGTAACTGAGTACGGTGACATCAAACTCAAATTCAGTCACGGCGTACCGCTGGCGGACAATCCAGTCCCAGTGAGCATGGCAGGTATTTGACAACAATCCGACACGGCGTCCGCTGTGACGGACTTTGGCGAGCACGCTGCTCATCGATTCGATCGGTGTGAACATGTCGCTGATTGCATCGAGGACTTGCTCTGTAGGCATTTCGTGTTCCCCGCGCCCCAGGCCACGTCGAATCAACGCTGCGAATTCGGACGGCGACAACTTGCCGGATTCGAATTGGACCTGCAACCCGCTTTCGTACACCGCGGCCCGTGCGTGATCTGCAGCCACGGAAAAACGTTCGGACACATTGCGGCATGATTTTTCAGGATCAAACGAGACCAACACGTTGCCGAGGTCAAAGTAAACAAAGTCAATGATGTTTCTGTTGGATGCCATTGAACAACATAAATTCAAACGAATGCTTGCCGGTGTTCTTCTCGCGCGGTGCAATCTAGACTCAAAGGCACCGCAATCCTAATGTGCCCGCCCCTTTCGACCGAGCGAGAAACGCGTGAGCAACTTCAACCGCGACAACAACCGTGCGGTCTGGTTCGACATTCCAGTTGCCGACCTGGAACGGGCAGCGACATTCTATGCTCACGTACTCGCCTGCAAAGTCGATACGATGAGTTTCGAGGATACTGAATTTGGTGCCATCGAGCACTCCGACGGGAACGGAGGTTGCCTCGTTGTCGCGCCCGATTGGATCACGTCAGAGGGTGGGCTGCTACTCTACATGAACGTGCACGGACGAATTCGTGATGCGGTCGGCAAGATCACGACGCATGGCGTGAAAGTCGTTCAAGAGATTCACGCGATCGGCCCGCACGGGTTCCGCGCCGTCGTGCTCGACAGCGAGGGCAACCGCATTGCGTTACACAGTGAAACGGACGAGTAAGACGGACGAGCGAATCGGACGAGCGAGCGAACTTACGCGATCAAAGCTGCAGGACGCGAATGTTTCGATACCAGGCTTCGGTCGGCTTGCCACTGTGGATCTGTAACCCAATGATGCCGAAAGCGGGAATGTTCTGGTCCGACTCG
>JAHELS010000187.1 GCA_024644085.1 Rhodopirellula sp.
CCTGAAAGGTAAGTACGTCAAGTGGAATCCATATTAATGAGTCACAGAAATGGAAGAACAACTCGCCCAACTGAAAGACGAACTGAAGCGAACTCTCGCCGCACACTACAAACGGCTGAACGAGACGGTCGACGACATTTACGGGTACGCGGTTTATACCGATGGTGGAGTGTCGAGCCTTGCAGCAGTTGCGAACCGCACCAGCACACTCACCGTTGATCCATCGGACAAGGTGTACAATTATTACCGGTACGGTGCCGTCGAATGGAGCCAATGGGACGACTTCGGATTGTTTGATACTGTGAATCAGTTGGTGCAACAGATCCACGATATCGAGACCATCGATTTCGCTGACAAACGCCAGGCGATTCTTCGCGTCGCGTTGGAGGCACTCGTCGAACTGGACTCGGAAGGCACGTTCGGACCCCAGACGGCCGAGCGGTTTCTGGTCGTCTGCGTTGCCGACTCGGACGATCCAATCATGCTCGAATCAGCTGAGCAATTGAACACGCCCTCGGTCGCAGAGACGTTCCGCGGCGAATTCGGATAACCGTCCTCTCGGTCGGCGGGCCGGGCTCGCCGCGAGTTAAGCGATGCGAGAAAAATCACGACGCCGGACAAGCGATTGGACGATTTCACTTGAGTGTTTGATGCGAATCATTTCTCAGTCAATTGATTGATGTGTTACCAGTTGCACCGACGTGATCGTCGTCCCTTCTTGCGCCGTGATGAGCACTGTGTTGCGTTTGCCAAGAAGCTTTGCCGGTACGTCCGCGTCCAACGGCGCGAAAAACTCTTTAAATTCGTGCGCGTCGCCGGTATCCAATGCGACTGGCTTGCCGTTGAAGCTGATCACGGGCGGCTGCGTCACTCCGCCATTTCGATGGATTCCCACGACAAGGCGAGCTGACTCGATGGCCTCGGGGCTTGCCACCGCGACTTCGAATGACAACGGATTGCCATCGCTCTTAAGCGCCGTATCGGTCGCGTACCAGCGATCCAATTGCAGGCTTTTCGACGGCGAAAGCGGTTTGTCGAGAGCAAGTCGTATAACGGTCGTTTCGTTCACGTCGACCGGAATGTCCGCCGCGTCAACGGCGTGTTCCTGTGCGAAGACGACTTCGCCTTGGTGATAATTCAACCGTGTTTGTGTTGCTCCGGTCGCGCCAATCTTTTTTGCAGTGCTGGACAGATCGATTGCGATTTGTCGGCCACCCATGTTGGTCACCGCGATCGAAATTCGCTTTCCTTCGTGCACTGCAACCACATCCAACCAGTCGCGATCGAACTCGAGGGGCAGACGGCGGCCGTCAAAGTCTCGCCAGAGCTCGAAGAAATGGGCGACGGTGGTCGGTTCGAAATCGTCGATCGTGCTGTGACGCTCACGGTCGGTTTTGGGTGTAAAGGCCGCATCACCGTTGTTCGGATTCCAGGGCATGTGCAGGAAAATGAATGGCACAAAAAGATCAATCTGATCGGGCCGCTGCATCGATTTGGTCAAGTACGCGTTCCACGCAAGAAGGCGCAACCAGTTGTCAGACGGCTTACGTCCATTCTGTAGCGATCCGCACTCTGTGATCAGAATCGGAAGCACGTTGTCGACTTTGTGCATATGTGCCCGCAGCATATCGAGGATCGCCTCGTAGCGTCCCAACAGATAATTGGAGTACCCAAGACCACGACGCTCATGCGCACCCAGCATCAAAGCGTTTTCATAGAAGTGGTGCGAAAAGAAGTTGATGTGCCCGCGTGTCTCTTCAATGAAACGAGCCTGGTTTCGAAAGAGTCCGAAATCTTTGACCTGAAGTTGCATGTAAGCCGAAGAAGGACCACCCACTTTGACGTCCGGAGCACGAGCGTGCACGGCGTCAGCCATGCGATTATGGAAATCCGCCAGCAACCCCCATCCATCGATTCCCTCGTTCTCCTTCCAATGGTGAGCCCATTCGGATTGCACGCTGCTTTCGTTCTTGACTTCCCACCACTCGGCCGTGAATCCGCCGTCCTTGATTTGATCTTCGACGTAGGCCGCGGCCAACTCGGCGGCATCATCAAAGCGTTCGACCCGCGGTGTGCCACGTCCAACCAGCGGAACCGACATGAAATCGGGCCAATCATTGAAACAGTAAGCAAACGGCTTTTCCTGGAACAACGCAATCGCCTTACGATGTCGGGCACCGGCGTCGTATTGATCAAAAAAGGAAAGGTCCGCGGCACCAGGTTTGTCCTGCCGCTGCTGTAGCGGTTCCCAGTCGCCCCAGGCATGCGTGATGCCGGGATTGAATTTGAAAATGCCACGACCCGGCAGGAAATTGTGTTTCGCGGCCCATTTCTCGAACGACTCATCGACGACACCGGGCGTTTCGTGCATTCGGAACCAGCGTTCTCGTTGCAACTTGGTTGTTCCACCGATCGAAAGCTCATGATCCGTATCGATCTGAATCTCAACGCGCTCGCGAGGAAACTCCGAGCCGAGGTCGCGGTAGGGGATCGTATCGAACTGTGGCGGTATCGCCTTTTGTGCAATGAATACAAGATCATCGATTCGACAAACAGCGTCTTTATCTTTCATGAGAAATCGGATCTTCATGCGGTCAAACGGCTCGTCATCCAGCGGCAGCGACGGCATCTGAACACGATAAAACTCTTTGACCTGGGCGCTGCGCGGCGGCGCTTTGTCGGGCGAAAAAGGAATGACACGAACCTCGTTGATTCGGTCGAGATCATTCCCATGAAAAGCAAAATGTCGAAACAGAACAGCGATGCGTTCCGCCCCGGCGGGTAGCAACAGTTCGTCGCCGTGACCGATTTCTTTCGTCTCCTCGAAGACGGTCACTTCTTTAAGCCCGCGTTCACCTCCCGTACCTGTGTAAACGGTTTCTCGTCCTTCGATGAACGTGTCGAACAGGTAGTCATGAATCGTTTTCTGATCCTGCCCTTCCCGGCTCAGCGTTTGAGCGGGCAATTCATTTGCGACTGCAGCGACGATGGCGAAAGTAAGAAGCAAATGAATGTGGCAGAGCATTGGTGTTTGAGACATCGCGAAATTTTGTATTAAGAAGCTTTCGGTGGCCACCATCGTGCGGTGATGTGGTTTGGCGGCCTGCACAACATTTTGTGAGCGACCCGATTTTGCGACGCGTTCTAGTTTCCAGTCGTGGCAATCAGAAGCAGTACGCAGACCGTTAGTCTTGATTGGCGACTCATCAGCGGAATACTTCAAGGAGCGATTGGTTCGACAGCCTCACTTGCGATCCTGCCCCAACCGATCGCGATGCCACCATTCAGATCCCGGATCACCTTACGATACTCGTAAAGTGTAATGGGTGCTGCTTGGCTTCGTTCTCAGGCAATCGCCCAGCAGCCGAACAACGTCGCCATCGGCTCAGGCGCAGACGTGAGCCCTGCGCGCTAGCGTCGGGCGAAGCGGAAATCAATGCCGATTCGGAAAGCCCGTGGCTTGCGACAGCGGCTCAGGTGCACGTCGATTCAACCGATGGCCTTCCGATGAATCGACGGTCCTGGAAGGCCATCGTACATTTACCGCCGTCCCCACTCGCCAATCCTGGGCAGATTGCGGTACAGGACCCAATTGTACAGCCGCCTTGGCAGCGTGCGGCGAAGCAGTGAAAACGCGACCGCGTCAATACTTCCGTAGACCCTCAACGGTGGCGACTTCGCACGGATGACTTTGAAAACTTTTGTCGCGACCGACTCGGGAGACGCTTGCGCTCGATTCATGGCCTTGGCGATGAATCTTTCCATGTGGAAATAGTGTTCGTGATACGGGTCGTCGCAATCGGATGAGGCTTGCGCGCTCAAGATCGTGTAGGGTACTTTCTCAAACGAGTCCGACCTCATGAATCCTGGTTGGATCAGCGTCACTGAGACGTTCCAAGGCTTCAATTCGTAGTAGAGCGCTTCACTCGCGCCTTCGAGAGCAAACTTGGATGCGGAATACACGGACATCGTAGGCATCGCCATCATGCCGCCGACGGAGGATATGTTGATGATCTTGCCTCGTCGCCGGGAACGCATTGCGGGCAAGACACAACGCGCCAATTCAATCGGCGAACGGAAGTTGATGTTCATTTGGTTCAGTCGCTCCGGTTCGGTGACATGCTCGACGCAAGAACGGTAAGCCACTCCCGCGTTATTGATCAGAATATCGACACCCCCGAACTCGGAAATGATTTCCGCGACCACGGCTCGTCGCTGCTCAGCGTCGGTGACGTCAAGAGGCCGGATCCAAACGTCTTCGTGCTCGCCAATGCCTTTCTCCGCAAACCTTGACAAAGACGATTCGCGCGCCGTCAGCACAAGATGAAATTGAGATCGTTGTCTCTCTTCGATGAGACGACGAGAAATGGCGAGCCCCAGCCCGGCGGAGGCTCCGGTCACGAGTATCACCTGACGCGATCTGGTCATGAATCGTTCAAGGGCTCCTCACGCGTGTCCCCAGGGCTATGCCGATCTCGCTGCAGAAACGCTCCGAAAATGGCATGACATGATTCGCCGGCCCGCACTCGAAAATAGGAGGGTGGCCGGGAGGTGTGACTCGTCAGTTCTCGCGCCCGGATGGTCATGCTCCCAGGTCGAAGCAATGAGCGTGCCGCGCGCTTGAGATTCAACTGCGCCGGTCACTATCGCGGCCGAACATGCGTAATCTGCGCCTAACGGCGTTTCAGACCGCCATCAAGGAGCGAGCGCTTACCCGGCGAGGCGCAGAAATTGGGCAGTCTGCCTTGGACGCGCGCAGCGCGGCCACCAAAACGCTTTGGTGGCGATACGCAGCGTTATTCGGACTTGTCGCCCGCCCACTTGATCGTCTCGACGATGTGTTGGCGACCGAATTCCTAACACCGATCGAGCTGATTAAGGTCTTTGCGGCGTTCGGTCACGTCGATCTGCATGCCGGTGTCATCCGCCAATCGAGCCAGCCAACCGCGGACGGCAGCGATTTCGATCTGGCGATTCCACCCCGTGCCAGCCAACCGGGCAGTCGCTGCCAAGTTCCCGTGCAGCTGGAACATCAAATTCGGCTTCGGAGCAAACGGAGGTTCACATCTGACTGAACTTCATAATCGAGATCTGCGCCATTAACGAGCGATGATTACGTGCAATCAACGCTTGCACGCCGACGGTGAAATCCGATCACGAATCACCATTGGCGCGCGAGTTGCTTCACCAGGAACAGATTCAACTGTCTAACTCTCCAATGGAGTTCATCGATGGTAGCGTTTGCCGCTTATTTCGACATTCAGTCGGTTCATGGCGTCATGCAGCGAGTACGCATCTTCCGCGACCAGCAGGGACATTTTCGGCAATCACTTGGGCATCGGGGCGGATCGATCGCAACGACCGGAGATCCTCGAAGAGCAGTCATCCTCAGTAACGCCGAATCACCCAAGAAAGATTGTTAAATCGGGTCAGCCCAACGAGATTCAAAACATGAAGAAAATCGAAGCAGTGATCCGACATTTTAAGTTGGATGAAGTGAAACAGGCTCTCGTCGATGCCGGGATCACGGGAATCACCGTATCCGAAGTGAAAGGTTACGGGCGCCAGCACGGACACAAAGAGATGTATCGCGGAACAGAATACAGTGTCGATTTCGTTCCGAAAACGTTGATCGAGGTCGTGGTGGCTGATGATCAGCTTGGGGCCGCCATCGAAGCCATCTCCACGAATGCTCGCACCGGCGAAGTCGGCGATGGAAAACTCACGATCACTGACCTGTTTGATGCCATCCGCATACGAACATCGGAGCGAGGAACCTTAGCTCTGTGATCGGCCAGGTCTTGCTCGGAGATCATCGTCAGAGCGGCCGACCATCACTACTTGGATGTGGTTGTTGGTCGGGCCACATCACGCGGAGCATGATGGCTGCATCAACCGCTCAGTTTGAGCAGCTAGAGTACATCGAGCAGCTCGCCAAAACGGTCGAGAGGTGAAGTCGGGTTGTACCTCGGCACCTTCAGCAGTCGGCGCGTTCGGCGTCTTGCCTGTATCGGGTACCCGCCGCGTTATACCTGTGGGCATTGCGACCGTGAGCGATGAAATCGATGACGTGATCAAGAGGGTTGCCCCGTCGCTCAGCGTCTGCCGTGATCCCGATGGTTGTGATGACTGCACTCGAAATTAGCATCCTGCACTGAACTGTGGCACGACGCAGCGATCTGCCGACCGATCGAGATTTGTTCGATTCTCGTGTTGGGAGAATTCGCACCCGTGTGCGAGATAGCGGCGCGACGAACTGACGCAAGATCGATCACGGAAGTTGCTCCTTGAGATCGGTACGACGTTTGCGTTGCTCTGATGATCGCACAAGTTGCCTCCGAATGATCATGCATCCTCTCGTCCACCACATGGGGCGGCGATGTTCGTGATAGGTAGCTCGATTCGGCGACCCGGGCGGCCGACGGCGTACTTTTCACTCGGTAAAGACTCACCAGATTGGTCGAGTTTTACAAGCGTAAACCCACCTCACTAGCAATCTGTTCCAAAGGTCCTATTTCATGAGTTCGACTCTATCCACTCCAAAGCCCTCGCGACCATCCGGTCCCGCTTCCGCAGCTGGTCATTCCAAGTCTGCGAGGTCGGCGCGAGAGGCTGCGATCTCAGCGGTAACGAACTATTCAACCAGTGCCCCCACGTTCGATTTTGCCAATACTGAAGCTGGAGACTACTACTCGGCGAACGTATTCAACCAATCTGTGATGAAAGATCGGCTACCCAAGTCAATCTTCAATGCATTGATGAAGACGATTGAGTACGGTGAGAAACTGGATCCGAACGTTGCCGATGTTGTCGCTTCCACGATGAAGGATTGGGCGATGGAAAAAGGGGCAACGCACTATGCCCACATTTTCTACCCGCTCACTGGCGCAACGGCTGAAAAACATGACAGCTTTTTGTCGCCGACGTCCGATGGAAGCACACTTTCGGAATTCAGCGGTAAACAGCTGATTCAGGGTGAGCCGGATGGATCCAGCTTTCCGACCGGCGGCATCCGTGTGACTTCACAGGCGCGGGGCTACACGATTTGGGATGTAACCAGCCCTGCTTACCTTCTGGAGAACCCTAACGGCACGACCCTTTGCATCCCCACCGCATTCGTCTCCTGGACAGGCGAGGCGCTGGACAAGAAAACACCCGTGCTGCGGTCGATGCAGGCACTGAACACGCAGGCTCAGCGAATCCTGAAACTGTTTGGGCACAACGACGGCGCGTTTGTCGCGTCGACCGCGGGTCCTGAGCAGGAATATTTTCTGGTCGACCGTCACTTCTATTTCGCTCGGCCCGACTTGCTCAATGCCGGGAGGACACTGTTCGGCTGCAAGCCACCCAAGGGCCAGGAGTTCGACGATCACTACTTCGGTGCGATCCCGGAACGCGTGTTGGCGTTCATGCTGGAAGCGGAGCGTGAGCTGTTTAAGCTCGGCATCCCGGTGAAAACACGACACAACGAAGTCGCGCCGGGTCAGTTCGAAATCGCGCCGGTATTCGAGTCTGCGAACCTGGCTTCGGACCACCAGCAATTGATGATGCTGACGCTGCGCCGCACCGCCGAAAAGCACGGTATGGCTTGCCTGATGCACGAAAAGCCATTCGCCGGAGTGAACGGATCGGGCAAGCACGTGAATTGGTCGTTGGGCAGCAGTTCACAAGGGAACTTGTTGAATCCGGGAGACACACCGCACGACAACGCACAGTTCCTCGTCTTCTGTGCTGCCGTCATTCGCGCTGTTTACAAGTATCAGGGCTTGCTGCGTGCAGTTGTCGCCACCGCGGGCAATGACCATCGGCTGGGAGCCAACGAGGCGCCGCCGGCGATCATTTCCATATTCCTGGGCGATCAGCTGACCGATATTTTTGAACAGATCAAATCGGGAGGCGCGAAGTCGTCGATCGATTCGGGAACACTGACCGTTGGCGTCGATGTCCTGCCTCCGCTGCCAAAGGATGCCGGCGATCGAAATCGCACCAGCCCGTTCGCCTTCACCGGTAATCGCTTCGAATTCAGGGCGGTTGGCTCCAATCAATCGATCTCCGGTCCATTGGTGGCGATGAATACGATCATCGCCGATTCGATCGATTACTGTGCCACCAAATTGGAGGAATCCACGCAAGGTGATCCTGATGCCCTCAACGGTGCCGTGCAGTCGCTGTTGACCGAGATCATTAATGAATGCTCGCCGATCATTTTCAATGGCGATGGATATTCCGAGGAGTGGCACGCGGAGGCGGCTAAGCGAGGGCTGCTGAATCTCAAGACGACCGCCGACGCATTGCCGTCTTTGGACACGCCGGAAGTTGTCGAGCTTTTCGAAAAATACCAGGTGCTTTCCAAGCGTGAATTGGAAAGCCGTTTTGAAACATACCTGGAACAGTATTGCATGACGGTGGACGTCGAAGCCAGTTTGACGATCCGCATGGCCAAGACACTGATTTTCCCCGCAGCCATTCGTTACCAGAATGAACTCGCCTCGACGTGCGCGAATCTGAAATTGGTCGGTTACGACTTTGATACCGACACACTAGATGCCGTCACGGCCCTGGTAAAGAAACTTCAGGACAGCATCAGTGCGTTGGAGCACGCGGTCGACGATGATATGGCCGGCTCGCCACTTGCGGAGGCGACGCACCGCTGCGACGCGGTATTGCCGGCGATGTCGGCGGTGCGTGAATGTGTCGACAACCTGGAAACGTTCGTTGCCGACGATCTATGGCCGCTCCCGACATACCAGGAAATGCTGTTTATCAAGTAACTCGCGTTGCTGGATCGACGTCGGGATACGAAGTGTCTATGGTGTTCCTGTCGAAGCCGGTTCTTGCATTTGGTCACTGCGCTTTGACGGAATTCACGGGAGAGCATCCCCGTCGAGAGACGGGGATGCTCTTTTTTGGCCGCTGTTTACCCCTTCATTGATACGAAGATGCTGTGAAACCAAAACCGCAGAAAAATGACAAGACCGAACGAACCACCGCCCATCCAGCGCGCAATGGCGCAGGCGACGTGAAGGCCAATCGGCACAAGATTGACAAGCGAGCCTATAAAAAGGAACTCGCCCGCCTGCAGGTTGAATTGGTCAAAATGCAAGAATGGGTCAAGCACGAAGGCTTGAAGGTGGTCGTCATCTTTGAGGGCCGAGACGCGGCGGGCAAAGGGGGCGTGATCAAACGCATCACAGAAAGCCTGAACCCAAGAATCTGTCGCGTGGTCGCGCTGGGCCGACCCACCGAACGTGAAAAGACGGGCTGGTATTACCAGCGTTACGTGGCGCACTTGCCGTCTGCTGGTGAAGTCGTGTTATTCGATCGCAGTTGGTACAATCGCGCCGGGGTCGAACGCGTGATGGGTTTTTGCTCTGACGGTGAGTACAACGAATTTCTTCGCTCGTGTCCCGAATTCGAGCGGATGCTGATTCGATCGGGGATCATGGTAATCAAATACTGGTTTTCCGTCAGCGACGAAGAGCAGGAGCATCGATTTCAAAAACGGATGAAGGATCGAACCCGCAGTTGGAAACTCAGTCCCATGGACGTCGAGTCACGTTCTCGTTGGATCGAGTATTCGAAGGCAAAAGACCAGATGTTTGCCCATACCGACATCAAGCAGGCGCCTTGGTACGTCGTGAAAGCCGATGTAAAGAAATGCGCGAGGCTGAACTGCATCACTCATTTGCTAAGTCTGATTCCATACAAAGACCTGACGCCGACACCGCCAGACTTGCCGCCGCGTCCTGAAGCGGGATCTTACCTTCGTCCACCGATCGAGGATCAGACTTTCGTCGCGGAAATCTGGTGACACGGTTTCGAAATGCAGTGGCTCACCAATGGCCACGCCACGCGAATCTGACACACTACGACGAGACAAAAAAACATGCACAAGTACGTGATCATGGGCGTGCAGGGATGTGGCAAAGGAACACAGGCCCGCCTACTCGCCGAATCTTTCGATTTGGTGCACATCAGCGTAGGCGATGTCTTTCGCTGGCACATTCAACACCACACAAAACTCGGGGCACAGGTCAAGCGGATCGTCGCATCCGGAAATCTGGTCAATGATGAACTCGTGGGCGGCATCGTTCGCCGCCGTTTGGACGAGCATGATTGGAATTATGGATTCATTCTGGATGGTTTTCCTCGAAGTGCTTCACAAGCGGAGTTCTTCCTCGAAAGCTATGACGTCGATGCGGTGATTCATATCCACGTGCCGGACCATGTTGTTCGCGACCGGGTTCTAAGCCGTCGACTATGTAGCAATTGTGGCTTGGACTACAACCTGATCTCGCATCGCCCAGCATCAGAAAATACCTGTGACGTTTGTGGTGGACAACTCGTTGTGCGTACCGATGATCAATCCGAAGCTTTGGCGGATCGGTTAAGAGACTACCATTCGAAAACAGAACCCGTACTCGATCTGTTCCGCCGCAAAGAACTTGTGCTTGACATCGACGGAGTGCCTCCGCTCGACGAGGTTCAGGAAACGATTCGTTCGAAACTCAAGCTTTGAGCTGAAGGCGACTGATTCGGATCCTGCCTTTCGGCTGTCAACAGCCGGGCTGACTACCTCTCGCAACTCACGGCAGGAAATCAAGATTCTCCTGGGGGAGCGAAAACTTCGAAACGAAACCGACGCGACTACGCGATTACGGTCTTCTTGACCTTACCATTCTTCATCGCTGACTTGATTCCTTTCTCCATCGCAGCCTTGGAATGGTAGGTTTGACTCGTCCCGATCACGCGGTGATTGCCCGCTTTGATGACAAAGTGACTCTTGCCACCTGTGCCTTGTCGACGTTCGTAGGCATCGGCATCCCCCGCGTTGGTTCGTACCGAGACGATCCCTTTGCGTGCTCCCGATTTCGACGCATACATCTGGCTCGTCAGGATGATTTCGCCATTGGCGGCGAGTAGATTGAAAAAGTGCTTACCGTTTCTAGATGTCTTCAACTCGAATTGAGCTGCCATTACACAATCCTCCGGATTGATCGCGGTGAAGAAGATTCGACCAAATTGTGAAAAATGAAAATCATAGTGTAACCGTGATCGAAACCACTGGTGCCACCGCGAACAGCTAGCCGTTTCTACCCTGTGCTGACGCGTCCATTTTTTCTTCGAGAAAATGAAGGACGCGTTTTGGGCTGACGATACCCATGACGCGGCCATCAAGCGTCAATACGGGCACGTGACGATGGCCGGCGACAGCGATCGCCGCCACCGCCGTTCCAACCGGATCGGTTTCATAAACCACGCTTGGATTCAAAGTCATCACGTCCCGGACCGGTTTATCGGAGAGCTGGAGAAGCCGGTCGGCAACTTTCTCCAAGACATCTCGCTCGGTAAAAATCCCTACGAGCTTTTCACCTTCAACGACCAGCACGCTCGAGACGTTCGATTCCTCGAGGGCCTGAAGTGCGTCATCTATCGAAGTCTCTGAGGTCACCTGAACAAACGGGCTCGACTGCATCGCAGCAACCGTATCCTCGGCGAGCGCCCGATGAAGCTCGCTCGAATACTCAGCGGGCTCGAAGTCACTCAGCGGATCCACGAAGTCATCGGGATCGGTCTGGGATTTTTCTGCCATTTTTCAGGCTCCTTCACGTTGTTGCATCCAGGGCGTGCTGCCAAGTCGTTGGACCACAACCTGCCGCGGAAAACTCTCAGCCAAGTATTCGGCGATCCCCCGCTGTCCGGTCACACCAACCAACTTGCCATCTTCATCCGTCACGCAGATAAATCGCAATCCATCACGCTCAATCGCGTCCCACACGCGCGCTATTGGCTCACTCGACGCGACCACACGAAATTCCGGTTCCAAATGATCGCTGACTGTTCGATCGTCAAGCGAAGCATCTCGTCTGAGCGCATGGAGCAAACACTTTTCCGTGAACATGCCTGAAGGAGTGCCGCTTGGGTCGACAACTATCGCGCAACCAAGTGCTCTGGCACGCATCAATTCGACGGCTTCGCGCAGAGTTGTATCCGGTTGAATCACAACCGCATCACGGATCGGCAAACTGCTGATCGGATCTTGTTCTAGATCGTCACGGAATCCCATGACTGCTTTATCCTCGGATCAATGGTGCAAGTTAACAAATCTCACAGCAAAAATTGTTCAGCTCGCGGCCGATGAAGAGGAATCGACACAGACGCGCGCTGCTAAAATCTCTCCAATGAATTTAGTGATTTTGCGTCTCTGGCACCAGTAGCCAAGCTAGCCGGCCAGCGCCATCCACTTCGCTCTC
>JAHELS010000188.1 GCA_024644085.1 Rhodopirellula sp.
CGGAAAACGAAAGGTCGCGTTTCGCGAGCGCATCATGCAAAAAAGCGTCGATGGGCGAGAGGTTGGCGGCTTCGGGAACCTCCCCGCGCACGACGGGCTGAAACGCCCAGTGATCCGAAGTTTCCTCAGCCACGGTATCCATCTGGCCCGGCCAATTGGCACCCTCTTCAATCCACCGCGAGAGCAGATCGATTTCTTCCGCGGGCAACTTGTCATCATCCGGCGGCATCGCCATCTCTTCGTCGATGTGATTGATCACATCGATCAAGTAGCTTTTGTCGGGTTTGCCCGGCACAACAGCAGCGAGGCCGGAATCTCCGCCACGCAATACATTAACACGAAGGTCCAAACGCAGTCCCGACTCCTGCTCATCTTCGCCGTGACAATACCAGCACCGCTCCTCGAGAATCGGTTGAATGTCCCGTTCGAAGTCGATTTCGTCGGCCCGAACCAGGCATGGAAAAACCAACACCACGGCGATTCC
Organism: Rhodopirellula sp.; assembly: GCA_024644085.1. Lineage (GTDB taxonomy): Bacteria > Planctomycetota > Planctomycetia > Pirellulales > Pirellulaceae > Rubripirellula. Next base: position 485 of record JAHELS010000188.1, read on the forward strand.
AAAAAAACAAACGGATCTGGTGAACGACCACATGAAAAAATTCCACACGGATTTGGTTGCTGTTGAATTGCCGCCGAGCCAAACGCGCGGGCGACGGGCGGTATAACGAACCATGATGATATGTTTCATTTTATCAAAGTGCTTTTTCCCAGCCGGCATCGTGCTGTTTGCTCAACTCACGGACGAGTTCGGGATGATTTTTCGCGATGTTCTTGGTTTCGCCCGGATCGGCCTCGTGATCGAAAAGCTCGACAAAGATCGGCTCGGCGCCCGGGTCACGATGATCGCGCCACAGCACCAATCGATAGCGGTCCGTTCGCATCGTGTACCCCATCAAATGTTCTTCGAACAATTCGCGGTCCCATGTGTCGCCCTGCTGGGCAATGATTCGCTGTTCGACTTCTTCGATCAACGGGCCGAACCACGTCTCCCGCATGCCTTGCGAAAGAGGATTGGCCGCCCACTCGCGTAGCGCCGGATTCGGGTATTGGCTGAACGCAGCTTTCTTCCACGGCTGATCGGGATCGTCCAGGAGCGCCACAAAACTGTGACCTTCGATGTGATCGGGAATCGGCAATCCCGCGAGCTCACACAGCGTCGGATACATGTCGACCAATTCGACGAGCGCGTCGGTGGAGGCTCCGCGGGTTTGCATCCCGGGCGTCCAGATCATCAGCGGGACCCGTGTAGCGATTTCGTAGTTGGTCGCTTTTCCCCACACACCCATGTCACCGAGGTGCCAACCGTGGTCGCCCCAAACGATAATGATCGTGTTATCACGGACGCCCTGATCTTCGAGTGCATCAATCATCAATCCGATTTGCGCATCGACATAGCTGACGCACGCCAGGTACGCGTGCTTGAGTGTCCGGGATAGTTCAGGTCCAAGGGGACCGTTTTTCGGAATCCCCGCACGGGTACGAAGTTCGAATGAAGCATGCAAACCCATTGCAGCGCCATTCTCGGGAGCCTCCGTATCGGTCGCCATCGGAATCTCGGCCGGGTCGTACATATCCCAGTAGCGCTTCGGTGCCGTCCAATTCAGATGCGGCTTCTTGAATCCCAATGCGAGAAAAAATGGCTTCTCATTTTGCTTGACCATTTCCTTGAGCGTCGCGATCGCGCGAAGTGTTTCGTAACCGTCGCTGTAGGCATGGTCGGGGACATCGGCGTTCTCGTACGCCGGACCGCTCGACAGCCCCCGCCGCGCTGCTTCGCCGTACTTGGCGATCATCTTCTTCATGTTTTCGGATTTGATCCGATTGTTCTCGGGAAGCGCGAATGACCCGGATGGCTTTTTAATGTCTTTGAGCCATTTCACTGGATCCCGGCTCCACGATTTCCCTTCGTCGGTGTCGCCTTGATGAAAGATCTTTCCGCAGTAGACCGTCTCGTAGCCGTGGGCGATAAAATGCTGGGGCAACGTCAAGATGTCGGGCTGAAGTTCGCGCAACGCGACGTAGTTGTGAAACAGCCCCGTCGTTTCGGGCCGGGCACCTGTCATCAAACTTGCCCGCGAGGGACGGCAAATCGCCTGTTGGCAATAAGCTCGATTGAACAGCAACCCGTCCTTTGCCAACGCATCCAAGTTCGGCGAGACTGCGATCGGCGACCCGTAACACCCGAGCTCGGGCCGCAAATCGTCGATCGCTATGAAGAGGACATTCGGCTTGTCCGCAGCCTGAACCGTGCAGGTGAAGGCGAACAGGCAAACGAGATGAATCAGGTATTTCATTGCTCTCACGATGTTACTTGTTTCCGACATTGATTTCAGATGCGACGCTTCATGCTTCGCTTCCAGGAGATCCGGCACGGTGTCGCTGTCCATGATCATTATGACGTCTGCGAGTCCAGAATCAGTAGCCAAGGGGTTTTCCTTGTTCATGAAGAGATTCGATTTGGGGTGTTGTCAGTGCTGCATCAAAGATCGCCAACTCGTCAATCGTGCCGTCCAGGTTGCGTACCGCGAACCACGGTGACTTTCGAAACGGCTGTCCCCAGTTGCCGATCTCGGCGGGCCCGACTCGCAGCGTTTCGATGTGGAATTCTTCGTTGATCCTCTCGCTGCTGACCTGCTCTCCATTGACGTATTGCGCAACCCTTCGACGGGCGGGGTCGTAGACCGCGGCGAGGTGAAACCATTGGCCGCTTTTGGAGATATCCCAGATTGGCTCGGTGAAATATACGTGGTGCAGACCAGCGGTTGTGACCATCCGCTGTGAAGTTTGGTCGAAACGTCGAACGTTCTGGGTGTCGTCGACCATGACCGAGAACATCAGTCTCCCATCATCGCGAATCTGCCAATGCGGTTCACCGTTTTCATATCCGTCGCCCATGAAAAGCGCGTTGTATCGATGCTCAAGACTGTCGATTCGAACCCAGCAAGCAAATGTGAATGCCTGGAATTCGCCGTCGATTCGGGTGCGAACGCGGGCTCCCGGTCGATCGAAGGCCAGGCCAGCCGAGGCGGCGCCGAAGCGGCCCGTCGTACGTTGGACCGGACCAACAAGGATTCCGTCGAGATCGCTCCCGGTGGAAGCCGCATTACCAACGATTCGTGCCGACTGGCTTTCGCTTATCGGGTAATAGGCAATCAGACGCTGGTCGGTTCTCAATTGCTGTGAAGCGCTTTTCCACGCGGCGAACTGATCGGATTCCGCGCTAGCCCGACGCCGTTGCACGTCGCTTACTGAACTGAGTCCTTCAATGGATTCCATTCCGGTTTCCGTTCCCTTCAACCATCGCCTTTGACCCGTGACCAGGTGATTTCCATCATGGTCGCCGCCACGGAGCTTGACCTCGCCCTCAATCACTTCGACGCGGGCGGCATCAGGACCGACCTCGAGGGCGAACTCAGTGCCTAAGTCGATGATGTCGCTGTCGGCTGCTTTAACAACGAATCCCCGCGCCGCCGGCGGGACGTTCGCTCGCAATCGACCCTCGACGACGCGCACTGACCAATCCGATTCGACGTCCAGCGTCGCGGGACCTTCCACGATCAACGTTGCCCCGCAAAAAAAGTCGATCTCCGCAACACCCTCCTCCAACTGCAGAACACCGTTCGGCAAAACATCGCCTTCGCGGTAAGCAGTCGACCGCGACGCCCATTTCAAATCCACAGATCGCCGCAGCGTTGCATGTCCTGCGATCAGTGATTCGACCGTTTCAAGGTTATCGCCGCCAGCAACCGCAACCTGCGAGTCTTGATCCGACGCTCCGCTGCGACCCCACCAAAAAGCGGTGCCACCGACCAACACCAGCACAGATGCGGCAATCGCTATCAACGAAAGCGGAAACAGCCTCCACTGAGAATCATGGATTGTCCGCGTTGCCAAATCGCGTGCGGAGTCATCGTCGGATTCATCAACCGAGACATTCGAATCACGGGCGATGCTCAATTCTTCCAACGCGATCTCACCCAGAGACTCACACAAATCGATCGCCTGCAAATACTCCGCACGGATTTCATCATTCTGCTCGATTGCATCTTGAAGGTGCTCGAAGTCTTCGTCCGAGATCGTTTCGTCGATGGCTTGAAAAATCAGACCGCGGATTCGATCATCCATGCCCAACCTCGCTGGCGTATTGTCCTTGGACACACTGAAGCAGTCGCTTCCGCAGCACATTGACGCGTGAGTAAAGACGTCGGGCGGCCTCGCCGGTTTCGGCAGCGATCTTTGAGACCGATTGGCCAGGCGAATGAACGCTCAACACGAGCCGTCGTTGATCTTCTGTTAGTTTCCCGAGGCATGTCATGACCGCTCGGTGCTGGTCATCACGATGGGCCAATCGCGATGTCGCCGAAGTGGCCAGTTTGTCGATGACATCTTCGCGAAAAACAAGCCGATCGCGAGCACGATCGCGGCTCCAGCTGAGCGCCTTGTACCTTGCAATCACGCAGGCCCACCGAATGAATTCATCCACCACGTCTTCGCTTTTCTTCGGAGCGAATTCAGAAAATTTCTTCCAACACTCCAATGCCGTTTCTTGCATCACGTCATCCACGCCGTCCCGGGTTGGCAACAGTGACCGCACGAATCGACGAATCGCTTGATCGTGTCGGGCAAGCAAACTCACAAATTCGCCGTACCGCGCTTCGCGCAGGTCGTGTGATTGGGGACTTTTTTTAGAGCTCTGATCCATCGACGCCTCGTGTCATGAAGTGCCTGTTAAGGGGTTATTCCGCGAGAGGCAGGAATTACCAGCAGTTTCCACCGATTTTTTCAGAATTTCATAGCTGCTTGCCAACCATGGGCGGGAACCAAGCGGCCGCGACCTTGCCGGACTCGTCTGCTCGCTCAGGTCGTGCCCCGATGCAGAAAGCTCGCGGAGAACATCGGCCCTAACCGGCAATTACTTTTCCATCACCTTCTCACCTTCGTCTTCGCGTCCTTCCCCACCTACACCGCGAACGCGTGTAAGTTAATTCCAGTGCCGATTGTAAAGGTTAGGCGATCGCAATACGTGATGCTCGTGTATTTGAGAGTCAATGATGAAACCTGTTCGATGGTCGATCGTCACCGCCACATTGGTCGTGGCGGCGAGCCTGCAGGCCCAGCAACCGGGTTCGAGGATTGCCGTCATGGAAACGGCATTCCAAAAGATTGGCGACGCCACCAGCATCCTCGATGCGAAGCAGGCCGGTTACGCGGGAATCCAAATGCATTCGGGAATGCCCGATCAGATCCGGAAAAAGCCGATCGATTCATCGGTCTCTCTCGCGATCGGGACGGATCCGAGCATCGTCAGCTCGTGGAAGCAGGCGGCCGACGAGCACGGCATCGAGATCATTTCACTTTGCGCCGGCAGCCTGAATCGCTGTGAGATCTGGGATCGCGACCGCGAAGTCGCAATGCGAATCGCCAAACAAACGATTGATGCCTGTCACACGCTCGACGTCCACGTCATGTTGTTTCCATTCTTCGGTCCTTCCAACTTTCAGACTGACGATGATGCGCTGCTCGGTGTAACGAACTTCATGGAAGAGTTGCTGCCGTACGCGAAGACGAAAGATGTTGTGATCGGCATCGAAGCCCCTGTGACAACCGAGCGAGTTCTCGAGCTGATGAAAAGACTCGAATTCCCCGAACACTTGAAGATCTATTACGACACCGGAAACCTGTTCTCGAAAGAGGACATTTACGAAACGATCCGGAAATTCGGCCGGCAACATTTTTGTGAAATCCACATCAAAGCTGCCGGGCACGCTGTCATTGGCGAAGGTCAAATCGACCTCACGCGTTTGGCCGAAGCGCTCGACGATGCCCATTACGATGGATGGCTGGTTTACGAAGCCAATCGAGACGGACGCGATCCCGTTGCGAATCGCAAAGGCATCGAAAAAATCGTTTCGCTGCGTAAGTAGCCCGCCTTTGATTAAGAACAATTGCGTATGAAACGCATTGGCAAGACGATCACCAACTCGCGCCCTTGGGCTTCGCACCGGCATGCTTCATGCGGACACCATAAAGTGAATTTCGAGCGGTGATGAAAAGTGTCCGATAATCATCCCCGCCGAAAGTAACATTCGCCGGGCCTTCGGGAACGTCGATTTGTTCGATCTCGTTGCCATCTGGATCGTAGACGTACACCTTTCCGGCGTGCGTGGTGTAAAGGTTTCCTTTGACATCGACGGCCATCCCGTCACTTCCGGCATCGATGTGAAATAACACCTTTCCCAGTTCACCCTCCTGGCTGACTTCGTAACATCGGATCGTAGCCGGCGCGCGATGAAACGATGGATCGGGATGCCGGCTGTTTCCGCCTGTATCGGCGATATACAAACGAGACTCATCGGGTGAGAAAACGATGCCATTGGGCATCGCCAGGTCCTTGACGATCACATCGACATCTCCGGTTTTTGGATCGAGTTTGTAGACCCAATGGCCGGGAATCTCGTGAGGCCCGGTCAGTCCCCACGGCGGATCCGTAAACCACAACGAACCGTCCGACCGAACGGCGACGTCGTTTGGCGAGTTGAATCGCTTGCCATCGAACTTGTCCGCTAATACGCGCGTGCTGCCGTCCTCTTCGATGCGGATGACATTCCTGGCACCGTGCTGACAGGAGATGATTCGGCCTTGGAGATCAAGGATGTTGCCATTGGCGTTCTCGCTTTCGCGAAAAACCGACAGGCCGTCCTCTTCGCTCCATTGCATCAGCTTGCTGTTAGGGATGTCCGAGAATACTAGTTTCCCTTCCTTGGGCAACCAAACCGGCCCCTCGGTGAACTTCATTCCGCCGGCTAGTTTTTCGACCTTTGATCCCGGCGCGATCAACGATGATTCGTCATCGCCAATTGCGGCGTCATCGGTGACCAACGCGCAAAGAATCAAAGCGAGTGGAATGGTGATTTTCATGTTCAGGTTTCCCGCTGGGTACAAGAGCGAAGATGGAGTGCGCCGCTTGCTGGTTGTTGACGGCAGCAAAGATTATACTTTCTCGCCAACCTCGGATTCATTGAGGCAGTGAGGCGTCCTCACTCGCTTTTTGAATCAGAAAATCAACGAGCTCCTGGCAATGGAAAAACCCGGGCCAGAAACTGTGTCCCTGGCCCTCGGCCCGAATCAATGTGACGAGGTCGGCAGCCCCTTGCGACTTGTAGGCTTCCTCGAGAGCGGCTGAGTTTTCCGCAATCGGCACAACCTTGTCGTCCGTCCCATGGATGATCAAGACCGGTATCTTTGCCTTGGCCAGTTCGCCCGCACGCTTGATCGGATTCAATTCATTTTGCTTCGCCGCGAGATCCGCGGGGGAAATGTCATACGCGGTCGCGGCCCGATCCACGCCTGGATACGTTGTGAAATCATAGACCGGGTAGATGCCGCCGATGCCCGAGACGCGATCCGGATGCTCGAGCGCCCAACTGCTGACCCATAATCCACCGCGACTCCGGCCGAGCAGAGCAGGTCGTTGCGAATAACCTCGCCGAACCATCTCGTGGTGGAGCGCTTCGAAATGGCGAAACGCACGGGGGCTGCCATAGGCTTCGCCAACGTCGATGCCGGCGACCGCGACGCCGGCATCGAGGAATTGCTGATGCATCCAGCTCTCCGCCTTGTCCGGGTAAGGAGACAAGGTTGGGCCGTAAAAAATCCAGGGTTTCGCATTTTCCGCCTGCGCCTTGGGTTTGATTACGAACGCGTGTCGCCCACTGAGCAAGAACGTTTCGCCACCAAGCAACACCTGCTTCCGCTTGGGTTTCGCATCGGCTTGTGCCTGTTTCATCGCGATGGGCCGCCCGGCGCTGGCTCGCGCCTTCTCGATGACATCGTCGCCCAGATCGCGCGCCGCGAGTTCGGTGAATGATTCAAGTTGTCGATCCCAGCGGTCAACGAGTTTGTCGAGCGTGGCGCCGCGCGGAATCGCCAGGTCGTTCGACTCGTCGCGATCGTGGGCGAGGTCGTAAAGTTCCCACGGTTCACCAATGGGCGCTACCGCTTTCCAATCTCCCACGCGTATTGCCTTGTGACCGTCATGAAACCACCACAATGATTCATGGTCGGGGCCACGGTCATTTTCGAACGCCCCGACGAGACTCTTTCCCGGTGCCGGCGGAGCATCGGGCAAAGGGCTTGCGCCAGTGAGTTCGAGAATCGTTGGCACGATGTCGATGACGTGACCCGGATTTCGCCGAAACTCACCGCGCGCTTGAATCCCTTCCGGCCATGCAACCAGCAGCGGCGTCGCGATGCCTCCCTCGTGAGTCCACGTTTTATGGCGCCGGAAGGGGGTGTTGGAGGTCGTTGACCACCCGGGCCCGAGACAAAGGTAGGTGCCGGCGGATCCGGGCCGGAGTGTTGGGTCATGTCCATCGTCACGGACCATGATCTCGGCGCTGGCACCATTGTCCGACAGAAACATCACCAAAGTGTTTTCCCACTGGCCCATCCGTTTGATTTGTTCGAAGACGCGGCCGATTTCGATGTCCATTCGATGAATCATCGCGGCATGGATGGCCATCTTCGTCGACTGAAACTGTTTTTGTTTGGCATTCAAACTGTTCCAGGGAAGTGGCTTGTTGACTTCACCGTTGCCAAGAATCTCGAAGGCCTCGGGGAAGTGGTACGGGGGTCCGAGATCCCGTTCCACTCGCGATAGTTCACGCACAGATTCTGGATCAAGCAATCCCATCGTCATCATTCGTTGCCATCGTTTCTGGCGAATCGATTCCCACCCCTCGTTGTAAGTTTCCGAATAGATCGCGATGTCTTCGGGCAACGCGTGGAGCGGAAAATGGGGCGCGGCGAAAGCAAGGTAGTGAAAGAAGGGGTCGTCGCGATGCTTTTCACCATGTTCTTTCAGCACTTCAATCACATGATCGGCAAGGGCCGTCGTCGCGTAAAAGCCGCTCTCTTTGTCAACCGGCGGCAAGGCAACATCGTCCTTCCAATGGCGTTTTGGATCGAAGAAACGCCCCTGGTCCTTCAAGAGGTAGGAATGATCGAATCCATTTTCGATCGGCATCCCATCGATGTGCCACTTACCGGTGTGATACGAACGATAGCCGACCGGCTTTAACAAGTTCGGTAGCAGCACCGCCCAACCGGGTCGAGTGCCGCGGTTTCCACCGCCCGACGGCAGACCGGGCACGGTGTCGCGACGAATTTGTTGCGCGTAATACCCGGTCAACAGCGCCCCGCGCGTCGGCCAACAACGAGCGGTGTTGTAAAACTGGGTGAATCGCAATCCGTCCGCCGCGATTGAGTCGAGGTGCGGCGTCGCGATCTCGCCGCCGTAACAACCCAGATCCGAAAACCCGAGGTCGTCAGCCATGATCAGCAGGATATTGGGTCGCGAAGAATCCTCCGCGGAGAGGTTCGACGCAAAGAGGTGCGGTCCCAACAGCCCCACGAACGTGGCAACGACGAGAGTCCCCATCCCGCGGCGACGTTCAAGTGTCCGCCAGCCGCAACCCCGGAATCGGGAAGCGGAATCTAATTGAAACATCTCGAACCTGCTCGTTTTGAGGTGGCATGATCCGGTCACCGGATGGATGTCGTTCCCGGGCATAGTCTCTTTGCTTTGATTCTCGAGTCAATTCGCAAAAAGAAGATCAAACGGGCCAACCTGATGGATTGTAAAGTGTTTGGTGCGTTCCAGGTCTCGTCGTGGGGCACGTTGAGGAGACGCTTTAATTCGTATCCACCATTTTCACCATGGCCAGGCCGAGCGCGTCTCCGATCAGAAAGTAGCTTTCCGCATTGCCGAACCAATGGTGGCCATGGCCGATGTTGGGAGAGTCTTCCTTGGGCCGGGCGAAAGGCGTGGTCTTGACGAAGGCGACCGTACCGTTGAACTCATCCTTCGAGGCAGCGACGGCCTGTGCGGCGCGAATGGTTTTCATGTTCTCGCTCGCGTCATCACCACCGTTGCCGAGCTCGCCGATCACGCATGGCAATTGCGGCTTGTTCAGCGCGTCGCGAACATCATGGATCAAGTGCACCAGGTTTGATTCGTATTCGGCGAGAGCCTTTTCGTCGTACATGTCGTTCCAGCCCTGGAACCAAAAGAATCCTGCGATTTCGTACTTCTTGCCGGCCAACTTGGGAAAGTCGTTTTCGATGTCGGCGAGTCCATCCTGAACTTCGTTCAGCATCCGTGTGAAATACTCGCCCGTTTCACCCGGGGCGCTGGGGGGCCGAAAGTCTTTGAACAAGCTCTTCCCGCCCCAAGCTGTCTTGATCAGTAGTACCGGTGACTCGAGCTTGTCACCGAGTCGATGACCGATTTGCAATTCCGGTCCGATGTGATGCTTGCCTTCGTACCCGGTAAAGCCGATGCTCAGCCCACCTCGCTTGAGTTCATGTCGCGTTTGAAAGCGGACAAACACGTCGTCGCGGACGATCCATTGGCCCGACTCGTCTTTCAAGTGTTTGTATTGCTCAGGTGATTGCCGCATCACCGCCTCGAGCGTTCCCTTGCCGCCGTTGTAATACCTGGGGTGATTCAGATCGACGACGCCCTGGCCCTCCATGTTGGACTGGCCCGCGAGGATGAAGACTTGAATTGTTTCATCCGCGCGAACACCGGCAACAGCGAAACCAGCGACCAGGATGACTGTCAGAAATCTGCTCACGATGATTCGAATCTCGTTTTGGGTCGATGCGGATGGACCCTGTTGTAACAGGCGTCATCGCGCCGATCGACCTAGCGAGACAAAAACGCCGATGTACACCGGCGCACAAGAGATTGGACCGCATGCGGTTGAGACGGGGGACTCGCTCGATTCGTACCGACCGCGACTAGAGCATTTTCGGAATTGGTGTAGCTACGGAAAAAGGGGTCCGGAACCAATAGTGCAAAGCACCCGAAGGGCCGCTGGCGGCTATTGGTTCCGGACCCCTCTTTCCTAAATCCGCTACATGAAAAACGAAAATGCGCTAGTTGCAACCAGCGGTTCGCTCGACCTGGGCGACGATTCCTGCGATCGAAGCGTTGATTCTCGCCAGCTGTGTCTCGAACATCAGCAGTTCGCGGTAGGTTTCGATCAGGCTGAAGAAGTCGGTTCGACGTCCGCGATAGTCGGCAATGGAGATCTTCAATGTATCCTCGGTTCGAGGAATGATTCGCCGCTGGTAGATGTCACGTTGCTCGGCGAGGGCATCGGCTTGAGCGAACAATCGACGAAGTTTTCCTTGCAGTGCATCTCGTTCGGCGTCGAGTCGCAGCACCGTGCTGGTGGTCCGGTGCGACGCCTCGCGGACTCCCGCTCGAATCTTGTCACGCCAAATCGGCAAGGTCGTGCCAACGTTAAAGCTGACCATGTCGTGGCCATTGGCGACACCGCTGAGCACATCGCGATTGTCGTCGACGAGGCCCCAGTGCATACCAAACTGCAAATCGGGGTACTTCTGCAGGCACGCCAGGCGATGTCGTTGGCGATCGCGCTGAATCTCCCATGCCAGGCCGGACAATTCCGGATTGCACTGCTCAACACGCAAGATCAACTCGTCAAGCTCGCTGCTGAGATCACCAACACCGAGGTCTTCGGTCGCTTCGGGCATCAACGTAACCGGTTGCTGGACAAGCACAGCGAGATCCGATTGAGCGACTTCTTTTTGTCTCCGCAATTCGATCAGCTTTTCGTCGAGCCGGTCCGTTTCGAGACGGGCACGGAGCACATCCTGCTGGCTTCCGCCGCTCCGGTATCGTGCCTCTGCGACTTTCGTCAAATCGTCGACGAGCTGTTTCGTTTCTTCAACGATCGCGATCGCGCGTGCTGCAAACCAAACCTCGAAGTATGCCAGCCGCACTGATTCAACGACTTCGCGTTGTATGCGCTGCACTTCGGCTTGTGCGATCTGGACTTCCTGACTCGCGATTGCCGCTTTCGTCCGCAGTTTTTCCGGCCAGGGAACCGATTGCGACAGAGACATTTGATTGGCGACGCGTCCGGCGGCGGTCTGCAAAGCCTGGTCGTGGATCGGCCAAAATGTATTGTTCAGCATCGGGTCGGGCAGCGCGCGAACCTGCGTGATGCGACTCTGTTCTGCTGCCACTCTCTGGCGAGCGGCTTGAATGCTTGGATGTTGGGCGATTGCCAGGTTGACAAAGTATTCGACCCCTTGCGCGGCCGAGCCAGTTGCAGTCGCGGGAATCTCGGACGATTCCAACATGACGACCGCCGTGTCACGGTGCTCGGCAGCGTCCTCGGACAAACCCGCGATCGGCGCGGCGACAATCCCGTGTGCGTAACCCACCGAACGAACCTGATTCTCGCCCA
>JAHELS010000443.1 GCA_024644085.1 Rhodopirellula sp.
GATCGAGCAAAAGAACCCGTCGCTGATAGCGCTCCGCCGAGCGAACTCGATTTCGACCGCTGGCTGGGCCCCGCTCCTCTGCGTCCTTACAACAAGAATCGTGTTCACTACTTGTTCCGATTCTTCTGGGACTACAGCGGCGGCCAACAGACGAACTTCGGCGCTCATCATCTCGATACTGCCCAGTGGGGCCTGGGCATGGACGACAGTGGTCCGCTCAGCGTGGAAGGAACCGCTGTCTTTCATCCCAAGGGATGGTACGAGACGCCGGACCGAACAGTGATCCAGTACAAATATGCCAATGGTGTGACAATGAATTGCCGACAAATCCCTGGCATCGAAAGCAAGAAACAGGGGACTGAATTTGTCTGCGAGAAGGGAAGCGTGTTCGTCTGGCGCGGCGGCGTGGTCGCGAGTTCGCCGGAGGTTCTAGAGTCGGCCGATGTGCCTGGTCCTCTGGTTCATGAGGGCAATGTCATTACTCTGCCGGATGCCGATAAACGATTCGCCAATAACGCGCACGTCCAGAACTTCATCGACTGTGTCAAATCACGGAACGCTCCCGCTGCCGACATCAGCATTGGACATCGCAGCGCAACGGTGTGCCATCTCGGAAACATCGCCCTGCGGTCAGGGAAGAAGATCAATTGGAATCCGGAAACCGAAACGATTGAAGATGACCCGGAAGCCGCCAAGTGGCTGATGAAAGAATATCGAAAGCCGTACAGCTTGAGCTAGCCATGTGATCGACAGGGTGCTCTCAGCGACAAGATCGCATAGTGTATGGGGCTCCTTTAGCAAAGTTGCAGGGGCGGTTCGCACAGGTCATTGTCTGGATATCTGACTCAATTCTCTCCTTGAAGCATGGCATGGATTTACGTCTCCGATTTCTGATTCTCCTGAGTCTTAGCCTGAACACACCACTCGCGGCTCAGCAGACGGCCAGATCGCCGGCATCGAGGCCCTCGAAACCCAACGTGGTCCTCATTCTGACCGATGATTTGGGCTGGCAAGACGTAAAGTGCTACGACATCGATGAACCGTCTCCGATGGAAACGCCAAACATCGACGCCTTTGCGAAGAAGGGCGTGATGTTCTGGCAGGGCTATTCGCCGGCGCCGACCTGCGCGCCTTCGCGATGCGCGATCCTCAGCGGCAATCACCCAGCCCGCGCACAGAAAACACATGTGGTTGGTGGCGCGCCGCCTGCGCCGATCAACCAGCACTTTCGCATGATGGATCCGTGGTACAGCGGCCGCATGCCTGAGAACGAATTGACGATTGCCAGGATGCTTCGAGAGAACGGTTACACGACCGGCCACTCCGGTAAATGGCACATCGCGATTGAACACAATGCGTTCCCACAGCCCACAGATGTGGGCTTCGATTTTACCCGTTCGGATCGCGGATCCCGGCGGCCTATGAATGATCGTCTGAGCGGATTTGCGACAACGGCGAAAGACGATCCTTTTCGGCTCGATGAAAACGGTTACCCGTATCACCAGACCAACGAAGACGCTCTGTCGTTTCTGCGTGAGAACAAGGACAAGCCGTTCTTCCTCTACTACGCCACCTGGCTTGTCCACTCACCAATCCATACCCGTTCGCAGGCGCGTTTGGAGAAATACGCCAGGCGACTCGGCATCGATCCCGCAAACACCCCAAAGAAGGACACGCCCGGCCAACAGAATCCCTTTTACTGTGCGATGGTCGAGGAACTCGATCATTACCTTGGAATCATTTTCGATTATCTCGACGAGACCGAGGACCCACGTTGGCCCGGACACCGGCTGCGCGAGAACACATACGTGATCTTCACCTCGGACAACGGCGGCATGGAAGGCGGTCCGGAAGAACGTTACACCGACAACCATCCGCTGGCAAAAGGCAAGATCTCCGCGATGGAAGGCGGTACCCGCGTACCCTTGCTGATTGCGGGTCCCGGTATTCCCGCCGGCGTGCAAACCGATGTGATGGCAAGCGGCCTCGACTTCTACCCCACCATCCTGTCGATGACCTCAACACCCAGACGCGCGGACAAGAATCTTGATGGCTGCGATCTGCTTCCACTTTTGAAGAACGATCCCAGGGATTCCAAACTCGTAACACACGCCGACGGGACAATTCGCGACATGATGGTCTGGCACTTTCCCCACGGTTCAGCCCTGGAAAGTACGATTCGCATCGGCGACTACAAACTGGTTCGCAACTACGACCACGTGAACAACCCGGCAACACCTCATCTGGAACTCTTCCAGCTTTACGATTCGTCCGCGGGCGATGTGCGCCGGGCGGATATCGAAGAAGCGAAGAATCTTGCCGGAGCCATGCCTGAACTCGCCGACAAAATGAATTCTCGGCTCACCGAAATCCTGACCGAAATGGACGCGAGCTATCCGTACTACTGCCCAACCTATCCCAAACCGTTGCCAAACAAGGAAAAGGTCTGCACGGTCCTGTCGCACCGCAGAAATGGAGACAACGTTGAAGTCACGTTCCGGGAGAATGGAGCCAGAGTCACGCGGGCGAATCTGATCTACACGCTCAACGGCAACGAGAGGTTTGAGGAATGGTTTCGTGCTTCCGCCACGTTGATTGGCAACAGCAAGGTCACCGCCCAACTCCCCGATGGAACAACACACTACTTCCTCAATCTGATTGACGAAAACCAGTTTCTCCGCAGCTATCCGGAGGTGGTCCGGCGCGGCAAGTCATTCGCCGACTCCGCCCTGAGTATTGATGACGCCAACGCCCGTTCATCCAAAGGTGCCAGCAGAACAAATCCGGACTGGAACGTGCCCTTCGATCGCTTCGATACCAACAACGACGATCACCTCTCACTCCAGGAATACAAGACTGGCCAAGCCGGCGGACCCAAGCTCGATCAACGATTCAATAACTTTGACAAGAACAAAGACGGCAAAGTCTCGCGCACCGAGTTCGTCGACCGAGCACGTTGATTGCAACATTGAACCGTTGGCTGCGGCTGTCGCAGGTGCAGGTACTGGTTCCAAGTAGCAAACCGTCATCGCGACGCGGATATCC
>JAHELS010000444.1 GCA_024644085.1 Rhodopirellula sp.
GGTCCCTCGTCACCCGTTTGGTCCTTGTCTTCCAATCCCCGGGCGAGCCAATGATCGTTCCAGCCAAAGTAGACCGTCACCAGGTCAGGTGACCAGTCGAGCACTTTGGTTTCGAGCAATGTTTTGCCCTGGTACGAGGTGTAGCCAATCACACCCGCGTTGATCACCTCGTATTTACCTGGTGCCACTTTTTCCAATACTGCGCGCAGCATGTCCGGGTAGGAATCGGGTCCAAAATGGGTGCAGGAGTCGCCGATACAGACGATTCGAAACCGGCCCGGCTCTTTCTGGATCGAAAACTCGGGACCGTAGAAGCCGTGAGAGTTGTGATCGAGCACGCCGGCACGCGGCTTCCAGAAAAGTTCCGCATCCCGCTCGAGGAACGGCTGAGGAGCATCGTTGTTGTAATCGTCGATCGGAAAAGTGAATTGCATCGTTTCGACGCGGTCGTCGGCACGGAACCCAACGGCGCGCAACAACAGCTCTCCGCCCACGAAGAACGATACGAGGGTGACGAGGCTGAAGATTATCTTGCGGCGCAGCGGAATCGTTCGCTGTTCGGTTTTCCCGACAGTCCTGCTGGAGTCGTCAGACGCTGTCGCGTCGGAACCGCTCTTTTTTCTCTTTGAACGTCGGCGAGACAACGGATTTCCTACCCGGGATCGAAAGTTCCGGCTCGATTGAAACAGACTCGCGTCTCTCCGTCCCCAATCACATGCCGGGGGTGCCTGGCGTGCTGGCCGGATCGCGTCGCAATCTCATCGATGTTAGTGCATACTCTCAACATACATTCCGTGACATTCTACGCGGCGTTCGCCATGCGGCGGATTCGTTCATGACATCCATCCTTGGCATCTCGGCTTTCTATCACGATTCGGCTGCGGCGTTGGTCGTCGACGGCGAGATCGTTGCAGCTGCCCAGGAGGAGCGATTTACACGGATAAAGCACGATTCAGCTTTCCCGGCGGGGGCGGTCGAGTATTGTTTGCGCCAAGCGGGGATCAAACAATCGGATCTGGACTTCGTCGGGTTCTACGAAAAACCGCTGCTGAAGTTCGATCGATTGCTCGAAACCTACCTGAGCTACGCTCCGCTGGGTTTTCAATCGTTTCTCAAAGCGATGCCGCAGTGGTTGGGCCAAAAACTTCATCTGCGACGTGAAATCCGCCGCGGACTCGATCACCAGTACAGCGGTCGCGTTTGTTTTTGCGAACATCACGAGTCGCACGCGGCCAGCGCTTTTTTTCCCTCTCCGTTTGACGATTCGGCAATTCTGACCATGGATGGTGTGGGCGAATGGACGACGACCAGCCTCGGGTTCGGCCGCGGTAACAACGTCACGCTCACTGACGAGATCCGGTTTCCCCATTCCATCGGGCTGCTCTACTCCGCTTTCACCTACTACGCCGGATTCCGAGTCAATTCCGGCGAGTACAAGCTGATGGGCCTGGCACCCTACGGCGAACCGAAGTACGTCGATGCGATTCGCAAGCATTTGATCGACATTCGCCCTGACGGCTCCTTTCGGTTGAACATGGCCTACTTCAACTACTGCCACGGTTTGACAATGACGTCGCGAAAGTTCCATCGCCTCTTTGGCCGTGGACCGCGGCACGCCGAGACCCAGATCGAGCAACTCGACATGGATCTCGCCGCGTCGATCCAGGTGATAACCGAAGAGGTCGTCTTGAAGACCGCGTCACACCTTCATGCGATCACGGGAAACCGGAATCTTTGCATGGCGGGCGGCGTGGCGTTGAACTGTGTCGCCAACGGCCGACTCGCGCGCGAAGGCCCGTTCGAAAACATTTGGATCCAACCGGCTGCGGGCGACGCGGGAGGAGCTCTCGGCGTTGCCTTGTTGATCTGGCACCAATTGCTGGACAATTCCCGGCACCCGATTCCAGCTGACAGCCAGCAGGGATCGCTTCTGGGTCCTTCGTTCACGTCGATCGAGATCGAGTCGGCGCTGCAAGAGACGGGATCGACCTACGAGCGAATCGAATCGCCGTCACAATTGGCCGAGCGCGTCGCAGATTACTTATCCGAGGGCCAGGTTGTCGGATGGATGAGGGGACGAATGGAGTTTGGACCGCGAGCACTCGGCAGCCGCAGCATTCTGGGCGACCCGCGCAGCGAAGAAATGCAGACGAAAATGAATCGCAAGATCAAGTTTCGCGAATCATTTCGCCCCTTCGCGCCGGCCGTCTTGAGCGATCATGCCCGGGAGTATTTCGAAATCCCCAGCGATCTGCAGAGCCCCTACATGTTGCTTGTCTTCAGCATCCAGGAAGGTCGTCGCCGGGCGCCGCCGCGTGATGCATCGGGGCTGGACCGCGTGCGACAGATCCGCAGCGACATTCCTGCGATCACCCACGTTGATTATTCGGCGCGCGTGCAGACGGTCGACCGGGATCATCACCCCGAATTCGAGAAACTACTGCGCGCCTTTTCCGAAAAGACCGGTTGCCCGCTGCTGATCAATACGAGTTTCAATGTTCGTGGTGAACCGATCGTTTGCACGCCGCATGATGCTGTTCGCTGCTTCATGGCTACGAACATGGATGTGCTGGTCATCGACGACTATGTGCTGAGGAAGGTCGACCAGAACAGCGCGACTCCGCATCCCATTGATGAGCACCTGGCTCAGTTTCAACTGGATTGAATCCATATCCTTACCTGCATTGAGCATCGTCCATGCTTCCTCCACAACCCTTGACCGACCGACAACTTCGATGGTTCGGGATCTCGCTGTCCGGGTTGGTTCTCGTCCTCGGAATGCTGATTTCCTGGCGCTGGCAAACGTCGATTGCGGTCTTGGTTGCGTCAATCCTTGCCCTGATTCTGTCGACCGTCTTCTATGCCGCTCCATCCTCGCGCAGGCCAATTCACCGGGCCTTTTCGATCTGCGTCTATCCGATCCAGTTCGTGGCGACTGTCTTGATTCTCGGCATCCTGTATTTTGGAATTGTGACACCGATCGGGATGTTCTTGCGGCTGAGACGTTACGATCCGCTCAATCGCAAAGGGAGGATCGA
>JAHELS010000189.1 GCA_024644085.1 Rhodopirellula sp.
GATTCCATTCCGCCTGCGACAACCAAATCGGCTTCACCCCCACGGATTGCCTGAGCAGCAAGCATCACTGCCTTGAGGCCCGAACCGCACATCTTGTTGATTGTCAGTGCCGCCACCGCCGGAGGTATTCCAGCGCGCAGAGCTGCCTGACGCGCGGGTGCCTGTCCGACGCCGGCGGGAAGCACGTTTCCCATGATCACTTCGTCGATGTCCCCAGCGGCCACTTGCGCCCGCTTGACCGCTTCGTCGATCGCGATAGCGCCGAGTTCTGTCACGGTCAACGCCGAAAGTGCACCGCGAAACTTGCCGACGGGCGTTCGACAGGCAGACAGAATGACCGGGTTGTTCATTGAGTCCTCTGATCAACGAGGGATTGCTTCATCGAATTGTACGCCGCGGCGTGATGGGCGACCGAAAACTTTGATACCGAAACGGAGTGGACGCCTATAATGAACTAGGCACTGTCCCGTAAATGATGAAAGGCGAATTGGTGAGCCGACGACGCTTGCCGCGGCCGCAAATCTGAACTGTTGTCAACGGAAGGCCCGACGCTAGCGCGTTCGGCTCACATTTGCGGGACACTGCCTAGTATCCGATCCAGTTTCTTTGAGTCGGGAGGTGGAATCATGGCAGGGTCGGCCAGCACGGAACAACCTTGGGTCGATGGTTTGACGATCGGCCGGCTGCTAAGCGAAACGGCCAAGCACTACCCGGGTCACGATGCCATTGTGTTTCCTCAGGCCTCGGTGCGAATGACGTGGCGGCAATTCGATCTTGCTGTCGATCGTGTGGCCAAGGGGCTCTTGAAACTCGGATTCAAGCGTGGCGATCACTTTGGCGTCTGGGCGACCAATTGGCCTCAGTGGGTCGTGCTTCAATTCGCGACAGCTCGACTTGGCGTTGTATTGGTGACGATCAACCCTTCGTATCGATCTGATGAACTCGCCTTTGCGCTTGCCAGATCGGACATTCGAGGTTTGGCGCTGATCGATCACTTCAAATCCTGCGACTACGACGAGATACTTGGCGAGGTCTGGCCCGCGCTTGACAAGGCGCGCGCCGGTGAACTTGATTGCCCCCGTTTCCCCAAATTGAAAACGATGATTCGGCTGCGTGGGTCTTCCCACGAGGCGATGCTCGATTGGGACAAAATCAACGAATTGGGCGAAGACGTCAGCGACGCGGAACTGCGGGCGGTGACCAACGAATTGTCACCAGAAGATCCTATTAACCTGCAATACACATCGGGAACAACGGGAAATCCAAAAGGAGCGCTGCTGACACACCGAAATCTGCTTCTCAACGCTTTTTACGCGGGGCACTGTCAACGCATCAGCCACGAAGATCGCATTTGCATCCCTGTTCCGCTGTACCACTGTTTCGGATGCGTTTTGGGGACACTTTGCGCTGCGATCCGGGGAGCGGCAATGGTTTTTCCACACGAGAGTTTTCGCGCCGACGAAACATTAAAGGCAATCGAAAAGGAATCATGCACCGTCATCTACGGCGTCCCAACCATGTTCATCGCGATGTTTGAGCAACCTACGTTTGATGCCAGAAAAGTCGCGACTCTTCGTACCGGAATCATGGCGGGAAGCCCTTGCCCGATCGAACTGATGAAACGGGTGGTCCACGAGATGGGGGCAAGCGAAATCACGATCGCGTATGGCCAGACGGAGGCATCGCCGTTGATCACGATGACGCACACCGACGATCCGATCGAAAAGCGGGTAGGAACGGTCGGCCGAGCAATTCCCGGTGTCGAAGTCCGAATCGTCGATTGCGAAAGCGGCGTCGAGCTGCCCGAAGGTGAATCGGGCGAGCTTTGCGCCCGCGGGCACAACGTGATGTTGGAGTACTATAACGATCCCGAGTTCACCTCGAACGTCATCGATCCCGAGGGTTGGTTGCACACCGGGGACATTGCGCAAAGACAAAGCGACGACTATTACCGGATCACTGGCCGATTGAAGGACATGATCATTCGCGGAGGAGAAAACATCTCGCCCCGTGAGATCGAAGAACTCCTGTACCGGCACCCGGCGGTCGAAGACGTCCAGGTCGTTGGCGTTCCCGACCATCGATTGGGTGAGCAGATTCTGGCCTGCATCCGGGTGCGTGATGGGGCGGTGATTACCGAGGAAGACGTTCGCGAGTTCTGTCAGCAACATCTAGCGCGATTCAAGACGCCACGATACGTTTGGTTTCTTGAACAGTTCCCGACGACCGTCACCGGCAAAGTTCAAAAGTTTCGGCTTCGAGAGGCCGCGATCGAACGATTTCATCTGCAGGATGCTGCGTCGGTTCAGACTGCATGATCGCTGTCACCGGCAATGGCTTGAATTCCTGCGCTTTCCAGGCAGGCTCATGGACGAGGACTCAACCTTCGCTGAGGATCAAGGTTTCGCCTTCATCTTCTTCGCTCGGGAGTGCCGCCTGGTAAAGCTCGCGGATCCGTTCCAGGTTGGCTGCGCGTGCCGGCCAGGTTGCTGTGATTGGCGTTCCGCCGTCGGTCACTACGCCGCCGTTCCACCAAAACCATCCGCCCGAAATCACACCGACAACTTCATGTTGGAGGTTGAAGACCGGCCCGCCGGAATCGCCAGGCAACAATGAGACGTCCGCGTAAATGGTTTGCCCGTCGGTTGGGGCTGAGGCACTCGCCGAGAAAGTGCGCAAATGCAATTCAGGGTCGGACGCACCGCCCAATCCGGCTAATTCAAGCGAGTCGCCGTGCTGCGCCGATGCGTCGGCCAGCGACACCGGTTCGACTTCCGGAGGTACCCAGACCCACAAGATCGCGATGTCGAGGTCAGCGTCGGTTTGCACAATCTTGCATCGACTTGAGGAGCGTCCGTTGCGATAACGAACTTTGATAGCGCGCCGATCATCGTCCGATTGAACAACATGGTAGGCCGTCAAACAGTAGCCCTCGTAACCATCGCTGACCGGCTTTTCCCGGTTCACGGCGATAATGGTTCCCGTGCCATTTCCATCATCAAGCGACACACTGACGATCGCTTTGTGATGCTGGGAGGACGCCGTGAATGACCATAGACTCGAATCGCGTCCCGCTTGGGCGGACGCAGATGGAGCCGGCAAAACCGACACGATGGCAAGGACAATTGTGTAGCGAGCGATATTCATAGACTGGAAGCCCCGAGGACCGCGAAAGGTCACGCCGATTCACAGAACGATGAGGGATTGTCCCAAGTGAACCGAATCGCCAGCAACATCGAAAATGAAAGCGCCCTGGCGAGAGAAGATCCAACACGAATTCTACGTGTGGGGTCAAAAGAAGGTTGTGGTGTGACGCCATCCGCAGGTTCGTAAGCCATTGCTAAGAAAGCAGTTAAGCGTTCCGCCAGGAATTCGGTGTTCCCCCGCGCTCGGTGGGTGGGCGTTCAAGGAACCACCCGATCATTCGAGCATGGTTGCGGCCGTCCGCATCGTCTGAGAATCAAAGTTTTGGGCTAATCCGCTCAGTTCAGTCTCGAATCGATCCGCCGAAAGCGCGAGGCTGAGTTTCGCTGTTTCAGCGTTCTGGTGGCGACGCGACTGTTCTGGATTCTGCAATTCGTCGTCACGGCGACTCAGTACCGACACGGCGGCATAGAGTTCCATCGCCGCTGCTGCAATCCGCTCGTGAACGAGTTGCCGCTCGAGAATCTGTTCCCGGTGGCGGATCAGTTCTCGCTGAACCGCCAATGCGAATCTATGGATGCGTTTCGCGACCTGCCGGGCATCGTTTCGTAGTTCCGGTGATTGAGTATTGATGACAGGTCGCCGTAGGCGACGCATCAGCTCCTGGCTGAAAAACCGGCGCAACATGCTGAAATTCTTCCATGGAGATCCGAATGCATCCGCCACCTCTTTGAGTTGTTCGCCGGGCCCACGCATACCGACAAGCCCGATGAACGAAGTCAGGACTTCGTTCGCGCCTTCGCCAATCTGGTTGATCCGAGCGTCACGCAGCATTCGTTCGAGCGGGCGATCGGTGAAGTAGGCTGCGCCGCCGTGAATCTGGAATGCATCATTGACGATCTGCCAGAGTCTCTCGGTGCTCCAAACTTTTAGCATCGCCGTTTCGAGCATGTAGTCCTGCGAACCGCGATCGATCATTCCCGCGGTCACGTTGGTCATGGATTCCATGGCGTAGGTATCGGCAGCCATGCGAGCAAGTTTTTTTTGAACAAGTTCGAACTCCGCGAGTGGCTGACCAAATTGGATGCGAGACCGCGCGTGCTCAGTCGCCAGGTGCAACGATGTCTTTGCCGCCCCGGTACAACAGGCACCGAAGGTCGTTCGTCCGAAATCGAGTACTGTCAGAGCGACACGCAATCCCTTCCCGATCGGTCCCAGCACGTTTCCAGCGGGAACGCGCATGTCGTTAAACGCCAGCCGCGCAGTAGCGGTGCCTCGAATGCCAAGTTTTTCCATCCGCGGCTCAACCACGCTGAATCCGGGCATGTCGGGAGTGACGAGAAAAGCCGTAATCGCGGTATCGTTGCGGTCGGGCACCGGCGTACGGGCCATGACCGTCAATAGATCAGCGATGGCGCCGTTGGTGATGTACCGCTTGGTGCCGTTGAGAATGTAGGATTGGCCGTCATCGGAAAGCGTCGCGGTTGTTTGTACGTTCGCGGCATCGGAACCAGCCTGGGCCTCGGTCAGCGCGAACGCAGCGATCTTGTTGCCGCTGACAAGATCCGGAAGCCACATTCGTTTTTGATCTTCGGATCCGAACAACAACAAGCCACGCATGCCAATCGAGTGGTGCGCATTGACAAAAATGGACGTGGAGCTGCATCGCGAACCGAGTTCCTGCATCAGCCGACAATAAGCAAGTTGTGAAAAACTGCGTCCACCGACTTCCCGCGGCGCGGTCATCCCAAGCAATCCGATGCGTCCGAGATGCATGATCAAATGAAGCGGGATGTCTGCATCGCGATCAATCTTTTCCGGATCAAGGTGCTCGTCACAAACTTCGCGTAGCTGATGCAGCGCATACTCGAGTTCGGTTTCTTCGTCGCCTGCCAATTCGGGATAGGGGATAACGAGTTGCGCGGCAAAACGGCCGTGATACAGTTCTTTGGCGAAACTTTGAAGCTTTGGACCAGAAAAGAGAAGCTCTTCGGCCTGCCGCAACTGCTGTTCGCGTCGCGTCGCGTGCTCGTGAGACGGCTGGTGAATGGAAGAACTCATTGTGCAATTCCTCCAACGCCCATCGGTTTGCGTGCGGCTCGAGTCTCGTCGATCAACTGATTCAGCCAGGTCATGTACGGCGTCCCACCGGTTCCGCGCGGATCATCAACCCGCTGATGAACGTATTGATCAGCCCACCCCATGTGGACCTCGCGGAAAGACGCCATGGCATCAAGCACGGCATTGAAAGTGCTAGCCGATGCAAGCTCACGCGGTGTCGGCATACGCTCGACTCGCTGGATCGATTTCCGGTGCTCGGCCGGCATGAATCGGCGCATGTCATTCAGGTGATCGGTCAAGATAGATTGGGTATGGCGGATTTTCATGAACGCGACGAGCGTCGGCATGATGCTGCTTTGGGCACCGGTTTCGCCGCGAAAATTCATCGCTTTGGAATCAACGCCCGAATAGGTAACGTTTTCGAAAAACCGGATGTACGGTCGGAATTCGCGAAAGTAAAGCTCAGGTCGCATCCGCTCGGGAATTCGCTTCAGCACTTCTGTTTGGCGCTCGACGGCATCGGCAATGCGCGAGAGGCATTGATCGACGGCGCTGCCATCACGATTCGCAATGGCGGTATCCGCACGATCGATGGCCGCCAGAATCTCACCAGCAATCGCCTCGATCTCGACGTGGACAAGAATGAACCAGTGTTCGTCGTAAAGCTCAACGAAATTCTGGATCGTATCGATGTTACCCAGAGCAATCGGTTCCGACATGCGCAAGCGACGCCAATTGTAAAGCGCGTATCCGTCATAGCTGAGAATCGGTGGCCGGTCGAGTAGTCGGCACGCTCGAGAAAACGGCACGGCGAGATTTGCGGGCAACACGTGTGCCCGATCTTGAGATACCTGGTTCACATAGCCCGAGACCAAGAATCCAAGCCGTAAGTAGTAGAGGCGCAATTCTGGCAACGTCTCTTCGGTGAGGGCAATTTCGGGCCAATCCGGAATCGATGTCCCTTTGATTGTTCTGCGAAAGTCGCCTCGAAGCAGCAACTGCGGCAAATCGTTGCCGAGATCGTCGAGCATCCGCAACTGAGGATATCGATCGAAGTGCCATACCGGATCAGGCTTCGGCAAGAATCCTCTTTCATAATACTTCGCGTCCACGTCTCACCTCCAATCACAGAGGCCAGCGCCCGAGCCTCTCCTTTATTTTATGCCCCGCACCGAATAACGGCGAAAGATTTGTACAACCGCTCCCGCCTCAATAGCGCAAGCTCTGCGCCTGAGCCAGGTGATTTCGTCTTACCAATTTGGTTTGCGTTTTTCGTGGAATGCCTTCAGCCCTTCCTCCGCCTCCTGACCGGTTCGCGCGGATGTGTGAATCTCCAGGACACGCTCAATCGAACTCGGTTCATCCGCGGAGCCGATGTCCCTTATCAGCTTCTTGGTCCGTCGAATTGCCTCAGGTGCACCCCGGCAAACTGTCTCGGCTATGTGAACTGCCTGATCGAGCAGGTCATCGCGAGGAACGATCCGATGGACCAACCCAAGTTGACTCGCCCTGATCACATCGATTTGTTCGCCGAGCAGGAAAAGTTCCCGCATTTCGGAGTCACGTAGACGGTTACGCAGCAGGTCGGAGACGAGTGCCGGAACGAGTCCGCGGCGGACCTCGGGAAAACCGATCTTCAAGTCGTCGGAGGCGACCACCAGGTCACAGGCAGACATCAGCCCCGCGCCGCCCGCCATTGCGGCGCCTTGAGCGGCGGCGATTGTCACCAGCGACGTATTTGCGACGCAACGAAATGTTTCAGCAACGGACTCGGCACTTTGTTCAGCCAAACCCAAATCGGCTGCCTGGTTCAAATCGAGTCCGGCGCAAAAGACCGGTCCCGCACCCTGAAGGATTACAACACGGCACGCTGGGTCAGACTCCAAACGGCGAATCTGGTTGCAAAGGGATTCCATCAGACCGATGGTCAACGCATTGCGTTTTTCCGGGCGATTCAAAGTAAGAATGGCGACCTTAGCATCGTGTTGGCGAAATAGTACGCTCGTCTCCATGCTTAACACCTCGATTCATTGTCACGGCCAAGGGGTAGCTTCAACAGTTCCTGGCCGAGCGTCTTTCCCTGTGCGTCAAGGCGCAGCGGGTTGGCCAGGATGCCATGGATCACCAAGTTGACTGCGCCCAGGTTGGGCAATTCGAACCGGCGCACGTCGCTGACGTCGACACCAAGGTGCTCGGCAACGCGTACAGGTGTCACTTCGGCCACCAGGGTCGAGTAATCGCCGGGTCTGCGGGCGATGACACCGATGTTCGCGTGAATCCCTTTGTCACCGCTGCGCGCCAAGGCGATGTCGGCGAGCATGCCTTTCTTGCCTTCGGAGTGAGGCGACGAGGTTGGCGCTGGAAGCGAGCCTGTTTCGGTTGCAAGGGGTGGCGCCGCAGCGTTCATTTCAGCCTGCGAATGTTCAAGCGGCAATAAGTCGACTTTTGCGATCACGCGGTCGCGGTCGACCAGGCATGGCCAGTACTCAACCAACGGGTGAATTCGGGGGCGGCCCTCGCTGTAGCCCGTCGTTCCCGGAGGCCCGGATGTGACCAGGGGTATCACGGCACGCGTGAACTTTTCGACCGATTTGCGCAACGGGTCGGAGACGGCAATCCGCAGTGTGACTTCGTCATCGCTGCCGGTCGTTTCGACCGAATGATTCTCGAATGTAATTCCCCCGCGCTTCAACTGATCAAGAACCATGTCCGCCGCGCGACACGCTTTCTTTTTCGCGCCACCACCGAGAATCGTAAGCTGCGAAGCGGAACGGAATCCGTTCGAGAAGGTTGCGCTGACTTTGTACGAGTCGGGTGGCGGGTCACCTTCGGCGCCCTCAACCGCAACGCGATCGCGACCTTGTTGGGTCACTCGGATGGACAGGAACGATACCGTCGCGTCGGGCGACAAATACCGGCCCGGATCACCGATTTCGTACAACAACTGTTCTTTCACCGTCGCCTCGGTCACCCAGCCGCCGCTGTGCCGAGGTTTGGTGACGATGCAATTTCCGTTCTCGGTGATTTCGACGATCGGAAACCCGATTTGATTGACATGGGGGACTGCCATCCAATCAGTTGATATCCCACCGGTGACTTGCGTACCACACTCAATCAAGTGGCCCGCCACTGTCGCCCCCGCGATGCGATCGTAGTCGGTGTCGCTCCAGTCAAAATGATGAAGACAGGGTCCGACCGTCAAGCTTGGATCGGCAATTCGTCCGGTGATCACAAGGTCGGCACCGAGATCGAGTGCCTCGGCGATGGGCCGGGCTCCCAGGTAGGCGTTGGCTGTCATCATCGATTCAATGACATCCTCAATCGGCCGTTGTGTATCGAGATTGCGGCTCAGCGGGCTGTGCAAATTGGATGCGGCGTCGTCACAAAGGATGCCCAGCACGTCGTCCCCCGAGACGACGGCAATTCTGCGGTCGCCGCATCCAGCCCGCTGCAGGATTTCGCGGCATGCCAAAGCGCACCCCATTGGATTCAACCCACCGGCATTGCTCACGATGCGACATTGCCCGTCGCGAGACCAATAGGGAACAATCGAACCAACGATTTCGAGAAAATCGGGTGCGTAGCCAGCCGAGCGGTCTCGTCGCCGGCTTGCCGCCATGATCGACATCGAGACTTCGGCCAGAAAGTCGAGCGTCAGGTAATCGAGCTCGGGTTCGAGGGCGAGCATCTCGGAGGCCGCTTCTAAACGATCCCCCCAGAACCCCTGTGCGTTTCCGATTCGAATCGTCTCGGGCATGTTGTCACGCTGCCTCTACCTAAACCTGGAAAACTCCTGTTCGAAATCCGGTCGATGAAGGTTGTGTGGGAATCATCGCGATCGCCTCGGACAACCAGATGCGCGTCTCGGCCGGATCAATGATCGCGTCGACCCATCCTCGTGCGGCGCCGTATCGAATGTCCGTTTGACGCTCGTAGCGCTGGCGTATTTTCGAGTGCAGCTCTTCTTTTTCCGTTTCCGAGAGCACCTTGCCCGATCTCTCGGCATCGCGGATTTTCAGATCCGTAAGTGTTGATGCCGCCGTCTTCGCACCCATCACTGCGTACCGCGCTCCGGGCCAGGCCAGGATCAGCCAAGGGTCGTACGCTTTACCGCAAAGAGCATAATTTCCAGCGCCGAACGATCCTCCGACGATCACGGTAAATTTTGGAACGACACTGTTACTTACAGCGTTGACCAGTTTGGCACCTGATCGAATGATTCCCGATTGTTCGGCGTCGATTCCGACCATGAACCCCTGAACGTCCTGCAGAAACACAAGCGGTAAACTGTTTTGGTTGCAATCGAGCACGAATCGTGCAGCCTTGTCCACTGCGTCGCCATAGAGGACGCCGCCGATTTGCAGTTCATGCGACGCCGTCATGGATCGCGTCCGCTGGTTTCCGACAATCCCGACCGCGCGACCGTCGATCCGAGCAAACGCCGTGACCAACGTCGGCCCATATTCGGCCTTGTATTCCTGAATCGATTCAGCATCAACGATCGTACCGAGCAGGTCGCGAACATCATATTCGCGTTTGCCGTCGGCTGAGACCAATTCGTAGGCGTCGGTCGGCGGACGATTCGTCGCGGACCGCGATTGGCGCGCACCGGAGCGTGGATCGGAAATCAATTCAACCAATCTGCGCATCCGGGCCAGGCATGTGTGATCATCGGGTTCGCGGAAATCGACGGTGCCACTGGTTTCAGCGTGCATCTTCGCGCCGCCGAGTTCCTCCGGGTCGGCGTCCTGTCCGATCGCTGCTTTCACGAGTGAGCGACCAGCCAAACACATCTGGCTTCCGTCGGTCATCAACAACTTGTCGCACAGGACTGGCAAGTACGCACCACCAGCGATGCAATTGCCCATGACGGCGGCGTACTGGGGAATTCCCATCGCTGACAAAACGGCGTTGTTTCGGAAGATGCGGCCAAAGTCATCCTCGTCCGGAAAGATCTCATCCTGCAGCGGCAGAAAGACGCCGGCCGAATCAACGAGGTAAAGCAACGGCAAACGAAACGATTGTGCGATCCGCTGCGCACGCAAGACCTTTTTGACCGACTGAGGAAAGAACGCCCCCGCTTTCACCGACGCGTCGTTAGCAACGACCATGACGGGACGGCCGCAGACGCGTCCGATGCCGGTGACCACACCGGCCGCAGGCACCTCGCCCCATTCGTCATACATTTCCCAGGCAGCCCACAAGCCGATCTCGTAGAACTTGGCATCGTCATCCAACAGTTCACGCAACCGTTCCCGGACAGTCAGTCGACCGAGGGATGGTTGTCGTTGCCGTCCTGATCGCGCACCCCCGTCACGCAGCGTCTGTTCCTGTTTTTCGATTTCCAAAGCAGCGGCGCGCAAATCACTCATGATCCGGCTCCGGGCAGATCAGATCGACGAATTCATCGACCGGCATTGCATCGAGATGTGCTGGATCTTCGAACAATCGCGACAATGTATGTACGCGATCGACGGGCAAACGCGTGGACGCATTTTGTTGAAACTTTTCGAACAAATGTGGCTTTGACTCTTCGCGTCTTCGACGATGACCCAAGGGATATTCCACTACGATCCGGTCGGTCGGTTCGTCGTTAATGAAGAATACTCTCACAGCGTTCGCGATCGATCGTTTCTCGGGATCCAGGTAGTCGTGTGAGTAGGATGGTTTGGCAATCACCTGCATGCGTTCGCGAAGTGAATCGATCCGCGGATCCTGTGCTGCTTCGTCTTCGTAATGGTCGGCGGTCAGGTTCCCGTGCAACAAACCGATTGCTACCAGATACTGCAAACAATGGTCTCGATCGGCCGGATTCTTCAGCGGTCCCGTCTTATGAATGATTCGGATCGCCGGTTCGGTCGTTTCGATCAGGATTCGCTCGACATCATCGATTCGATTCGCGACGAGCGGGTGCAGCTTGAACGCGGCCTCGACTGCCGTTTGTCCATGGAACTCAGCCGGAAACGAAACCTTGAACAAAATGTTCTCCATGACGTAACCGTCGAGCGGTCGGGGTACGCGAATCGATTGTCGATTGAACAAGACGTCCTGGAATCCCCAATGGGGTGCCGTTAACGCCGTTTCGTAGCCCATCTCATCTGCGATCGCCACCAGAGCCAGGCGGACCGCTCGGCTGGTCGCGTCGCCCGCGGCCCAGCTTTTACGGGATCCGGTATTGGGCGCGTGGCGATACGTTCGAAGCGCCCCGCCATCAATCCACGCGTGGCTGACCGCTGCAACGATCTGGTCACGGCTTCCGCCCAGCAGACTCGTTGCCACAGCCGTTGAGGCGACACGAACCAACAAGACGTGGTCCAGGCCGACGCGATTGAACGCATTCTCGAGTGCCAACACGCCCTGGATCTCATACGCTTTGATCATCGCGGCCAACACATCGCGGACTGTCAACCTCTTGCCACTGCCACGACGATTCAAATAGTCGGCAACCATCAAGATCGCACCGAGGTTGTCCGAGGGATGTCCCCATTCGGAGGCCAGCCATGTATCGTTGAAATCGAGCCATCGGATCATTGAGCCAAGGTTGAATGCGGCTTGTACCGGTTCAAGACGATAAAGGGTTCCTGGCACGCGAGCCCCATCTTCGAGCGTCGCACCCTCGACGATTGGCCCCAATAACTTGGTGCACTCGGAGTAGTTCAGCGAAAGCAGCGCACAACCGAGGCTGTCCATCAGACAAAGCCGCGCCGTCGACCACGCTTCTTCGCTTTCCACCTCGGGACCAGCCGTGTAGTCGGCAATCTTCGTCAGAATCGTGTCGAAAGGCATCGAT
>JAHELS010000033.1 GCA_024644085.1 Rhodopirellula sp.
TCAGCGCCAATTCGGCAATCCGGTGTGCGATTAGGTTCAGGTCGGCGACCGACTGGGCGTCCTTGGCGAACATCTGGAAAAACCCGGTGTCGTCCATGCAGTGGTAGTCGTCGTGGCCCGCATGCACATTGAGCGTTGCTTTGGTCATTGCCCGAGCACCGATGTTCAGCACGTAGGTCAGTCGCTTGCCGACCGCCGCATACAGCGACTCGTGCATATAGGCGATGCCTTGGCCAGATGAAAAATTACTGGCTCGCAAGCCGGTCATCGAAAGCCCGGCGGTGACGGCCGCGGCGGCATGTTCACCTTCGGGTTCGATAAAGATCAACGGCCGACCGGAGACATTCAGGTGTCCGGTCGCGGCGGCCTCGGCCCAGTACTCCCCCATTTGGGTCGAAGGGGTGATCGGGTAGGCGCCGGCGGCGTCGCTTCCTTCGCGTTCGCAAAGGGAAACCGCGGTGTTGCCGTCGACCGGAGCGCGTGTGCCGGGGTATTTGAATGGAGGTTTCGGTTTGGTCATGGAAGTGTTTGCGAAGTAGCAGAAAGCTGCTGGTCCGGGCCGGACTCTTTCCCGAAACGCAAAGCACATACCGAAATCGCGGGCCGGGCTTAGGAAGTCGCTTCTGGGAGCTCGCCTTTACGAATGATTTTTTTGGCGGCGCGGCCTTTTCTTGGTCCCTCTTTGTCCAGCCAGAGGATCGCGCCGGTTGGGCATCGTTGTGTCGGCTCCCCCGTGAAAGGGCCCTTGTGATAGTCAATGATCGGCAAGTGGTTCTTCATTTCGATCTGGTTCGGTGCGTCCATCGCGCATCTAGCGCATCCGGTACAGGCGACTTCGCAATCCGCCAGAATCGCGTCTCCTTCGGCAAGCGAAGAGCATGCGACCCACAAACGATGGCTTACTGGGTGCAGCGAAAACAAGTCCTTGGGGCAGGCCTCCACACAGTCACCACACGCGGTACAGCGATCCTCGTCGACCAGTGGCAAACGATGGGCATCCATTTCGATGGCGTCAAAAGTACAAGCGACATCGCAGTCACCCAGTCCAAGGCAACCCCAGAAGCAGGCTTTTCCGCCACCCGCAACAAGAGCCGCAGCGGCGCACGATCCGAGTCCTTCATAGTGGGCGCGGTTGCGTGCCACATTGTTGCCACCGGCGCAGGCCAATCGGGCAACTTGTTTCTCTTGAGCGCCAACGTTCACTCCCAACAACGATGCGATCCGAACGTGGTCGGCAGGTGATCCAACCGTGCACTTGCCGGGTGATGTCTCACCCCGTACCAACGCTTCGGCGAATGCGTGACAACCGGGATAGCCACACGCGCCGCAGTTCGTATGCGGCAACATTTCCTCGACGGCAACGATGCGTGGATCGTCCGCGACATGAAACCAGTGGTTACCGATCACCAGCAGCGACGCCAACGCAGTCATCAGGCCGATGATCGTCGCGATCGAGGTCAGGAAAAGCATGGCTGACCTACTGGCGACGAATCAGCTTGTGGCAATTGATGCAACTGTGCGTCATCTGCGTGTAGGCAAGCGTGGCACTGTCGATATTCTTTTTCTCGGCTGCCATAACAAGTGTCCCCGTCGTGAACCAAAACACCTGATTCTGCGTGCGATAGGCAGCTGAATCGTTTTCCGCCCACTTGTGCCTGGCCAGCCCGTTCATGGAGTTTGCGGCTTGAAGGATTTTGTCGAAGTCTTCGGTTACCAATCCGTCGAGGATATTTTGCGAGTAGGTGAGTTTTTTCCGCATGTCGATCGCAGACTTCTCGTCTTCTTGAGATCGGACCACGAGAGCCGGAATTGAAATCGCGACGATCACCGTGATGGCCAGCAATGTTCGATGCATCATTTGATTCTCCACAGACGAAGTCGGTTAAGTGCAGCCGGTACAAGTGGTGGCGTAGGGAATCACTTCCAGCCGCGCCTGAGGAATCTTTTTCCCACAACGTGTGCAGGTGCCGTAGGTCCCTTCGTCAATCTGATGTAGCGCATGCTTGATTTGGTTGATCTCGTTCAAGGTGAGATTGCCAACGGAAGCCGCCACCTCGTTGCCTTCGGTTTCCGTCGCTCGTTCCTCCCAGTCGTCGTCCCCGGGTTCGCTCAGGTCTTCGTCAATCTCTTGGGCACGTGCGACCAGCATGCTGAGTTGTTTTTCAAGTGACGCACGCAGTCCAGAGTAGTCTTGTTTGTTTGGCATGTTTTTCTAAAAGATTAGTGATTGGTAGCGGATTGCATTCGAACCCAAATAAACAGGGCGGTTGGTAAACTGAGTTTGTCAGCAACCACGCGTCGTGGTCAGTCGCTGGGAATTCGCGATCGAGTTCTCTGCGGCTGAGCAAACGGCGTTCTGGCCCGAGACCGGCACTGGACCGACACTAGGACCGACACTAGGACCTGGGGGGTGTTGTTGATCGTCAGCGGGATGCTGGTGATTCTACCACCTTCGGTTCAGATTCTTAACACGTCGATCACTAATTAATGGGTCTTGATCCCTATCCAGAAGTACAAACGTTTGATTATGTAATCGTCGTTGCGGAGCACGTCGCGTGGATGCTCGCCGTAATCTACTGCGAATGGCGGCTGCCCGGCTCGCGACAGTGCATATCGCCAGCTTGTTGTCCTCGGTGATTCCATGCGATAACGTACCGTTTGCGGGCCCACATTTCGCATGGGTTTGTATTGGGAGAAAGCTCAGTGAAGGGTCATCGTGATACGCCGCTTGGCGATCTGGACCAGTGGGAAGACGATTTGCTGCGTCGGTACCCGCAAGATGAATCGAAATCGGAAGCCCATTTCGTTGCCACCAACGCGGCGAAGCAGAAGGAAGAATTCCGCCTCTACGAAGCCGGGGCTCGCGCATCGGTAAAAGAGTTTTATCGGCTGAACCATCGCTACCAGACGTTCGATTTTGTTCAGCAAAAACGCGAGGAGTATTTGCAGCTCAACAAGCGGCGGATGAGCATCTGGGAAGGCATGGAATTCCTCAATACTCTGGTCGACGACAGCGACCCCGACACGGATCTCTCACAGATCCAACATCTCATGCAGACGTCCGAGGCGATCCGCAAGGAGGGTCACCCCCGCTGGTTCGTGCTCACCGGATTGATACATGACCTGGGAAAAATACTCTGCTTGTTTGGCGAACCTCAGTGGGCCGTCGTGGGCGACACGTTCCCGGTCGGTTGCGCTTATTCGGACAGGATCGTTTTTTCAGAATTCTTCCGCGAGAATCCCGACTTCGATCACACCGAATACTCGACCGAATCCGGAATCTATGATCGCGGCGGTGGGCTCGATCAGGTTTTCATGTCATGGGGGCACGACGAGTACCTGTATCACGTTGTAAAGGAGTTCCTTCCTGAAGAGGCTCTTTGCATGATTCGTTACCATTCGTTCTACGCGGCGCACCGGGAAGGTGCTTACGACTACCTGATGAACGATCATGATCGAGAAATGTTCGGATGGGTACGAACGTTCAATCCGTACGACCTCTATTCCAAAAGCGACGTACCTCCGGACGTTGACGGTTTGCGACCCTACTACGAAGATTTGATCTCCGAGTTTTTTCCGGCTGAATTGGATTGGTAGAATGTGCCTTGCTCTTCGATCGATCTGCGTCTGGGTTTTGTCAGCCGCATCACTGCTGGCATACGCCGACGAGCAGGCGAAGCCGCTGCGCCGCGCCCATGCCCACAACGACTATTTGCACGATCGTCCGCTTCACGACGCGTTGCAACACGGTTTTTGCAGCGTCGAAGCGGATGTTTTTCTCGTGGAGGGGGAGTTGTTGGTCGCCCACACGCGAGCCGAACTCGATCCGTCTCGGACGTTGGAGAAGCTTTATCTCGAGCCGCTGCGAAGACGCGTCCAGTCCAACGGCGGTCGAGTGCATCAAGACGGACCCGTGTTTACGTTGTTGATCGACATCAAGTCCGATGGCGAGGCGACTTACGACGCGGTTAATGATTTGTTGTCAACCTACAAGGACATTTTTTCGTACGTCGATGATGGCAACGTGCACTCCAACGCGGTTTGGGCCGTGATCAGCGGCAATCGCGCCAAAGACCGAATCGCCGCGAGTTCCCCACGTTTCGCGGGCATCGATGGACGGCTCACGGACTTGAGTAGCGATCAACCTGCGCACCTGATACCGATGATCAGCGACAATTGGCGATCGCACTTTGGTTGGCGGGGCGATGGTTCGATCCCGGCACAAGACCGCGAAAAGCTCGAACGGATCGTCGACGCCGCGCATGCCATGAACCGTACAGTACGATTCTGGGCGACGCCCGACATTCCACCGGTTTGGGATGCATTGAATCAGGCAGGTGTCGACTTGATCAATACCGACGATCTCTCCGGGCTTCAGCAGTTTCTTCAGCAGGCCGGCAGCCAATGACCACCCGATCGAACAATGGAAAGCTTGGTCACGCACCTTGAGTATCGCTTTTGACCACGTGCGCCTCGCTCCTAAAATGGATCATAGGTGATTGTGTCCCATCACGTTGGAGTTTAGTGCGATGCATAAGAACGTATTCACACCAGTTCTCTTTATTCTGCTGATTGCGGTGCCGACCGCCGGCACGCTGGCGCAAGACATTGCAGTGGGTGAACCAGCAAACCGAGGCCGGGCCGGCGGCATCGCGCGGGATGCCATCGTGCCGCAAGATGGCAAGGACATGGAGGGCCAGGAAGAAGGGATGCCTCGCTTTCGCGAGCGGCTGAACGATCGAATCGCACCCGATTTTTTGCCGCCCGAGCGACTCCGCTGGAGGCTTGGTGTCTTTGCCTACAATACCGATACCGGAATTGTCGTCACGCGAGTTGTCCCCGGGAGTGCTGCCGAACGTACTGGGCTCGAGCGGGGAGACCGGATCGTGGCGATCGACGGATTTCAAGTCGGCTGGGTGGAAGATCACTTGTACCCACTGTCCCAGGAACTCCAGCGGCAAGCTGATGGTCGAGGCAATGTGATGTTGCTGATACAGAACGTCCGCAACAGTGAATTGTTGAACCGACGCGTACGTTTGGACCGATGGCGATAACCCGCCGCGTGGCTGCACGCGTGTCGCTGTCCTTCGGAGCGCAGTTCGCGACGGTGATCGACGTTCTTGCAGATACCCTTTCCCCCTGCCGATGCGATCGGGCGAATGATCGATTTTGAACGGATTCGGGGACCTTTCGATGTTCCGATCTATTTCCAGCGACTGCCGGTGAACACGGTTTCACTGAATTGGTTGGTGTTCGTCGGTAGTGCCGATGACGAACAGGCCGGAGGGCAGGGGATCTATCATTGGTTCGAGCACATTCCATCGCGGGGCACTGAATCGTTTCCCGGCGGTTACCGCGACACCGAAGCAAGACTTGTTCGGCACGGTGGCGAGAGTGATGCTGAGACCGGATCGACCCATACGGCATTCAGCGCCAAAGTTCCCAGACGCGTCTGGCCCGAAGCACTTGAAATCCTGGCCGAGATGGTTGGCCGACCCCTGTTACGTCTCGATGATATTGAAGCGGAGCGAGAGGTGATTCTGCAGGAGATCAGCGAGTGGCATTCTGATCCCCACAGCCATTCGGTTTGCGAATTGCCCGGCGTGCTTTGGCCGGGCCATCCACTAGGACACGACCAGTTGGGAAGTGCAACACATTTGAAGGCGATTGACGCGAACTTGTTAAGGCAAGCGCACGCGTCGGGTTACTCGCGAAATCGAATGGTTCTTTTCATTGCGGGTGACATCGAACGGTCGCAGTTGATGGATGTCGCGGCACACTGTATCGAGCGGATGCCCGACAATCCGCTGAGCCCGCGTGAACGCGCGGCAAATTATGGGAAGATTCCACCCTGGCAGGCGGGAGAGACCACCACGATCGAGTCGCCGTATGATGATTCCGTCGTGTACCTGTTGTTCCCGATCCCTCCGCTTACCGAGGGAATCGCGAGTTGTCTTCAGTGGGATTTTCTGGCGGAGGTTTTTTCGGCTGGCGAATTGGGGTCTCCACTGAATCGGCTGATCCGCGAAGATGCGAGGCTCGCTTATTCACCCGACTTCATCAGCACGACTCACCCTGACGGCGGATTCGCCGGATTGGTTGCACAAACCAGCGCCGAGCCGCAGCGCGTGTTGGACGCTTTTTGGGATCTGATACGCAGTCCGGACATTCGATCGGCCGATTGGCTCGACTACGTCCGCGATACGATTCGTGGAAGTATTGAAATGCATGATCCCGATGCCGGCGAGTACACCGAAGAGGGTGCGGCATCATTGATTCATTACGGTCGCTGCCTCCCGGATTCCGAGTACCGCTCAGCGCTTCTGGGTTTCGGCGATGACGAGATTGCACAATGGATCACGGAACTTGTCCCGTCGGCCGCACGTGCGATCATCTTTCAAGGCCGCGGTTGACCGGCGGTCCTTGGTATGAAGCTCCGCCGGTCACGCCGAACTACATCAGAATCGGCTTGCCAAGTTTGCGGCGGACCACGACAAATTGACCCGCGTGCATCATCGGGTGGGTGGCGATCAAAGTGAACATGTCGCCCATGGTTGGGCAAAAGCTTTGAAAGTCTTCGGGTGCCGCCTTGTCGAGATCCGATTCAGGATACGCTTCGAGAGCCGCGAGGGATGCAGCACGCGTTTTGTCGAACAAGTCGATGTAGGTTTGCTTGGATTGGAAGGCCGATGGGTCATCGCTGCCGCACGATTCCTTGGAATGTGCCTCGGGGAAGCCGGCCGGTAGTTGGGCGCCCTGGCCGGGCGCCACCATTTCCAGCAAGTTCGCTTCCGAGGAAATCAGGTGACCAAGCTGCCATGCGAGATGATTGCAGCCCTCGCCGGGTCGGCACAGGAGATCCTTGTCGTCGAGGTCGCTGATGTACGTTTTGAGAACCATCCCGCTGAAATTGGCGGACGACCGGATTGCGTCTTTAACATTCATCACCGACTCCCAGTGTCGTATAAAAAACAGGGTTGCAACACTCTGAAGTTTAACACTTTTAAAGCCAATGGACCGCCTGTCGGCTGGCCGACTGGTCGCACTGCAATGCGCTGGGAAGAACTCAGTTCCCGCCGGCCGGTTCTAAAATTGATTGAATCTCATCGCGATCGGTGAATCCCGTCATGCGATGGCGCAGCTTTCCGTCGTCAAGAACCACGAGTGTCGGAAGCGACTTGACCGAGTATTCCTCGGCGAGTTCCTGGTGCCGGTCGATGTCGACTTTGATGATCCGTGGTGGATCGCCCGTTGAGGATTCCTGGATTTCGTGCAGGACTTTCGCTTGTTGGCGACAAGGTCCGCACCAATCGGCATAGAAATCGACGAGCACGACGCCAGGTGTTGCATCAACGATCACGGCGAGATCCTCGCCCGCCTGTAGATCATGAATTGAATCCGGCGTGGTACCCGTCGACCGTGAATGCATCAATCCGCTGGTCAGGTTACATCCGGTGAAAGCAGGCGCAACAAGAAGGACGGTGAGAACCGAAAGCCTGGATTCTACGGTCAACACGATAGGCTCCATATGGGATCTGAAGGATGAAATGAACCGCGGCATCCACGGAATGACCGTCGGTGCGGTGCGGCGCGCCACCCCGGCGATACCGCATACGATCGCAAATCGCGTCGACCAAACGCCATGGGAATCCGTGTTCGCGCGAAACTCACCCGTGAAACTTATTGCGTCGAGCGCAATCTGCGGCTTGCGAGCGGTATCCCATTCTTTCTAGAGTCGCAGCGGCCCGCGGACTGACCGGCCGAACTTCCTCCTTCAAGATTGGGGCACCATGCGAACCAGATTCGATCCCTCGCTTGCACGTGATCAAGACTCCCCCTCGGGTGTCAACGAACGTCCGTCGGAACAGTTACTCGGACAATACATTCCACTGTTGTATCACCACAACATGTTGCAGGATGCGGACCGTGTAAAAGCTTTTCGTGACGCGATCGATCTGGTCGTACAGCCCGGCATGCACTGCGTCGAACTGGGTGGCGGAACGGGAATCCTGTCATCTTTTGCGGCGCGCCAGGGTGCGCGTGTGACTTGCGTCGAACGGAACCCTGAACTCGTTTCCTGCGGACGCAGGTTTGTTCAACTCAACAATCTCGATGAACAGATCCACGTGGTACAAGCGGATGCGTCGAGCTTTGTGCCGGACACTCCAGCCGACGTGGTGATTTGTGAGATGTTGCACGTTGGCCTGTTACGTGAAAAGCAGGCACAGGTGATTGACGCATTCAAGCGAAATCACATGCGGGCTTACGGTGAACGTTTGCCCGTGTTCCTTCCGGAGGCCTCGATACTGATGGTCCAGCCGGTTGAGCAGACATTTTGTTTTTTCGGCTACGAGGCCCCGATTCCAGTGTTTCAGGCACCGCAGTTGGACCATCCCGACACCCGTGAACTGACCGCATTGCACCCGTACGCGAGCATCGCCTACGACGAGGTGATTCCCCGTGGCTTTGACG
The DNA here is from genome assembly GCA_024644085.1 of Rhodopirellula sp. Taxonomy (GTDB): domain Bacteria; phylum Planctomycetota; class Planctomycetia; order Pirellulales; family Pirellulaceae; genus Rubripirellula. The sequence goes on from JAHELS010000033.1 coordinate 8,473, forward strand.
TCCGCGAGCCGCTTGACGTCATCCGACCGGGCCGGGTCAATGCCTTACGATTCGTAACACAGAATGTGATCGCGGTTGATGTCCCTGGTCAACGAGCCATCACGTGGCCGAACCAATGCCTGGTTTTGCCGATAGAGTCAGCATTCGATGTCGTTGCCGACCAGAGCGTCCAGACGTCATTTCGTTATACCTGTGGTGATAGCGTCGAACGATTGGCCGATGCGATCCGCTGCGAGCATGCCGGTTCCGGTGGAACGGTACGCACAGCCGGCGCACACATTGCTGATTGACCGTTCCGTTTTCGGATGACCATGCAAGACTTCTAGCGCAGCGATTCCGCACAGGTAACGTCAAAGCGCCAGCCGTCATCGGCAAGCCGCTCGGTGTATCACATTGGATCAAACGTGTGTGGCGAACGATTCCACGCGCGGATGCTCGATCCGTGCGAAATCGTCGTATCGAATTGCAATCGCTTCGTTATGCGAGTTGCCCTCGAACACGATCCGGTCATCGTCCACCAGAGAACGGTCGACGATGGTCGTCACACCGTACTGCGTACCAAACGGCGGCGCCGCGCCACGTTCACAATCGGGGAAGACGCGCACCAATTCCTCTTCGGATGCCAACGCCACCGAACGCGCGTGTAAACAATCTTCCATGAATGACAGCGAGATCTCGTGAGTCGCGGGAAGCACGGCGAGCATGAACTCGTTGTCGACGTTCAACAATACGGTCTTGGCGACATGGTCACCGGGAACATCGAGCGAATCGGCAAGATGTTGGGCGGTGTAGGTGCTGCGGTGCGGCAGCACCTCGAACGGAACATGTTCCGTTTTCAGAAATTCGCGAACGTTCATGACATGGACTCCGGACACGAAAGGGAAGATCACCGGCGGATAAGCAAGGCATTATCCGCGACTCAGTTCGCAGCCAGGAGCCGATGCGCAAAGGGATACGGCTCCCAAATGCACTCCTTCAGTTTAACCAATCGACCGCGTTATCATCAAAAAGTTCACAGAAAACCAGAACGCATTCGCGAAGCGAGGTCGCGCGAGAATTCTTGATCGCAACTGTCCAATGCCCCATTAGAGTTACAGTCGTACCGGCACGATCCGATCCTCTCCGTCGAATAACGCGGTCCAGCCATCGGCGACTGCGTGAATGATGACGAAATAACGCGAGCCGGCCCGCAAATCGAGCGGCTCGCCGCCGCGCCAGTCGATCTTTCCTTCAGGAGTCGCGGCGAACCATCGATGAAAGTGGCCCGACATCATCACTCGGTGAGGAAATAACGAGAACGACTTTTCCAAGGCACCTTCTTCGTCCGGTTGCGGGGCGAGATAATAGGAGGTGACTTCGCGCGCGTCTTCACTTGGAAAGGTGTGCGAAAAGTAAAGATCGCCGAGTTCGAGCGACGGTTTCAGCGTCCCGAAATACTCCATGACCGACGGCGTGTACATCTCTCGAATTTCGTCGTCTGGTTCGACGCAGAGTCCCAATTCATGGTTGCCCCAAACTCCGACGGCACCGCAGTCGCGCAGGATCGCGACAGTTTCATCCGCATTGCGGGTGTCATAGATGACATCGCCTAATACGACGAATTGATCGACACCGTCGGCCCGAAGACGATCAACCGCCCTCGCCAGATTTTCAACCGCACCATGAATATCTGCCAGAATTCCAATCCGCATGGGCATAGCCTAATCGACGCGATCCGCACTCACCACACGCTCGCGGCGATAGGGGCAAACCCCCGAATTGAACCTCACAGCGTTCCTTTTCCCGGCGCGCTGTTCCGGGATCATCCATCGGATTTTTCAACCTCCGGCGGAAGAATTTCTGCCATTGGCGTGGTGTGGAGAGATGCGGCGCAGAGATCGATCGATGATTGGCGACCCTGGCTTAAGTGGGGATCGTCCTCGTTAGCAGGGGAATCGCGTTTCCGACGATTTTCTTGGACTCATCGTTCTCTGGGTCGAGGCGATTTCTATAATGAAGGATGAGAGAGGAGACCATGGATACATTCTTCATGTTTGGCAAGTACTCATCCGGGGGCTTGCGCGAGATCGATGCGGCTCGGACAGCTCAGGTTCGAAGCTGGGTCGCCGAGTCAGGTGGTTCGGTGCGCGGCGCGTTTGCGCTGTTGGGTGAATACGATCTCGTGATCATTGTGGAATTACCCAACATTACCGAGGCGATGAAGACGGCTGTTTCGCTCGGGAAATTGACCGGAATTTCATTTTCGACCTGTGCAGCGATGCCGGTCGAACATTTTGACAAGATCGCAGACGACCTGTCCACTGAGATTGCATCGGCGCGAATGGAAGCCGGTGAGTAGGGTGCGCGGGTGGGGACGTCGATTGATGTGGACTTGGCCTCTGCGTCAAAGAGGGAGGTTTGAACGATGCATCTCGAACTCAATGAAGCTCAGCACACGTTGGTTCTGGAGATTCTGCGGAGTCGTTTGATGGAATTGCGACAAGAGATTCGGCACTCGACGGTCTCGACCTTCACGGATCAGCTGAAAAAAACGGAGTCGCTGCTCAAAGGCGTCATTCGCGAGATCGAAGGGGCTGTGACCGTTGCGGGGCACGACGATTAAAACGCCTCATGCTCGAAATCGATCATGATCCATTCGTCTGGGTGCTTTCCGCGGACCAGATAAAGGACTTCGTAGCAATAGTCGACGCGAATGATCGAATCCTGATCGCGTAACATACGGCGCAGGCCGCCGTCCGGCATGATCGGAACGAGCGAATTGTTTTCCTCGCGCAATCGTTCGCGTCTCGGCATTCCATTGATTCGGTGAATGAAAGCACCGCCGTCACGCTCAATGACAAAGGATGTCCGTCGAGGAACCGGATAGTAGCGACCTTTTCCATCTCTCTTGTACGCATCGTAACGGCCCGTCCAATCATGGTACGACGCGTTCTCTCGCACTGATTCGGTATCGGCGGCAACGTATCGGGCGGCAAGAACTCCGATCGTGATGACGGCCAAGCCAAGGATTGAAATTGCAGTTCGTTTTCGCATCCAATGAGTCCCGGTTCGTATGAAGCGCGAGATCGACGTGACTCTCGCCGCAGCCGGAATCATACGAAGGAATCGGCGGCCGATACGTAACGCCCTTGTAAACGACCGTGCGCCATTCGCTCGGGTCTACTGGTCCGATTGGGTTCCAATGCAAAAAAGATGCTGCTCCGAGCGAATGAAGAATTGACCTTGCGAAACCGCCATCGAAGCGAGGCATCTTTCGCCGATGTCGTTTCGAGCAATTTCATCGTATTCGTCCCCCGGCCGAATAACGATTGTGACTCCGTCCTCGGATGTGATGTAGATTCGACCGTCTGCGTAAACCGGAGAAGCCGAATGTCCGCCCTTGAGTCGATTCAGCCACACGATGTCTCCGCTCGATGCTTCGAGGCAATGGAGAATGTTGTCGCGTGTGATCGTATAGAGGAAAGGTTTGACATAGAGCGGGGATGGAAGCGCGGGGACACCCTTGGTTTGTTCCCATGCAATGTGCGTCTCGGTTACGTCTCCCATTCCGCCTGGCCGGATGGCGCGAATCGTCGGTTCCTCGAACCCCGAAGACGTAAAGATGAGTCCTTCGCCGACAACTGGTGACGGGGTCACGCCTTCCCCCTGGCTGTAGATTGACCAGGTCCGATCGCCGGTGGACGCGTCGAAACCTTGCACGCGGTCGCCGCCAGCCGAGACGATCTGGGTTCCACCTTCAAGAAGAATCGGAGTCACGTGCCCGACACGCGACTTGCCGCGTTTTCCTCTCCATCGCACGGACCCGGTGTCCGCATCGAGTGCCAGAACGACCGCCTTCTCCCATGGTTGTTTCCATCCGAGCGTTCGTTCTTCGCGGCTGCTGCCATCAAAGGGCATGACGATCTTGTTATCAACGATCACGGGCGAGGCTCCGAGGCCATGCAGACTGTGAAACCTGACTTCCGTGTTCTTCCAAACCGGGTTCCCGGAGAGATCAACGGCGGCAATTGTCCCGTCATAGAATGCCGCGTAAACCCGCTTGCCATCGGTGACGGGCGTCGGCGTCGCATAGGAATTCTGGGCGCGTTTTGGCCCGGGTGTTTGTCGATGCACTTCGGTATTCCAGGCAAGGCTGCCGTCGTTTCGATTGACGCATATCACGCGGCACGATACTCCCTCTTCGGTAGCCGTGGTCAAGTAAACGTGCGGACCGCAAACGATCGGTGACGACCATCCGATTCCTGGAATCTCTGTTTTCCACGCGACGTTCTCGGTGGCGGACCACACAAGTGGCAGATCTGTTTCGCCGGAGATGCCCTGGCCGTTGGGGCCTCGAAACCGCGCCCACTCATCGCCGAAGGCGGGAACGCAAAACGCCGAAACCGACAGGCACAAACCCAGGCAAAGGTTGGCACGCATAGAACAAATCTCCTCATGACCAGGATCCCGTGGTGAACATCACAACGCGAAGGAAACCGACGCTACGGTGGCCGTTGGAACACCGCGGGGGGTATTCAAGCAGATCGCCAGCGTGTGCGGAACGATCGAACATTCGAGGTCAGTTGCTTCGTACTGAATTTAGCAGAGCGATCGCTTCGGGGCGCCCTAATACGCGGATTGCTTCCGGTTCAAAGCGTGGTGCTTTGTGGGGCCAGCCCAAGAAGGACTGAGAATCATCGCGCCCAATCCAATCTATTTCTGATTCCGGCACACGAAGCTCATGCGGTGTCCCAATCTGTGAAGCGACCGCACAGGAGACTTGAGCCCGGGATCAACCGGCAAGAGTCACGGCGCTTGACGGGAAGGTCCGCTTCGGAGTCAGATCGAAATCGAGTTAAAAGATGGCCGCATTGTTGTTGCTCGTTGCGCTCCTTGGAGACAGCAATGAAATTCACGATCACTTTGACATGCTGGAGGTTAACCATTTCCACAACCAGTATGGCGCGCCCGTGTTCGTACAGCTGATTTTCTGGGATTGGTATCGCACAGATTCACAATTTCATGTCCAAGGGTGGATGATGATGAACGATGCGTTCGACAATAGCGACGCCGATCATCGGCGTGATTACGAAGCGGACCTTGATCGGTGGTTGAGTCACGTTTCCAACATCTCGCAGCGATCGCGCATTCGACGCCACATGGTTTACAAAGGCAAGTTTGTCGGCGGACGGTTCTATCCAATCAAACATCACGGCACGGGATACTATCGAGTCCGCTTTTATGACGATGGCGTCCATCGCGTGATCACTGCGAACTTGTTCCGCGAGACCTATACGAACAGCGATCCGGAGGTTACCGACCGGAAGTCGCTGCCGGAGTTGGCCCGCCGGGGATTGTCGGCGCCCGGAACAAGTCGTGACGACTGAAAATTCTGAGACTCATTTTGCGACGCGTCTGTCGCTCCCACCGTCCCACGGACTTTCACCGTCGTGATATGCGAGTTGCGACTGTGCGATGAAAACATGACTCGATACCTCGGAATGGGGGAGCCAATGTTAGATTTCGAGTGCTAGGATGAATGAGCTGGCGCTGTGACCCGCGTGATGTACCACGCGGAGGGAGGCGCCGTATGAGTGGTTTCCATCTCGAACGCTCAACCACGTGCCTGGCAGCAACGCACGCCGTGGTCGGAACATCGAATGAGCCATGCTTCTTCGCACGCTCCCCCGTCCGAGATTTGGTGGTTCGCTGTGCCATCCCAGTTTTCGCGTGCCGCAGGTGCGCGCTGGACCAACGAAAGAATCGAGAACTCCAAAGCGAGAGCTTTTTTGCAGAATCGAAGGTGGCGAAATGAGATCGTTCACTGCTGAGTCGCTTGAGCAACGCGTGATGCTTCATGCCGACGTAAACCTGGATTTTTCGGTGACCGCCCTCGATGCATTGACGGTCATCAATTACCTCGACAGGGAACAGCCCGTCCTCGTCGCGGACTATCACGCCCTGGATGTGAACAGGGATGGTCGCGTGACTGCGTTGGATGCGCTTAATGTGATCAATTACCTGCACCGCATGACCGAGGCGCATCCAATCGTGATGACCTTTTCGCTAGGCTCGATTGATACATACGGCCTGTCCGACGACGAGGTTAGATGGGCGATCAACGAGGCGTTTGAGGAATACGAGCAAGTCGCGAATCTCGACATGCGCGTTCAGTCCAGCGGCCAGTTCGTAATTGCCTCGTCCTCACTTTGGCTGGGCGGACCCTATCATGCGCGGGGGCAATTATTGGGGAACCAGATCCTGTTCCACAGCGGGATTCTCTACCCGGGACAGCACGACGGAACAATCAATGGCGACCCGAACCAGACTGCGTACTGGTATGCATTTCGTACTCCGCAAGCATTGAAGCAGGTCGTCATGCACGAAATCGGCCACACCATCTTTGGAACGACGCATTCTGATTCGACCAGTTGCGTGATGCACATCAACGCCTCGACGGATCATTTCTGCCGCAGCGAGGCTGCCACATTGACCTCACGTTACGGCGTTTCACAAATCCGCGGGTAATGGCTGCCGCAGGCACCGGGAAAATCTCGTGGAAGGGCGCGCCCCCACGTCGCGGCAATTCAGCCTTGACGAGTGGACAATGCCGCAATGAGGTGAATTGAATTATGGGAATCACGCTGATCACAATCGTTTCGACAGCACTCGCGATCCTACTGGCCGCTGTAACACTTTTGGGTTTGATGATCTGGGAGCCTGGAAGCCGTGGCTAGAGTACTTGCGTCCGCACTTGAATTCTCAGGGTCACGTGCCAGACTGGTTGCCGCCGCCGCGAACTTGAATCTCCGCTGATGCGAAGAATACGACCGCTGCGACGTCCTCCAAAGAAACGTCTTTGACTGAGATGAACAGCGACGCGTCGGGTGACAAATCCAATCTCATTCCTCTGGTCCGTTCGCGGTTTTACCATGAGGCGATGAAACTGCGAGTCGCGACGCAGGCACCCGAGCATTTGGCGGATTTCACCAAACAATATGCATTCGAAACGATTGCGTCTCACCTGGCCGTTTCGATCGCGGTGGACAACCCGCAACATTATCATCACCTGACCCACGAAGAACTAGAGAGTCGTGGGCTCACCTTCCACGCCGCGCTCGAAATCGCCAAACGGAATCTCGCCCGCGATCGGAATCGAATGCCAGAGGGAGTCCGTCTCGAATTCGTTGACGAGGGATTTTGGTGTCCTTCCGGTTCCCTTGCCGACCACAATGCCTCGTTGATTCTCTACACCGAAACATTTCGTCAATTGCGAACCGCGGGCGACCCAATCCTTTTCATTCCTCATCCGGACGTATTCTGGGTCACGGGAAGTACCCAAAGCGATGTCGTCGCGCTGCTGTGTGGGATGAGCTTGCAGGAAATCAAGCAGCGCCGCGATCGACCGATTACTCCTTTGCCGTTCATTCTCGTGGGTGATGATTGGAAGCCGTGGGAACCGTCGGTGTCGCATCCGATGTACGGCGCAGTGCGTGAATTACACGCCGTGCACGAATCGATCGTTTACGATGCGCAGCGAGATCTTTTGCGCCGGCGTCACGAGGCCGCCGGACGTGACCTGCACGTGGCAGCATACCAGCAGTACGGTGGATCCGCGCCGCCGGGAAGCGTCAACCCGCTGAGCATGAGTGTCTGGACCGAGACGGTACCGAGTCTGCTGCCAAAAACAGATGTCGTACAACTGCAGCGTCTGCTCAATCGCGAAGCTTTGGACCGTGGGGAGGCAACGCAGCCGGAGTTTGGGGAAGTGATTGCCGTCGCATGGGAATCACTCGGCGAGTTGGCGGGTGCCCAACCGCAACCGCAAAACTTATATCCCGAGCGTTATCTCGCCGAGCGATTCCCCAACGAAGCCACTTGGCAAGCATTACGCAAGAGATCGAGCTCGCCATTGGCGCGTGGGCGAACTGCAGCCACCAAGACTCTGCTCGGGCCGACGCCCGCGAAACTGATTGCATTAGGATGCGCGTTGGGTTTCGGTAGCCTCGTTGCCGTTGCCCTGATCATCACCCTGTTGCTGACGATGATGAATCGCGGTGAAGTCGTCCGTGAATTCAAGATTGGAAAGTCGAATGTTCTTATGCCATCGTCGGGAACGGCGGCACCGAGGGCCGAGGATTTCGAGTCCGGTGAGATTGCCCGCCAGAGTGTGGTGCCTGACCCGTTTGCAACACTTCGGGAGTTGCCGCCGTTCGAGGAGTTGCCCGAACCACCGTTGACCCCATTGGGAGTATTCGAGAGTTCGACCGAGGAGACAGGGTTCGCCGGCCATCCCCGCGGCGAGGTGATTCAAGATCGACCTCCGCCCGGCGGTGTTCTGGTTGGACTGCGGTTAACCAAGGGCACGAATTGGGGCGGCGCGATCCGCTCGATCCAGCCGATTTATCAAGTCGGCGAACGGTATCAACTCGGGGGGCGTTGTGGACCGCCCCGTGGTGTCGATCAAATCGAATACCTTGCGCGACCCGGCTTCGTGGTGCACACGATTCGCGTCCAGGCAGGCTTGGCGCTGAATGCCTTGCAGATCGAGTTTCGATCGACCGATAGCGGCGACGAACCGCCGCAAACGTACTCGACGAAATGGTTTGGTTGCCGCGGAGGCGGTTCTTACGCGTTAAGCGATGGACCATTCGTCGGTGTTGACGTCTGCACAAGGGACGAAGTCGTCAGTCTTCAGCTCGTGCGATCGAGCCGAAGCCCACATCCGAGTGCGAATCAGTCGCAATGAAGTCAGCGCGAACACATTCGCGCCGATCTATCCAGCGTTACGTCTCAATCATTCACTCGTCGGTCGCAAGGATCAGCGTCCGCAAGTGCGTCATCGCATCTTCGCGACGATCCAATTCAAGATTCAATTCCACCAGACGCTGTCGCAGTCGCTGGCGGACGGGAGCGAGCTCCGCTTCATCCAGTAATTCAGATAAAAAATCGACAGCATCTCTCTCGCCGAGATGCTCCGCAGCCATGTCGATCGCATCGAATGAAACTGCAAGAGGATTGTCAAAAAATTCGATCCTTTCCATCTTCAATTCAATCTCGGACAGCTCAAGATCGATCTCACTGCGGCGCGTTGCAATTTCATGAAGGTGCCTTTCGATCTCGTGAGCATGTCTCTCGAACTCGTCTGGATGGTGGTTTCTGTCGTCGCGCTCGTTGCGTCGCAACTCGGGAAACTCGCGTACAAGATTGGCCAGCTCTCTACCCAATTGCATCGCCTCCTGGTGTCTGTCTGCCCTGATAGCCGCTTCGATTCCTGCTTCGAGTTGGTGCAACTTCAGTCGAAGATTTTCATCCTCGGCCGTAACCGATGCCAGCGGCGGTTGAATTATCAGGAGGGGGAGAAGTGCGACGAGGATCAGAAAAAAGGCGCGAGATTTCATTTTCGGTGCTCCGGGGATGTGACTTCGCCAAGTGTAACCGCGAAGAATCACAGATTCTATCAAGGCATAGTCGCAATGTGGACGGCTGAAACAATACCGCGATGTTCAGATCTCTTTTGCGAGACGGTAGGATGGTATCCGAGAACCGGCGGTTTGACGCTACGCGGGTTCGAGCAACTCGAGACCCTGCATGTTTTTTTCGCTCCAGTATTGGCGCGATTGACCACTCGCTGTGTTGTCCCATCACTGCGTCGTGACGGCCATCGCATAGGATTTCCGGAGTGAAGTGCTTGCATCAAAAAACGGTTGCCGAGTGTCTTGACGAACTCGAGTCCGATGCTGCTGTCGGGCTCGGGGATGATCGGGTTGCGGCAAGGCGCGAGACGTTCGGCAGCAATGAACTGATTGAAACCGGTGGCCGGCGTGCATGGCGCATTCTTTGGGAACAGGTCAGCGGTTCGATGGTCGTGTTGCTGGTGGTGGCAGCCATCGTATCCGGGTTTCTCCATGAGTACACCGATTGCGTCGTTATCCTCGCGATCGTCGTTCTCAACGCTGCACTTGGATTTGTTCAGGACTACCGGGCCGAGAAAGCGCTGGCGGCGTTGAAGAAGTTGGCGGTTCCGAACACTCGCGTCAGACGCAACGGCATGATCGTTGAGATATCATCGACGGAGTTGGTGCCGGGGGATGTCGTGTTGTTGGAGGTGGGTAACTACGTTCCCGCGGATTGCCGGCTGATCGAATCGGTCGGTCTGAAAGTCGAAGAGGCAGCACTGACCGGCGAGTCGGTCGGCGTCGACAAACAGGTGGAGCCGATTTCAGGTGAGAACTTGCCGCTGGGCGATCGTACCAACATGGCTTTCATGGGAACGATCGTGACATTTGGCCACGGTGTGGCGGTAGTGACCGAGATCGGCATGAATACGCAACTCGGACACATCGCCAGTTCGCTGCAATCTGTCGAGCCGGAACCGACACCGCTGCAAACGCGCCTGGCTCGGCTGGGACGATCGTTGGCGGTGGTCGCGATCGTGATCGTCTTGTTGGTGTTGGCTATCGGATTGCTGCGAGGCGAAGATGCGCGGCTGATGTTGATGACGGCCCTCAGTCTGGCTGTCGCAGTCGTACCCGAAGGATTGCCTGCCGTCGCAACCGTCGCACTGGCGCTCGGTGCAAGGCGGATGTTCAATCGCCGAGCGCTGATTCGGAAACTGCCGGCGGTGGAAACGCTCGGGTCGGTAACCGTTATCTGTTCGGACAAAACGGGGACGCTGACCCAGAACCGGATGTCAGTCGCTGTATTGGAAGTCGCCGGAGACCGACTTGATCTGACGGGATTGCCCCAGCGCGACGATGGCTCCGCTGAGTTTCAGGAGATGTGCGATCGCGTTGCCGGCAACCCGTCTTATTCGTTGCTTTTGACCGCCGCCTCGTTGTGCAACGACGCGTCGCTCGAGATGGATGAATCAACTCATGACTTGCGCGCCGTTGGAGATCCCACCGAGGGTGCCCTCGTTGTCGCGGCGGCCCGCTTTGGTTATCGCAACGACGATTGGGCACGGCGGATGCCGCGGATTGCGGAAATACCGTTTGATTCCGAACGCAAACGGATGACGACGGTTCATCGCGCCGAGCGTCGGCCGGACAACAGCGAATGCGGCAGTGACGACGCAGGGGTCTTGAATGCGATTACCGAGTCAGACGGAGACCTGTTTGCATTCACCAAGGGCGCGGTAGACGCCATGCTGGATTCCTGCTCGTACGTTTTGGAGGGAAGCCAAATCTTGCAGATTGACAAGTCGTGGCAACAGCGGATTGCTCACGCGAACGAATCGCTGGCCTCAAACGGGATGCGGGTGTTAGGGGTCGCTCTGCGCCGAATCACGCAGGGTCAAGCGGACGAGGTTTGTTCCGACACATCGATCGAGCAAGAAATGGTTTTCGTAGGAATGATCGGAATGATCGACCCGCCAAGACCGGAAGTCGCCGAGGCGGTCGCCCGCTGTGGTACCGCGGGAATTCGTGCTGTGATGATCACTGGCGACCACCCAATGACGGCTCTTTCCATCGCCCAACAGCTGGGTATCACGCAGGACGATCGCGTATTAACGGCAAGAGATTTGGACGGGATTACCAACGATGAATTGCGACGAATTGTCGAAGCAACCTCGGTTTTTGCTCGAGTGGCACCGAAACACAAACTGCGACTCGTTCATGCGTTGCAGCAAAACGGTCATGTGGTGGCGATGACCGGCGACGGAGTGAACGACGCACCGGCTCTGAAACAGGCGCATATCGGTTTGGCAATGGGAATCACCGGAACAGACGTCACGAAGGAAGCGTCGCAGATGATCTTGTTGGACGACAATTTCGCTACGATCGTGAATGCAGTCGAAGAAGGACGAATTGTTTACGACAACATACGCAAGTTCGTCAAATACACGATGACGAGCAATATGGGCGAGGTCTGTGTGATGGTGATCGGCCCGTTGCTCGGAATGCCGCTGCCTCTGTTGCCATTGCAGATCCTCTGGATCAACCTCGTGACGGATGGTTTGCCGGGACTGGCGTTGGCGTTGGAAAAGGCTGAGAAAAACACCATGCATCGACCACCCTACCCGCCGGGAGAGCACATTTTCGGTCGTGGGATGTGGCTCGATATCGCGTGGATCGGAATGTTGATGGCAGCGGTGTCGTTGGCGATGGGATTCTGGTTCTGGGCCGAGGGTTCGACCCAGGATGCCCACTGGCGAACCATCATTTTCACGATTCTGACCCTCTCACAGATGGGAAACGCGCTAGCGACCCGGTCCGCTCACGAGTCGCTGTTTCAGTTGGGCATTTTCTCCAATGCGGCCTTGATCGGATCAGTGGCACTCACCGCTTGTTTGCAATTACTGGTGATCTATTGGCCTCCGCTGCAAAGCATTTTCAAGACGTCACCGCTGGCCGCGGGTGAACTGGTGCTCTGCGTCGTGCTCAGCACGATCGTGTTTTGGGCAGTCGAAACACAGAAGATGCTGGCGCGGCGGCGAAAGGCGGCCTGAGCAATTCGGCTGCCTCAGGTCGTCGAGGGTGTGGGGAATGGCCTTGACCTGCGCGTCAATAACGCAGTACTTCAATCGGGCCGTATCCAGGCACCTCCTTGGTGTGCCTTGCGGACGCGGTATCGCCAAATTGCCCATGGAGAGACCGATGTCGGAGAAAGGAAAGAGCCGACGACGCAACGCCAATACGGCCATCATTCTGGCTCTCATCTCGGCTGCGGCAACGATCGCGGCCGCGCTGATTACCACGAGATCGTCGGAACTGCCGGCTATTCATCCGGTCGTGGTTCGCGATGTGGTGCGACATGCCGGGCCGGTCGAAGCGCCGTCCGCCGTTGGCCACGAAGTCGATGAGCTTCACGGTGAAAAGACGCACATCACATTCGTGACCAACGACGCTGCACTCGAGCAGTACCTTGGCGGCATTGCCCGAGCGATCGAATCCCATCGATGGGAATTGCTGCTTTCGTACTTTGGCGAAGAAAACTACCTCGAGCAGCGGAACGTCGTCTTCGAAGGAAACCTTCCGATCCCGCAGTATCTTGAAGAGGGTCTCGGGCTGGGTTTTGTCGATAATGATCTGCCGGTCCTCGTCAGCGAATTCCCGTTCGCGCGTCTCAATACGATTCGATCCGTCGAATTCACGAGCCTGGAAAGGGTGACCGATTCCGATGACGATCGAATCTTTCATTTCCTCGAGATTCGGGGTCGGGTAGCACTGAACGATGATACCGAGCGAGACATCATGCTGCTCGTGCGCCGGAAAGTCACCGGTGGCTTCGAGGTATCACCGCCACTCGGGTGAAGACCTCGAAGATGCGCTCAAGAGGTCGATCACAGCAGCTGGACCTCGACTTCACCCGACGTTAGCCAGATTCTGTTTTTCGTTCCTTCGTTTTCGTCGAAGACCTCGAAACGGTACCGCTGTGAAATCTTATGGTCTCCGGCAACAGGTTTTCCGACATAGGGATGCCACAACTGCTCGCGCGGCCGCGGGTTTTCGCCCACTCCAAGACCCGGGTGTGGAATCAACATGACGCCGCCCGGCGGCAAGGTCGCCACCGGGTGTCTGCGTGCGACGAGCAATCGCGTGTTAATTACGTATTGCCGTTTTCCTCCGCTGAGGGTCAATTCCGGACCAATGTCGTGTAAGCGTCTGTCGATCTCGAAACGAATCGGCTCGGCAGTCGCATTGCGTACCAATAATGCGATCGGAATTCTCTCACCCGTTCGGTAGCTTGCTTTTTCGCCGTCGATAGCGATTCCCAACTCAAGCCCTCGCGTGGCCTTGCCCCATGCCGCCTCGAACTGCATCACGTTGACTTTGGTCTGCTGTGAGGAATCGAGACGGATCGTGAAGGGCTCGGGCTGAGCCTGCCAACCAATTCCCGCTTCGATCGCCTCGATCGCGCGCTCAGCAGCACCACGCAACTGGTAGCGAATCGTTTCTCGCGTGCCGCGAAATGGAGGCTTCTTTTCGTAATCCGTATTCGCTCTGAGTGCCTCAATCGCGCCCGCCGCGCGGTGATCAAACATGCCGAGATAGTACGCCGCTTCCTTCCTCGCCTCGTGGTCCCCTGTTTCCAGAATATCGATCATCGTAGATAGCGAAGGCTCGACCTTTCCACTGGATTCGAATAGTGCCCAAGCGGCCATGGCTCGCGCCGGACCATACGGGTCATCCATCCGATCACGCAATGCATCGACGGCGCGCGGTGAATGAAGCACACCGAGAGACCCGGCCGCTTCGCGCCGGACCATCCCGTGCGGATCGTCGAGCAACTGGATTGCCGTATCGATGATCTTGTCAGGTGGACGAATCATCGACCTCCCGATTGCGCCCATTGCGTCCGCAACGCCGTAGCGAATGCGCCAATCTGCGTCATCCTGCATCGAGATGATCAAATCAAGCATCTCGATTGCTTCGGAATGCATGTTGTTGAACGCTCGGAGGATGGAGCCGCGCCATTGATGGTTGACCGGGTCGTCCAAGGCCTCGACCAACGCGGCTTTCGTGTCCGGGCTGATGGGACGAATTCGCCACAGAGAATCGATCACCAGCCAGCGCCAGCCGGAGGGTGTATCGTCCGCCTTGAGCAGTCGCAACAATTCGGCAATCGTCCCCTCTCGATCCGCGAGGCCGGCAAGCTGTGAAACTTGGACGTCGCTCCAGGACCACGACACGTTGGGTTGCGGATGCTCCGAATCGAGAATGGAATGGACGCGGTGGGCTGTGCTGTTGACCTCGCGCTCGATGGGCAATTCGAGTTGAATCGGATGTCCACCGATTTCAATCCGCTCCTTGAACAGCTTGCGACTCTGAGTCGAAGTGATGGCGTTGGGGAACGCGGCCTGCGGAGCAGGGGCCTTCGGGTCGACGACGGTGGTCCCTTGTAGCAAATAGGACCCCGGCGGGATGGACGGGAACGAAAAAGTACCGTCGGCGGCACAAAGAATGGTGTCGATTGTTCGCCAAGTGCCCTGCCGATCGAAAGACGTTGCCGACAAAGAGAGTTCGATTCCGATGACGTTTTCCTCGTTGGTGATCAAGCCATGGTCTCGGATCGAACCTGCCATCCTGGTCCCGCTTCGCCGACCGAGCTGGAATGTTTGAGATTTCTTATCGGTGACTTCGATTTGAGCGAGTTCCGCATACCCGCGCAGTGGCCCGCTTGCGGTCTCGAGCCTTCGGTATCCGTAGACATAATATTGGCCTGGGGCGAGCCGAAATTCTCCGGCGTTGGCACCAGCGATTGATGTGCTGTGATCACCAAATATTTTCGTTTCCCCCACGTGAGCTTTCTGCGCCTTGACCCAGATTCGGTCATCGAACAAATCGCTGTCCGGTTCGACATCAAAGGAAATCTTGCACGTCTGGGGCAATCGCACGACGACATCTTCGACGCCGCCGGTTCGCAACGAGAAATACACGTCACCGACGCGAACATAAACGGTGCGGTTGGCCGGAGACCCCTGGACGATAAAACGACCCGCCGAGTCGGTGACATCAAAGTTCGCCAGATACATGTATAGCCCACGAGTTTCCTCGGACAACATGACCTGCGCGCCGGCAATCGGTTGGCCGCTGGCGTCCAGTACGCGTCCGTGCACAACATACTCGCCCGGTGGAGTTGCAAACTTGACCTGATTGGAGCTGTTGTCGATGGCCTTCATCATCAGCTGGTTCAGGTCGTCGATCTCGAAGCTGGATTGTTTCTCCTTCCGCTCGACCGGCGCCGGCTCGGCGCCGGGCGCAGTCGATGCTCCGTAAGTCGCCAGGCCAAGCACGAGAAAAAATATCACGGTATTTCTCATTTCACGCACCTATCGGTCGATTCAGGCGACCGATGCCTTTCTCCGCAAACGAACGTATTGGTAACCGCGCCGTTCCATGGCCCACGCGACCAGTGCAATGGCGCCCGCCGAAACCATGGGGGTCACCACCCAATTCTCGCCCAACAAGAAATCAATGGAAATTGAATAAAAGATGGAATACGCAAAGGGTTCTACCTGGTGCAGCAGAAAGATAGCCGCGAACGCAACGGGGATGCGAACCATCCACCGCCACGACGCAGTGGCAACGACCGACAAAACTGACAGCGTGGTGACCGAGACTTGAAAGGCCAGATGAACGTAGTAGGCAGAAATCGATCCCGCGTAATTCCAAGGTGTCGCACCAACGATGACCGGGATCACAGCAAGCATGATCGCGCACGCGGTGATCCAGCCGAGAAGCTCCGCGATTGAAAGTGGTTTTCGAACCGGGATTGTCGCGGTCGACTTACGGATCAAACAGATTCCCGTGGTGCGACGGATCAAAACAAACAGCATCAATGACCCCGTTAACACGCTCGCCCACTGTAAGACTTCAATCAAATTCTCCCAAAACCACCGCGCGAGACTTTGTGTCGGGTCACGCCAGAGATCCGACGCTGCGTGGAAGATTGTTGGAATCAGAATCGTCGCGAGCAGAATGGCTGTTGGTTTCCACCACTTTTTGCCTAACAGCGGATGCCGCCAACTGAGCAACAACGTGGTCGCCGTCAGGGCCTGCATCGCCATCTGCATGAGCCGTGAATCGACCCCAACGAAGAAATTCACCAATGCGTCAACGATTCGGTATCCGAATCCATTGATAATGACTCCAAGCAAGATCGGTACCGCGATCACGGCGACCAAGATTGCCTTCTCGAATTGGCGGCGCTGAGAATCTTCGAGAGATTCGTCGATGCTTGGTTGGTTGGGGTCCATTAACCGCGATGCGATATTGGTGAGATTCGCGTTACCCGATTGCGTTCGAACACACAGTATTCACGAACTGCCGCTGGTGTGATGATTGTATCAAAAGCGGTGAAGACAAAAGGCCGAGGCCATGCCGTCGCGTTTGCTGAGCAGCCGTGGCGGTGTTGAATGCAGGCCATCACGTGACACAAGAGCAACTAGCGCTCGGAGGAAGCGGCGACGAACCGGCTGAGCGCAGTCATGTTGTCACTGAAGACCTGGCTCGATAGGTATTCAGTTCCGAGTGGCAGCTTCAATTGCCCTACCATCAACTCTCCTTCGAATCGGCTGGTCCAGCGCCCGTTAGCATCGAGCCGGGCGACTGCGCGCTCGGCCTGTTCGGCAAGCTCCGATGCGGGCAACTTCGGGATCAACGATTCATTGTTTCGCGCACGCGTGTACATGCGGCCCAGTTGCTCCATTCTTGAAGCGGTTTTCCAACCGTAGTGGCTTGGCAGATTCGTGTCATCAAACGTCAGTTCGTAACGATCACCGTGACGCGTCATGTAGAGGGGACGATTCGTTTTCAGTTCGTAGTACCTCGCGAGCCGGCCGTCGTTGAGCAAGGAGTGTTTCAGCCAGGCCGCTGCGTCGGGAATCGGTTTCAAGTACTTGCTGTCCTCAGTGAAGTCCGCGATCTTCATCAGCGTTTCGAGCACTTCCTGGGATTCGTCACCGGAGACCGCGGGAGGTTCGAATTTGCGCGCCCAGATAGGCTGCATTTCATAGTTGTATTGCTGAGCCCAACCGGGCTGCGGCGGCGGCATCTGGGCAAGTATCAAGAAGTCGCCCAGTCGCTTGAGGGCCGCATGGTACTTGTCGTCATCGTAGACGCGGCAGGCTGTGATCAACGTATCGGCAACGTAGCCTGTGACATTGTCATTGAGCGTGTACATGTCCCAGTAGTTTTTGACACGCCCCTGGGTGCGCCAATCGTAGTCGGGGTATTTCGCTTCGACGACCGGCTTGGGTTCCACCGGGCCGGTCCAGACCTGCGGAAAGCCGCCGTTAGGAAACTGGGCGCGAAGCAGCGACTCAAGTGCAATCAAGGCAGACTGGTGGATAGCTTGATCGTTGAACTGGAGTAACTCATCGACCTGGACCAGGAACGTAATCGCGGACTGGGTTTGTCCGTCATCGAGCGATGAGTTGTTCTTTCCCCGCCCCTGTCCGTTTCGGTACTCGGCCACGCGGGTTCCGCGGGGATCGAAATCAATTGCGTTAGTCCACCCGCCCGAAGCCAACTGTCCGTAGACCAGTGCCCTTGCCGCATCAACAGCGGCGTCGCGGTAAAGCGGATCGCCGGTCGCGCGATACGCAGTTAAGTACGCCATTCCGACCGTGGGAGTTCCCGGCGGTTGGACCCATATCTGATCTTTGGTGGCTGTTCCTTCGCCCCATCTTTGATTCAAGTCGGTGGAGTAGTAGTAAACGTATCCGCCATGCGATGCAGCGCTGCCGTGGTAAAACTCGGTTGCCCGTTTCATAGCGACACTGGCCTGACGGGCGAGATCCGATTGGCCGACGGCGGTCGTGAAAGACAAAATCGGTAGGACGGCAAGCAGCGAGAAGCGACAAGCAGCGATCTTTATTTCTCCCCCGAAACAACTTCCGCGATATTGTGCGAATGGTCTCGCACTCGGGTATAGGCATTGAGTGAGGCGAGAAACGCAACGCTCACTTGCGGCGCCATCTTGCTGGTGGACAGTTCTTCCATGTGTTTGCGGCGAAGTCCCTTGATCTCGTTTCGAATCCGTTTGTTCATCGCGTCGGTCTTCGTAAGGACGTTATCGTTGTCCTGCTCGAGAGCCTGGTTGATGGCCTCCACGTACTGGGCGATCAACTGGTTTAATTTTTCCAGATCCTCTCGCTGCTGCTCGCTGAATCGTTTTCCGTCGCGGCGCAGCTTGCGATCGAACTTGTCGAGATTGACGATATAGTCGCTGATCGACTCATATTCATCGGCAATCCGGATTTGTTGCCTGGCTTCGACGGCGACGCTATGGGGTACGTTCCCGGACAGCAGGGTGGTGACAAAGTCGGCCACCTCGTCCTGGATCGAATCAAGCACCTGTTCGCGTTGATTCAGGCGATCGGCGAGTGGCGTATCACGTTCATCCTGGTTACGCAATTCGCTGAGCCAACCGAGCATCTTGGCGCACCCGTCGCTCATCCGCTCAATCTCGCGTTGTGATTGTTCGATTGCGAGCAAAGGTGTTTCGAGCATGCGAATGTCAAGGTCCGTCAGCTGCGCTTTCTCCTTGAACTCTTTTGAAGCAACCAGCCAATTGAGCAATCGGACAAACAGCGGCAGGAATGGAAGGAACAGCAGCGTGTTGACAACATTGAAAATGCTGTGCGTCGCAGCGATCGCGGCCGTCGACTCGGGGTAGGAGACGGTTTCGCCGATCTGGATGGGAACACCCGCATCATTGATTTGGAAGATTGGTTCGACATCGGCGCGAGCGACATCGGCGCCGATGATCTGAGGCACAAATTCGACGTACCACGAAAAGATTGCGGTGATCCAAAGGACACCGAATAGATTGAAAATGACGTGAAAGTAGGCTGCGCGCCGCGCGTTGGTTGTCGCGCCCAAAGACGCCAGGAATGCGGTGATCGTCGTGCCGATATTCTCGCCGAGCACCAGAGCGGCCGCCGTTTCGTAACTGATCACCCCCTGGGAAGCCAGTGAGATCGTGATCCCCAAGGTCGCCGATGAAGATTGGACGAGTGTCGTGACGATACACCCGACCATGGCGCACTTGAGCACGCCGAGGTAACTGTCGGCTTGGAACGTTTGAAACCATGCCTCGAAGTCGGGCATCTGTTTGATGATCGAGCAGGCGTCCTTCATCAGCTCGAGGCCGAAGAAAATCATCCCGATGCCCATGATGGCCATCGCCCAGAACCGCCATCGCTCGCGCTTCGAGAAGAGGTAACAGAATCCCGCCGCCCCCAGAATCGGCAGACCGTATTTGCCGATCTTCAACACCAGGATCCAACCCGTGATCGTCGTGCCGATGTTGGCGCCCATGATCACGCCGATTGCCTGCGAGAGCGCCATCACGCCGCTGTTGACAAAGCCGACGACCATCACCGTGGTGATCGAACTCGATTGCACGACGCAGGTGACGATCACGCCGACCACGGTCGCGGCGACGCGGTTGTTGGTCACGGCGCCAATCAATCGTCGCAGACTGTTGCCGGCCACTGCCTGCATCCCGTCGGACATGTTTTTCATGCCCAAAAGGAATATCCCGAGTCCGCCAATCAGCTGGAAAATGAGCTCCGTTAATGTTGAGATGTCCAAATACCACCCCGTCCGGAAGCACGCATGCGATGAAGGATTCGTTAAGGCGGAATTCTAAAGCTACGCTGCGGGGCTGGGTAGTTGGCTGACGAACAATTCGCCCCGGCTGCGTCAATTGTTACGTCGGCCCAGTTCGGCTTCGCGGCGAGCCCGGAATTCCGCGGAGATTTTGATCGCTTTTTGCCGGTCCTCGTGCTCATAGTCCCAGAATTCCTGAACGATCTTCTCGCACTCGGGATAATGCGAGCCATCGTCTCCGACCTCCTTTCGAAGCCGCGCAAAACGAGCTTTGAGCCGATCACGAATCTCCGCGTGTGCCGGGTCGTCGTAAAGGTTGTGCATCTCGTGCGGGTCGTTCTCGAGGTCGTAGAGTTCCCACGCGGGCGGAGTCTGATTCTTTCCTTGGTAATCGCAACCGTAGAAATAGATCAGCTTGTGCGTTTTGGTGCGGATCGCCATCTCTCCGGGGTTGTCATGGTGCGCCATGTGCATCCAGTACCGATAGTAAGTTTCCTGTTTCCAATCCACCGGCTCCTTTCCGGTTTCACAGATCTGGCGAAATGAGCGACCCTGCATTGTGGCGGGAATGTCGATGAGGGCAAAATCCAACATCAGCGCCGGGTAATCGATGTTCTCAACAATCGCATCGCTGCGCGTCCCGCCCGGAACGGTCTTTGGATAGCGGACGATGAACGGCATGCGTTGCGACTGGTCGTACGCCCAACGTTTGTCCTGGTAATCTTTTTCCCCCAACCAGAAGCCCTGGTCGCCGGTATAGATGATGACGGTGTTGTCGTACAAACCTTCGCGTTTCAAGTAGTCAAAGAGTCGCTGCAGATTGTCATCCACACCTTTGACACATCGAAGGTACTTTTTCAGATATGCCTGGTAAGCCAATCGTTTGACTTCGGCGTCACTGAGATTCGGATCCTTGTAGTCCCACTTGAATTCGGACGGAAACTTTCCGGGCAAATCCGCAGCGTAGGAGCGTCGCGGGTTGCGGCGACCGATGGATGTGCCGATGTGAGGAACCAATTCGTCGTTGTGTCCCCGTGTTGCGATCGATCCCCACGTTTCGGATTTGTGCCACAAAGAGTCAGGTTCCGGAATGTCGACGTCGGCAAGATAGCTGTCGTACCTTGGATGATTCTCGAAGTAATCGTGCGGCGCTTTGTATTGGTGGCATACGAAGAAAGGTTTTTCCGGATCTCGACGGTTCTTGAACCAATCAAGTGACGCGTCTGTGATTACATCCGAAGAATGCGATCCAGGGTACTTCACGACGTTGTTCGGCCAGGGTTTGTCACCTTGAATGCGGAATTCAGTATCAAAGTATTTGCCTTGACCAGGCAGCACCTTGTAATAATCGAAATTCGGCGGAACCTTCAGGTGCCACTTGCCGATCATTGCCGTCTGGTAGCCAGCCTCGCGCATCAGAATCGGTAACACCTGGTTCTCCGGTTCGATTTTCCCACCCAGGTCAAACACGCCATTGTTATGGTTGTATTGGCCGGTGATGATGCAGGCTCGTGAGGGCGTGCAGATCGAGTTTGTGCAGAACGCGTTGTCGAAACAGACACCTTCGGCGGCGAGCGAATCGATCGTTGGCGTCGGATTCAAATCCTTCAGCAAGGTCGCGTACGCACCGACGGCCTGTGCCGTGTGGTCATCCGACATGATGAACAGGATGTTGGGTCTTTCATCGGCTCGCGCCTTGAGAGCGAGCAAAGCGACGAACACAAACAACAAGACTCGGCAGGGCATGGAAGTTTTCCCGTCGGATACAAAGAGGATCGGTACAAGTCTCCACCGCCATATCTTAACCCGCCACATCGGGCCTGATTTGATGAGTCGATTTCACAGTTGGGCAAATCGCCCCCGTGGGGAGCGAATCACGCGAAAGCCTCGTAACTCGACTCCTTCCTCGGCGAGACGCTCGGCTTGAAGGCCCGGATTACAGGGAGGCAAGTGTCCATCGGCATAAACGACGCGCCACCACGGCAAGCTATCCGCGGATTCCGCCAATACCGCTCCGGCGGCCCGCGCCGCTTCGGGACGACCGGCGCGAGCAGCGATGTCTCCAAAGCTCACCACCTCGCCCAAGGCAAGGTCCAACACCGCCTCTGCGATGGCGTGTTGGAGCGGAGTGGGGTCGGTCGTCGGCATTATGTTGCCTCGCGGGCCCGACCGGCGATAAGAAACGCAATCTCCATTGCCTGCTCGTAGTTAAGACGCGGATCGACGTTGCTCTCGTAGGCGCGGCCAAGGTCACTGGACTGGATTCCACCTGTGCCCCCGACGCATTCGGTCACGTTATTCCCGGTCAATTCGAGATGAATTCCCCCGACAATCGTCCCGTGGCTGGCATGAATCGTGAACGAATCACGCACCTCGTCAAGGATTCGGTCGAAATGCCTGGTCTTGATTCCTCCGTCCGTCGTGACGGTGTTGCCGTGCATCGGATCGATTGACCACAGCACCGGATGACGCGACGCCTCAACGGCTTGAATCAATGGCGGCAGAGAGTCACCGATTTTCGACGCACCGAAACGACAAATCAACGTGATCCGACCGATTTCACGGTCCGGATTGAGAGTATCAAGCAGCGCGACGACTCCATCGGCGGTTGCCGTCGGCCCGATCTTGATTCCGATTGGGTTCCTGATGCCCCGAAAGTATTCGACGTGCGCACCATGAATGTCGCGGGTTCGGTCACCGATCCATGGATAATGTGTGCCGAGATTGTACCAACCGTCGCGGCTGATCGCGCGCCGCGTGAGCGCCTGCTCGTAGGGCAACAGCAACGCCTCGTGTGAGGTGTAAAAATCGACCCGCGACAGGTCGGCCCGCGTGACGCCACCGATGGTGTCGATAAACCGAAGCGAGTCACCGATTCCGCGAACCATCTGGTGATACTCCTCCGAACGCGCCGACTGGGAAACGAAATCAAGTTCCCAGTTTTCGGGATGATTGATGTCCGCAAACCCACCTTCGGTCAATGCCCTGAGGTAATTCAGTGTTTGCGCCGAACGGTCGTACGCGCCCAGCAAAAGCTCGGGCCTCGTTTTGCGATCCTCCGGAGTGAAGGGGCTGCGGTTGACGCAGTCGCCGCGATACGAGGGCAAAGTCACGCCGTCACGTGTTTCGGTATCATTGGACCGGGGTTTGGCGTATTGCCCGGCGATTCGGCCAACGCGAATCACCGGTTTGTGCATCCCGTAAACAAGCACGAGGCTCATTTGCAAAAGCACTTTCAGCTTTTTTTCGATCGGACCGGCCTGGCAGGCATCGAAGCTTTCATTGCAATCACCACCCTGCAAAAGAAACGCACCACCCTGGGACGCGAGTGCCAATTGTGACTTGAGCCGCTCGACTTCCCAGCTGGTCACCAACGGAGGCCGATTGGCGAGCGTCGCGACCACGGACTGCAATTGGTCGGGATCTTCGTACGCAGGCTGTTGGAGGGCAGCTTTCGTCGTCCAGGACGACGGATCCCAGTGGGGCATCAACATCATTCCCGCGAAAACTCAAAAGGGCGATAGGGGCGAAAGGCGGATGGACGGGACGCCAATTCTCATCGGCGGTGAGCGAAATGAACACCCGAGACGTACCGGTTACTTTAATCGGTTGTAAAAGCTTGTCCGAGTCGTTCAGCAACGATTACGCCGGACCGAGACCTTCCGCTCGCCGCCACGCGCTCATCTGGCCCATGTGCACCATGAAATGCCCGCCGAGATAGAAGGCGTGCATCGCCCCCTTGGTCGGAAATTTGGAACGCATGGCTTGGTTCGGGTTTTCGGCCGCCAGGATTTCGTCGCCGGCCTGTTCCACCGCCTCGGTCGCCGCACGATACCCCGCGAACAATGCGGACGTGATTTCATCCATCGGCGGGTAGATCGATCCATCCGGATCATCCACGCACTTCGCGTCCTTTGAAAAGAGTTTCTCGAAGGTCGACGAGGGGGCGAACGGGGTTGAATCGCCGCCAAGTTGCTCAACCACGCGCGGCGCGTACAGACTCAGGTGTCCATAGATGAATGCAGGATGATTGGACTCGATCATGGTCCCGCCAACTCTCGCGAATCGCGCGAATTGGTCAGATGGGACGTCCTTGAGCAATCGTTCCGCGTACGCGAGAGAGAGTCGTGCCGAGGCTGCGATGATAGGGCCAATTTGAGGCATCGGTATTCTTTTCAGTTGGTTGGGTAGAGGCCGACACGGCACAAAGATCTGACGGGAGATTTCTAATTCTCAGGCATCAGCGAGGCGCAAATCAACTCGTCGTCGCTGCGGGCGTAGATGTGAGCGTTGGCAATCGCGGGATGCGCCCATGCGACGCCGCCGCGTCGGTTGAGTTGTTGCCGCGTCGGTGCGATCAGCCCGGCTCGTGAGTGTTCGGTATAGCCGTCCGGCGAAAGGGTCGCGTAAATCAGATCACCACGGTCATTGATCATGATTTCACGATCGCCATGACGAATGATGTGAATCGTCGCCCAACGGGCTCTCGGCACAGCGGTTTGGTTCTCCCAGACTCGATCGCCGGTCGCCAAATCCAAACACCGCAGTTCACCGTAGCTGTCGACGCCGTAGATGTGATCGCCTTTGATAATCGGCGTGCTGATCATGCAATGAAGCGCGTCGGTATTCTTTTCGTCGATTCCCATGCGGTGCCAAAGTTTTTTCGCCGCCGGCCGATCAGGATCAAGACGGATCAACAACGAGCCGTCGTAAAAGGAGGAAACGAACAGATGGTTGCCCTCAACGACCGGGGTGGAAACTCCGATGGGCATGTTGCGCGGAGGCATGGGAACGACCCACAGGATGTCACCGCTCGTCGGATCGAGCCCGCTCACGCTCTCGCCGGTCCAAACCACGACCACATCCTGGTTTCCCTGGCGGACAAGAATCGGCGCGCTGTACCCGGCCCGCTCGTCGATGGCTCGCCATCGCTCTTTTCCAGTTTCCAAATCAAATGCGACGACACAAGCGTTCCCGGATCCAGCAATGATTTGGATCACCGAGTCTTGATAGACCAGCGGCGCCGCGGTGATTCCCCAGTTGGGCATGCGGAGTTGGTATTCCTCGGACAGCGAACGCTGCCACAACAGATCGCCGCTGGCGGCATCGAAGCATTTGAAATGTCCCATCGCACCAACCGACAATGCTTTTCCGTCATGGATCGTCACCGCCGCTCGGGGCCCCGCCCGGTAACTGATGGTGTAGACCGCATCGTAGGTGTGCTCCCAAATCAATTCGCCATCGTCGGCACTAAAACAAAGCACGCGTTCGATTTCCTTTTGCGCATCCTCCGGCCCGCGATCGGTGACGTAAACGCGTCCGTTTGCGACCGTTGGACCGCTGTAGCCGGCACCGATCGAAACCGACCATTTGCGAGGGAGCACTCCTTTGGGCAACGTCTCCATCAATCCGGTTTCGCGGAGTACGGCGTCGCGGTTCTTGCCGCGCCACTGTGGCCAATCTTCGGCGATGGATATCGACGCGGTTGCCATGTTGACGGCAACCACAATCACGAGGGGTAGTTCTAAACGCATGAGACGCCGGGGTGAGAGCCACAGATGGGTGGCGGACGGGAGATGTTAAAAGGCCGGAAAGCTGTAATCCGGGTTTTTCGGATCGAAGTCGGCATCGGTCAGTCCAACATTCGTTTCCAAATCGTAGTAGGCGTAGGACTCAAGCAGCGGCGGTTCCCCACCAGGCTCTTGGGGCCAGCCAAAACTGCGATAGCTGAGGATCAACTGCCGCTCGGGGTCGAAAACGATTTCGGCGAGCGAATAATCGTCTTCGCCACCGGTCGATTTCTCTCGCCGCACCTGGATCAAATGAGCCTTCAGCGATCCGAATTGATGATCGGTGTCGAGGGTCACGTTGACGCTGGGGTCATTCCGATCCCGCTCTCCACGGAGTATCAGTTTTTCGACCAATCGAACGATTCCAATTTCGCTGATCGGGTAGCGTTGCCCCTGCATGGCAAGCAAGCCGTTGGGGTCGAGCCAGATCGTTTTCAAGCTGAGCAGCAAACCGACTTCGTGCACGGCCATCTTGCCGTCGTACAGGTCTTCGGCCCAAATCACTTCGCGACCGCGGACCGATTCAGGTTTTTGAAAATGGAGATAGACGCGCAGGGGTGCCTCTTCGGTGTCGCCCCGCAAACGGGTCTGCACCTTCATCTGGATTTCCGTTTCCTCGCCGAGCTTTCCGTTTGCCTCGACTTCGCGTTTGACGAATCGCGCCGTGTAATCATCCAGCGATCTGGACATTTGATCACGGGCGGCCTGTGCCATATCGAGCACATCGGTCATCGTCATTTCATCGCTGGATTCCGGTCGCTCGATACGAGTGGGTGCCGCGTTGGCGACCTCATTGCCGCTGGGCCGGTTTCCCCGCGTGACGAGAAAAACGACAACGGCCAACAAGACGATCGCGGCGGACAATATGGTTTTTTTGCGAACGTTCACGGTTAACTCTGAAGCTCATTCAAGTGCGTGGTAATGCTGCCGCGCGGAGAATGCCTCCGACACGGAAAAGACCGCCGGAACCCGTCCCGACGGTCTTTGTGGTCTGTCATTCTGATTCGTAAAGGCGACTAAAACTGACCGCCTTGTTGCAGCTGATCCTGCTGTGTCTGACGTACCGCAGCGCCGATCGCCTGCAACAAACCTTCGCCGATCGTGATGCGGGATTCCTGGCCATTGTCGATACCGTCCTGAACCACGATCAACTCGCCCTGGTCGGGTGCACGTGAGAGAGCATCGACCATTGCCGAAACCGCGTCGTTGGGTTCAACCGACTGGGCAAATTCAAGTACCGGCATCAGCGTAAATCTTAATTGCCCGATCGGACGGTTGGCTGCGTTATCGCTTCCGGCTGAATCAATCAATTCCTTGAGCAAGGTCTCGCTGTCGTTACCAACCGCGGCATACACTGATTTCTCACCCGTGCCGATGTGCACTCGAAGCGTCTCGCCAAAGACGCGTCGCGCTTCGTCCTTCCCGGCGGGAACGTCGGCTTCGATGACGTGCATGGTGACCCCCTTGTAAGTCCCTTGATCGAACTTGAACCGAGGCGCGTCGGGTTCGTTTTCGACCTTCGCAGCCAGGTCCTTGACGATCTGTGCGGCTTCCGCCCCATCGGATACGAACGATCCGAACACGAACTGGAAATTGTTTTCGTCGGCCAGCAGCAGGGCACCGACATCGGCGCGGCCCTCGGCAATCGATTCCATCGCCAAATCGGCAATTCGATCGATCACCTCGGTAATCTCGGCTTGCTGCGCCGGGCTGAGGTTGTCCTCGTTGGCAAGTGCATTGCGAACGGCATTGAGCGACGTCGTCAAGCTGGTACGTGTCTGTTCAACCGCCTCGGGGCTGATCGAAGTTGCAGCGTGATAAAAAGCGGCCGCGTCCTCTCGGATCACCGATGCGAATTGAGACGGGATCGGTTGCTGTCCGCCGTAGATCGCCGCCAGCTTCGAGCCGGGTACGGCGGTGAACGAACCATCGATCACGACCTGCTTGGCGGATTGATCGATATTGAAACCGAACTTCAATTCGTCCGTTTCATTGATCATTTGCTCGAGCTGCTCCATCGTGCCCTCGGCCATTTTTCGAGTCGCTTCGGCCTCGCCGCCCTGACGCGCCATCGCTTGCTCGAATCCCTGGCGAATCTGTGCGACCAACATCGTGCGTGTCTCGGCCGGGACCTGCTGCATTTTCAGTCGAAATGCGAGGTCGTAGTCGTTACCCATCCCCCGGAACAACGTCATCGGATTGGCCGGAGCCAATTCCAAAAGATCCTGGTTCGGCGCGAGAACAGCCCAATTGCCGACCTGGCGAATGAAAACGGTGCTCGCACCCACTGCGATCACAAGCGTTCCGTCATCGAGTTCGTCGGCGGGTCCGGTCTGGGCTTCGAGCCGCTTGAGAACGGTCTTCACGTCGGGTGTGGGAACCAAAGCGAGCGGTTGCGGTGCCCCGTCGACAAGTGGAACGAGAATTCCGATCGGCTGTGTCGTGTCGATTCCCTGGGTGAATGTTCCCACCATCATTGTGAACATGCCGCCCGCCTGAGCCTGGCCCAGCGCGCTGGTCATATAGTTGACGTCCTGCATCAACTTGTTCACCGAGCCGAGGGTGACAACCAAAACAGGCTCGGTCGCATCGAGCGTGGCGGCGCCACCGAGAGGTTGAAGTTGTTCCTGGGCGGAAAGTGTTGCCGGTGCCGCGACGAGAGTGGCGACGGCAATGGCAACGGAAGCGATTCTCAGACGAACCGATTGATTCGGGAAACCCATTTTCTCAGACCATCTTGGGGGGAATTTAGATTGGCGCAGTGCGCCGGAGTGTCAATTGAGCGTTGTTTTCGGCAAGCCTTTTCAGAAATTAGAGGGCCGCCGATTCGCAGTCCCCGGTAGGTGTCCGTCGTTCGGACGCTTGGCGGATCGCGTCAACACCAACTTCTACCTGAGATCCACGGCTATAGTTTCACGATTGACGAGAAATGCCACAACCGGCCAAATCGTCGCGAGAGAAAAGAAAAGGGGCAATTTGTTCTTTGAGAGCCCGCGATCTGTCCGATGCCCTTGTGCCCGAGACTCCGTTGCCCTTGTGCCCAAGACAAGGTGAGTTAGTCCGACGCTAAGAGGGTCCCGTCGGAGGAGCAGCGGAATGCTATCGCTCGCGATAGACAATGCGACCCTTGGTCAGGTCGTAAGGCGACAGCTCGACGCGGACTTTGTCGCCCGGAACAATTCGGATGAAGTGCTTACGCATTCGACCGGCGACGTGGGCCATCACCTCCGATCCGGTTTCCAACTGGACCCGGAACCTGGTGTTGGCAAGCGCTTGTGTAACAGTGCCTTCGACCTCGAAGGCCTCTTCTTTTTTTCCCAAAACCTAACCTCAAATGGAGAACGAATTGATCAAAACCGCAGCACAGGAAACGGCATTGCGGTCAGCGGCGCAATTCATGTGGCCACACTTGGTCGCGTGGCAGTCGACTTGCACGCCTGAACGAATGAGCACATCTTGCGCCGATGGGGCGTAAAACCGCGATCCAAAAGCGAGCAGCACCGAACAAATCGGCCTGTTTCTGTATTTTTTTCTGGAATCCGAGCGAGGCCGACTAGCGCTTGCTGAATTGCACGCCGCGGCGAGCACCTCTCAAACCAGGCTTCTTTCGTTCCTTCATTCGCGAATCGCGGGTCAGGTACCCACCATCGCGGAGTGCTTCATGCAGTGATTCGTCGTAGCTGACCAACGCCCGCGCCAGGCCCATGCGAACGGCGCCGCTTTGGCCCGTCATCCCGCCGCCACCAACGCGAACGAGCACGTCGAGGTCGCCGGAATGTTCCACCGCGGCCAACGTGTCGGTGATCCAGGTCTGATGTTGATCATTCACGAAGTACTCGGCGAGCGGCTTGTTATTGACGGTGATGTTGCCACTTCCCGAACGTACTCGGACCCGCGCGACGCTGCTCTTGCGGCGACCGGTGCCAAGTGCATCTCCGTTAATCTTGTCCTTCTTGACGGCGACCATGAATTCAAATCGTTGTAAAAGTGTTGGGTTGGAAGTTGTTGTGAGCGACCTACGAATTGGCCTTCTTGCTGGTCCGCTGCAGCGGATGCGGTTGTTGTGCCGAATGGGGATGATCGGGGCCGGCGTAGATCTTCAGTTTCTTGATCATCTGATACGCGAGTTTGTTTTTCGGGAGCATTCGTCGCACCGCGTGGTAGATCAAATCCTCCGGCTTGCGATCTTTACGATCGGCGTAGCTTTCCAGTCGTAGACCGGGATAGCCGGTGTACCACGTGTAGTGCCGCGCATCCATTTTCTTGCCGGTCATCGCCACTTTTTCGGCGTTGATCACGATCACGAAGTCGCCGCAATCGACATGCGGCGTGTACTGCGGACGGTGCTTGCCCATCAGCACGACGGCGATGTCGCTTGCAAGCCGCCCGAGGACTTCGTCGCTTGCATCGACGACGTGCCACTGTTTTTCGACTTGGCCGGGCTTGGCCATGAAGCTTGGTTGAGCCACCACGGAATTGACTTGCTTGTTAATGAGATGCGAAAACACAAACGTTCCCCGCTCTGACGGGTTTGCCCGCCGAGTTGGGAGGAATCGAGAAATTTATCGGGGCTTGCCCCCCTCGACAAGGCCTTTCGATACGAATCTCGCGTGAAAACGGGGTTCGGCCTGCCGCGGATATGGAATCAGAATCCCGGCGATTGGCAGAATCTACCAGCCAGTGGCGGCAAGCGGGCCGGGAATGAACTCGGCCGAGGCGAGGGGGGATCAGCCTGAAAAACGTTCGAGATACTTGCTCAGTCGGAGCTTCTTACGCGTGCTGTCGCTGGTCATGTACCGAACGCTGCCGAAGACGGGCCGTTTGGGTCCCCAGGCCCGGTCGTAACGGCCCAGGACCCAGAAAATGCCGTTGTAGGAATTGGGGTCGCGGCCATCGAGCCCATATTTGTTGTTCAATTCGATCATGACCGCGAGTGCATCCTGGGGCGTCTTGGTCCAGTGCAGGATTTTCTTGCCCCACAACATTCTCATGTAGTTGTGCATCACGCCCGTTTGGACGATTTCACGCTGGGCAGCATTCCATAACTCGTCGTGCGTTTGTGCCCGTTCGAATTGCTCGAGCGAATAGATTTGCGGGCGCTTGTCCTTTGCGTGCTGGCGGAGTGTTTTGAGGGCCCACTCGGGCAGCGATTCGTATTTGTCGTAGGAGTCGGGATGACGGAAGGAAAGATTGAATCCCATTTCCCGCCACGTCAAAACCTGGTCGAGGAATCCTTCGGCTGGCTCGCTGGTGTTCCAGAAATCGTGGTTTTTTCCGTTGGCCTCGGAGGCCTGGTCGGGCGTCCAATCTTCGCTGTCGAGAACCGCTTGCACAATCTCGTGGGCTGAGATGTGCCCGAAGTGGAGGTGCGGGCTCAGTCCGCTGGTCGCGTCTTCGTCGGGGTGGTTTCGATCGTCGCCGTAGACCGGCAGCAGCTTTTTGACGAACCGTTTGAGTCGCCGCGAGGCTTCATTGGCTCCGCCGGGGACGACGTCGCTGGGAGGAACGTCGTGGTCGATGGGAATGGATTTGAGTCCTTCGCTGCCGAGCAGTGACTCGAGATCGGCAGGCGGCCAACGCTTCGTGATGCTGTTGGGCAAGCGTGAGAGTTTCGGCAGTTTGACGCGAGACACGGGATTTGCTTTCGGCATTTCCAGCAGCGCATCAAGGATATTTTTTTGCATCCAGCGACGGTAGCTGTGCGCGACGGTGAACGTTCGATCGGGCTGGCGCAGCGGGATCACTCCGTTGCTGTCGACCAGTTCCAATCGGGCGGGGATTGTGTCTTTGACCGCATCGATCATGTGCGGCAGGAAAAAGCACGGATACTCGTCGGTCACAACCGTGCACGCTTTTTTGGCCAAGCGATGCAACAACGGCGTGCCGGCACCCGCCTGGGGTTCGACGTAGGGGTAATAGGTCACCGGTTTTCCGGCAAATGCTTTCTGGTTATCCGCCATTCCCTCGATCACAAAGCGATGCATTCGATCGCTCGCCCACCGGTAGCGGACACGCAGCGGCTCGAAGATCACCAGCGGCTTGCCCAAGTCTTTGGCGCGGGCAACGGCGTGCTCGAGCGCAAAGTTGAAACGTGCGCGTCGAAACGCGATCATCCAGTACAAGACGTAGTCGCCGTCGGACCGTATCGGTCGGTCGTTGGCGAGCGAGAGACGAAGCGTCGCAATGGCCATGGAACGAAGTGACCCCTGTGCGGCTAACCCTCATCGTTCCCGTTGCTGACTTCGTTCCGCTTGATCATCGTGATCTCGTTGCCCGCATCGTTGTGGCTCACTTCGTCCATGAAAGCGTTGATCAACAGCAGACCGCGGCCGCCGGCTCGTTCAAGATTCTCGGGGTCGGTCGGGTCACGCAAGCTGGCGGCGTCAAAGCCGGGGCCCTGGTCGCGAATCACGAATGTCGCATCTTCGTTGGATGCATGCAGATGAACGTAAACCCGGCGTTCCCGGTAGGGCGATTCATTCTTACGCTGCTCGATCATTTCCGCGTACGGTTTGCCGTCGGCAGTTTGCCTCAACTCGGATGAGACTTCGAGGTTCCCATGGATCATGGCGTTCATGAGTGCTTCGTCGAGGGCCATCGCGATCTGCACCCGTTCACCTTCGTCGAACAGATCGAGTTCGGCCAGCGGCAACTCGAGTCTTGCAATCACACTTGGAACCAACCGCTCTTCGTTTTCGAGTGACAGGGTGATCGTGCTTTCGATGGCAAATTTCGCAACCTCACTCACCGATTGCGTTGCCTGATTGACGGCGAGCACCTGACGCACGACCGGCAACAGCCCGGTGATCATGTCGCGTTTGGGAACGTAGCTCGCTGCCCCATCGCGGAGCGCCTGTGCCGCGATTTCTTCGCTCCCCTGGCTGGTGGTCAAGATGACCGGGATGGTGGGGAAGCTGGCTTTTACCGCGGCGACCAATTCAAGCCCGTTCATCTCGGGCATCTGCAAGTCAGTTACGACAAGGGTTGGAGCATCTTGTTGAATCTTCTCCATCGCATCCTTGCCGTCGACAGCCGTGTGCGCGACGAGCCCGTCCTTCTCGAGCAACATAGCCATTTGCTTGAGCTGGGTCGGGCTGTCGTCGACGACAAGAATATGAGAGTCTTCGGACATGGGTTCTTGGATTAAAAGGCGTCGATCGCCTCAGGTGTCGTGTCGTAAATCAAGAAATGGGTTCCCGCGAGTTTGGTCAACTTGAACGGGGTAAGCACGGTTTCGTTCAAGTGACTGAGTTTCAGCTCTCCGCCGTTGCCTTTCACATGGTCTTTGATGCGAATCATCGCACTGAGGAATTCCGACGAAATATGGCCGACGTTCTTGAAATTGATGACCAGTCGATTCGGCTTGTTCGCGTCGATGTACTTCGTCATCTCTTCCTGGGCCATGACGATGATCGGACGACTGACAAAATCGGCTGTGCCCAGCACAATTTCGTATGATCCTTCGACTTGGTTGACGGTGAAGAATTTACTTGAATTAGACATCTCGGTTTCCCGCAGGACAGTTGCATTCTAGCGAGTGGTTTAGGAGTCGTGGGCACCGGAACACCGCGGACCGCTCGGAGTTTTCAGGTCAACCTCGCGCGCCGGAGCCAGAATCGGACTGCCGAGTCAAAAGTACACCTTGGATACTTTGGGGGTGCGATCTGTTATCGATAATGCACCAAATGCACCACGAATTGCATGGTGAAAAAAACCGTCGGCCGAATATTTTCGCGGACTTCCCCCGCCGCGTGCGGAGATTGCGGTGGGCGGGCACAACACGGGCAGTTTGAT